>JBOGYE010000185.1:0-4334 GCA_050696635.1 Solirubrobacteraceae bacterium | reverse complement strand
CTATCCGACAGTAACAGGAATACAGACACCGCCGCCGCTGCAAGTTCAACCACCTGACGCAGGTCCCCTACATCGGCCACGCCGGCGAGCTGAAGACCAAGCCGACCCAGCACTCGGTCAACGAGCTGCGGCGGATCGGGATCGCGCCGGACATGGTCGTGTGTCGCTCGGAGGCGCGGCTGTCGGACGAGGTCCGCGCCAAGATCGCGCTGTTCGCGAGCCTCCCCGTCGACGCGATCGTGTCCGCCTACGACGTCGACGACGTCTACCGGATCCCGCTCGTGTTCAACGAGCAGCGCGTCGACGAGTTCATCCTGGCCGAGCACTTCGGGGTGCAGGCGCCCGCGCCTGATCTGAGCGGCTGGGAGGCGATCACCCGTCGAGCCGCCGCCGCGCAGCGGCGCGTCAAGATCGCGCTGGTCGGCAAGTATGTCCAGCTCGCGGATGCCTACCTGTCGGTCGCCGAGGCGCTGCGCCACGCGGGCGTTCACCACGATTCGGTTGTCGAGATCGATTGGGTCGACTCCGAGACGGTCGGCGAGCCGAGCGCGGTGGCGCGGCTGCGCTCCGCCGACGGGATCCTGATCCCCGGAGGCTTCGGCGGGCGCGGCTGGGAGGGGAAGATCGCAGCCGCCCGGATCGCGCGGACCGAGCGGATCCCGTACCTGGGAATCTGCCTGGGGATGCACGTCGCCGTCAGCGAGTTTGCGCGTCACGTCGCCGGGATGGACGGCGCCAACTCGACCGAGATGGACCTCGAGACTCCGTTCCCGGTGATCGACCTGCTGCCCGAGCAGAAGGAGATCGCCGACATGGGGGGCACGATGCGGCTTGGCGCCGACCCGGTCAAGCTCCACGATCACACCCGGATTCGCGAGCTCTACCGCGAGGCGGTCGTCTACGAGCGCCACCGTCATCGCTACGAGGTCAACAACTATCTGCGCCGCCGCTTGGAGAGCGCCGGGCTGGTCTGCTCGGGAACCTCCCCTGACGAGCGGCTGGTCGAGGCGATCGAACTGGCCTCCGAGGCGCATCCGTTCTTCGTCGCCTCGCAGTATCACCCGGAGTTCAAGTCCCGTCCCGAGCGCCCCGCGCCGCTGTTTCGGGAGTTTGTCGGCGCGGCGCTGGCGCGCGCGGAGGGGGAGCCTGCGGACCGCCGCGCCGGGGGCGTGGAGGGCGATCACCGCGCCGAGGGTGGCGAGGACGAGCCCGCCGCCGAGGGCGGCGAGCGTGAGATCAGCATCTCGCGCGGCGCCGGCGCGTGAGGCGCGCCACTGACGCCGAGCGCGAGCGACTGCACCGGACATTCGCGGCGCTGTGCGCGATCGAGAGCCCGTCTGGTCGCGAGCGCGCATGCGCCGACCATGTGAGCAGCGGCCTGCGCGAGCTGGGGCTGGAGGTGCACGAGGACGGTACGGGCCCGGCCGCCGGATCAGACGCCGGCAACCTGCTCGCCCGGATCCCCGGTGCCGCCCCCGCGAGCATCCTTCTGTGTGCGCACCTGGACACCGTTCCGCTGGCCGCACCCGTCGCCCCCGAGCTCGCCGACGGGTACTGGCGCAACGCCAATGACGGGATCCTCGGCGCCGACAACAAGTCGGCGGTGGCCGTCCTGCTGGAGCTTGCACGGTGCATGACGGGGCCGGCCGGGCCTCCGCCGATCGGGATCGAGCTGCTGTTCACCGTCTGCGAGGAGGTGTCGCTGCGCGGTTCGCGGGAGTTTGACCTGACGCGGCTGCACAGCTCATTCGGGTTCGTGTTCGACCACGCCACTCCGATCGGCGAGGTCGTGGTCGCGTCGCCGACGCACTACCGCGTCGCTGCCGAGCTGCGCGGGCGTGCGGCGCATGCCGGGGTGCGGCCGCAGGACGGGCGCAGCGCGGTCGTGGCCGCCGCCGTCGCGATCGCGGCGATGACGCTTGGACGGATAGACGCCGAGACGACCGCCAACGTCGGCACGATCGCCGGCGGCAGCGCGATCAATGTCGTCCCGGAGCGCTGCGCGATCGTGGCCGAGGCACGCAGCCTCGACGACGACCGTGCGGCCGCGGTGGCGACCGCGATCGTGGATCGCCTCCAGGATGCCGCCAACGCGGGCGAATGCGACCTGGACATCGAGCTCGAGCGGATGTTCGGCGCCTACCGGATCCGCTCCGGCGCTCCCGAGCTGGAGGTCGCCGAGCGCGCCCTGGCGGCCGTCGGGTATCAGCCGCACCGGATCGCCTCAGGTGGCGCGTCGGACGCCAACTCGTTCCGGGCGGGCGGATTTGACTGCATCTGCCTGGCCGATGGCGTCGAGCGCAACCATGAGTCCGATGAACGGGTCAGCGCCCAGGCGCTGGAGCAGATGCTCGAGGTCGCGCTGGCGATCGTGCAGGAGTCGTCGATCCAGCTGGCGGCTCGATGACGGGCTTCGAGCTGCTGCACCGCGAGGTGCAGTGGCAAGGGCGGATCGTCGCCGCCGGCGTCGAGCGCTTTCGCCACGACGACGGGGCCGAAGTCCTGCGCGACAAGGTCTGGCATCCCGGCGCCGTGGGGATGCTCGCGCTCGATGACGACCACGTCTGGCTGACTCGCCAGCCGCGCGAGGCGGCTGGGCTGCACGCGTCGCTGGAGATCCCCGCCGGCAAGCTCGACGTGCCAGACGAGCAGCCTCTGGCCTGCGCGCAGCGCGAGCTGGCCGAGGAGGTCGGGCTGCAGGCAGCGTCGTGGGAGCCGCTGCTGCAGTTCCACACCAGCCTGGGGTTCTGTGACGAGCGGATCTGGCTCTATGTCGCGCGCGAGCTGTCCGAAGACCGCGGCGGGGCGACCGCAGACGGCGACGAGCGGATCGAGGTCGTCCGCTGGCCGCTGGCCCAGCTCGACGCCGCGATCGCACAGACCACCGACTCAAAGACGCTGATCGCCCTGCTGTGGCTGCGAGCGCGGCGCAGGAGCGACGGTACCCAGCGCGAATAGTGAGGATGATGGCGATCCTCGACGCCAGCCCGATCCAGCGGCGGGTGCACGAGCTGACGCTGGAGTTCCTGGCGGCGCTGGAGCTGGAGCGCGGGCTGTCGCACAACACGATCGACGCCTACCGATCCGATCTGAACCAGTACGGCGCCTTTCTCTCCGCCCGCGGTCGGGACCCGCTCGAGGCGAGCACCGACGATCTGCGCGCGTTCGTGGATCAGCTGGCCGGCCCGGCGGACGATCGCGCGCCGCTCGCGCCCGCGACTCTGCAGCGCAAGATCGCCTGTCTGCGGTCTTTTCACCGCCATCTGCGCCGCGAACAGATCATCGACCACGATCCGACCAGGGATCTGCGAGCGCCGCGCCAAGCTGCGCGGCTGCCGAAGGTTCTCAGCCGCGACGAGGTCGTCCGCCTGCTGGCGCAACCGCGTGGCAGCACCCCCGTGGCTCTGCGCGACCGAGCGTTGCTCGAGACCATGTACGCCTGCGGTCTGCGCGCCTCAGAGGCGATCACGCTTGAGCTGTCCGAGCTGGACCTAGAGGCGGGGATGCTGCGCGCGCGCGGCAAGGGCTCCAAGGAGCGCCTGGTCCCGGTCGGCTCACAGGCCGTTCAGGCGCTGAGCGTCTACATGGTACGCGGACGCGCCGCGCTCGTCGGCCTGCGGCCAGAGCCGCACGTGTTCGTCAACCACCGAGGGGGGCGCCTGTCGCGTCAGGGGCTTTACCGGATCGTGCAGGGGCACGCCCGCACCGCGGGTCTGGCGCATCGGATGAGCCCGCACACCCTGCGCCACACGTTCGCGACCCATCTGCTGGCAGGCGGCTGCGACCTGCGCTCGCTGCAGGAGATGCTCGGGCACGCCGACATCGGCACCACGCAGATCTACACCCACCTGTCGACCGACCGTCTGCGCGACGTGTACTTCGACGCGCATCCGCGCGCGCAGATCAGCCGGCCCGACGAGTAGCCTCTCGGGCGTGGGACTGGCCCATTTCGACCAGGCGCCGGCGCGCGAGTACGCGCTCGGGCATCTGCGGGGTCGCTGGACCCTGCTCGGGGAGGCCGGCGGCAGTGTGGGCGTCGGCGTGCGGCGGATCCAGCTGCCCAGCGGGGGCTGGTCCACGCCGGCCCACGAGCACGGGCGCGGTGAGGAGACCTTCTACGTGGTCGACGGGACGGGCATCTCCTGGCAGCGCGGGCAGGCCTCACAGATCCGCGCCGGTGACTGCATCGTGTACCGTCCGCGGGCCGGCGAGCACACGCTGCGCGCCGACACCGAGCTCGACGTGCTGGCCTTCGGTCCACGCGAGTTCGACGAGGCGGTGCGCTTCCCCCAGCTTGGCATGTCCCTGCTCGGCGGGAGCGCAGTCGATTCGGA
>JBOGYE010000184.1:0-10341 GCA_050696635.1 Solirubrobacteraceae bacterium | reverse complement strand
GGGCCCCCGGCTCGGTGCGTGGCGACGTCGACCCCTCGAGCCGCGCGACGCGCGCCAGCAGCGCGGCCGTCGAGGAGTCGACCTGCGGCGTGGCGGCCTTGAGCAGCGCCAGCTCGAGCTGGATCCGCGCCTGGGCACCGGCGGCCGTCGCCTGCAGCGCCCCGGAGACGAGGTCGAGCAGCCGCACCGCGTCGCCCTCGTCGAGCGCCTGCGCCTGGCTGCGCAGGCGCTCGTCGCGCTCGGGCGTGACCCGCACCTGCTCGGGCACCTCGCCGAGGATCTGCACGGTCAACAGCTCGCGGCCGTGGAGCTCCAGGTCGCGCAGGATCTGGCCCGCGTCGCGGCCCGAGTCGGCCAGCGCCGCGGCGGCGCGCAGCGCGCCGGCCCCGTCGCGCGCGATCACGGCATCGACGGCGCCGAACAGCTGCTCCACGTCGGCGACGCCCAGCACCGCGAGCACGTCGACACCGGCGATCGCCTCCTCCCCCGCGTAGGAGACCAGCTGCTCGAGGGTCCCCAGCGCGTCACGAAAGCTCCCGGTGGCATGCCGCGCGACCAGCGCGATCGCGCCCGGCTCGATCGCGATCGACTCGCGCTGCGCGACCCGCGCGACCACCTCGGAGACCTGCGTCACGGTCGGGCGTCCGAAATCGAACCGGTGACAGCGGTCCACGACGGTCGGCAGCACCTTCTGCGCCTCGGTCGTGGCGAGCACGAAGATCGTCCGCGGGGGCGGCTCCTCCAGCGTCTTCAGGAACGCGTTCCAGGCCTGCTGGGAGAGCATGTGGGCCTCGTCGAGGATGTAGACCTTGTGGCGCCCTGAAAGCGGCGCGTACGCGACGTGCTCGCGCAGCTCCCGGATGTCGTCGACCGAGTTGTTGGAGGCGGCGTCCATCTCGATCACGTCCAGCGAGGTCGCGTTGGCGATCGAGACGCACGACTCGCAGACGCCGCACGGCTCGGTCGTGGGGCCGTTGACGCAGTTCAGGCTGGCCGCGAGGATCTTGGCGGTGCTCGTCTTGCCGGTCCCGCGCGAGCCGACGAACAGGTAGGCGTGGTGGACCCGGCCGCGCGCGATCGCGTTGGACAGCGTGCGCACGACCTGCTCCTGTCCGACCATCTCGGCGAACGTCCGCGGGCGGTGGCGGCGGTAGAGGGACGGACCGGTCGACACGGGCCCGGTCGAGTCTAGGGGGTGGACCGTGCACCCTCCGTCGTTGCGTCACCCGGGGCGCGACCGCCGCTTTGAGGCTCCGGCCCGGTGTTCCCGACGCGCTTGGAGGTCACCGCTTAAGGCTGCTTCCTTCCGGACCTGACCTGGTTCACAGCTCTCCATCGCGACGGGACCGGACCATCGCCGCCTCGCAGAGGGGCGCTGACCTCGGGCATCGGCCCCTCGGGAGGGAATTCAGCCCCGCTAGAGCGGATTGCGGGTACAGGGCACCGCTAGCACCCCGCCTAGCACGGTCCGGTGCAGATCCTACCGCCTGCGCTGAGTTGAGGACGGCGCGCTCGTTCAGATTGCACGAGCGCCGGAGGCTGGAGCGCGGCGTCTGAGATCCCCGGCACCGCGGGCACCGCCACCTCAGCCCCCGAGCTTGCCGCCGTCACCGCCGCCGCCAACCACGACCGGCTCGAGCACGACCACGGTCACGCCACCTGCCGCTGCCCCGCCCGCGAGTCACACGCGCGCCCACGTGCGCGTGAAGCTCAAGATCGCCGAACGCGCCGAGCTGCAGATCCGCGCACGCGCCGTCCCCACCGCGCGCTGCTCGGCGCCCCGGGACGCCGCCATCGGTCTCGCCGAGAGCGCCCCCTGCTCGCACAGAGCGGAGATGTCGACCGACTAGTACGTGGACCGGGCCGTGCACCAGCACGGTCGTCAGGTCCAGGAGCCGAACCCCGGCGAGCGGTTCGCGCTCGCCGGGGTCGGGTCCGGGCATCTGGGTCGGGCAGTGACTACCCGGTGAGCTTGGCGATCGCCGCGGCGGGCACGTAGGCGACCTGCTTGCCATTGGTCGTGCCGTTGAAGCCGACGATCGAGAACCCGCTGAACACGTTGTGGTGTGCGTTGAAGTCGTCGGACCCGCCGGCGCCCTCGTAGTTGATCTCCTTGCCGGCGGCGATCAGCTTCGCGCACGTCGGGTAGTCGCTGCAGACGGTCCCCGGCGGGCTGGCCACCGACATCACGTCCTTTACCCATTGCTTGGGGTCCGTGCTCTTGGCCTTATCCATCGCCAGGGCGGCGATCACCACGGAGTCGTAGATGTTGTACGTCGACGGCAGCGGCGTCGCGCCGGGGTAGGCGGCCTTGTAGGCGGCCAGGAACTCCTGATAGCCGGCGCCGGTCGGGGGCGCCGGCAACGCCGCGAACAGCTTGCTCGAGGCGGCCGCGCCGAATGCGTGCGCGTAGTCGGCGCCCGCCATCAGGTCATCGCCCTGCCACGGCACGCTGAGATCGCCCAGCTGCTTGGCGTCGGCCCAGATCGTGGTCGCCGTCTGGGTGTCGAACGACGCGAACACGATCTGCGGGTGGTTGGCGAACGCCTTCTCCAGCTCGGATCGGTACGAGCCCTGATCGGGCACGATCGACTGCACCGACAGGACCTTGCCGCCCAGCTTCTCGTAGGCCTTAGTCAGCGGCGGCACGAACCCCTGGGAGTTGGCCGAGTTGTCGAAGATCAGCGACGCGCTCTTGTACCCGGACTGGATCGCGTGGATCGCCATCGCCGTCGCCTCGGTCGAGTCGGACGGGAACGTGCGGAACACATAGGGGAAGTTCATGTCGTCCAGCTGCGCGGTGCCGCCGAGCGCGAAGTCGACCACGTTGTTGGCCTGGAACTGGTGGATCACGGCCTCGATCGTCGGCGAGAACGGACCGATCACCGCGACCGGGTTCGACAGCAGCATCTTGCGCAGCGCCGGCAGCGCGTCGACCGAGTCGGCCGCGTCGTCGCCGGTCACGGTCTTGATCTGCTTGCCGTCGACGCCGCCGGCGGCGTTGATCTCCTTCACCGCGGCGCCGACGCCGTGGATGCCCCAGCCCGACAGCTCGGCCTTGGCGCCGGTGAACGGGTACAGCTCGCCGATCGTGATCGAGCCGCCCTTGGAGCTGCCGCTCGCGGCTCCGCCGCCACTCGCGCTGGTGGCGCTGGTGCTGCCGCACGCCGCGAGCGCGAGCGCCGCTGCGGCCGTCGTCAGCAGCGCGGTGAACCTTCTTGGATGCAACCTGGGTGCGAACATGTGCCTCAGCTGTCTCCTCTGCCTTGGTTGAGTGGTGGGTCAGTTACGACGCGTTGGGGGTCGGGTGCGCCTGGGCGTGGCCGAGGAAGATCGCGCCGAGATCCAGCGCCGCGATCTCCGTTGCCGGGCCGTGGACGTGATTTGCGCCTGCGATCAGGACGTAGACGCTGTCTGCGTGCTCGAGCGCCTGCTCGACGTTTTGCTCGACGACGATCGCGGCCGTGCCGGCGGCGGCGATCCGCATGATCTGCTCCCAGACGACCGCGGTGTAGGCCGGCGACAGTCCGGCCGTCGGCTCGTCGAGGATCACGGCGACGGGATCGATCATCAGCGAGCGAGCCATCGCGAGCATGTTCTGCTGCCCGCCCGAGAGCTGTCCCGCGGGCTTGCGCTCGGCCTTGCGCAGGTCCGGGAACACGGCCAGCACCTCGTCGACCTTCTTGCTGTCGTCTCCCCGGCGATGGACGAAGCCGGCGACCTCGAGGTTCTCGCGGACGCTCATCCGCTTGAACACGTTCTCGTTCTGGGGCACGTAGCCAAGCCCGTGGCGCGGGATCATGTGGCCGGGCAGGCGCGTGATCTCGGTCTCTCCCACCCAGACCCGACCGGACATCGGCTTCAGCACGCCGCACAGCGCCTTCGCGAAGGTCGATTTGCCGGCGCCGTTGGGCCCCAGGATCGTGGTGATCGTGCCCGCCTCGGCGGTCAGGCTGACGTCGTGGATGATCGGCACCCGCGAGTAGCCCGCGGTCACCGTCTCAGCTGTCAAGACGGGCATCCAGCACCCCTCCCAGGTAGGCCTGCACGACCTCGGTGTTGGCGCGCAGCTCCGCCATGCGCCCGGTCGCCAGCGTGCGACCCTCGGCCATCACGATCACGTGGTCGCAGATGCGCTCGACGACCCCAAGGTTGTGCTCGATCATCAGCACGGTGATGCCGTCGGAGCGCAGCCGGGCGATGTGCTCGCCGATCCTGTCGACCAGCGCCGGGTTGACGCCGGCCATCGGCTCGTCGAGCAGCAGCACCTTCGGCGCGGCCATCACCGCCCGGGCCAACTCCAGCAGCCGCTTCTGACCGCCCGACAGCTGGCGCGCCCAGTTGCCGCGCACCTGGTAGAGCCCGTAGTCGTGAAGGATCTCCGCCGCGCGCTCGACGTTGGCGCGCTCCTGGCGACGCACCGCGCGCGGGCGCAGGAAGATGCTCACGAGCGACTCGCCAAGCTGGCCGATCGGCGTGACCAGCAGGTTCTCGAGCACGGTCAGGCCCTGCAGCTCGCGCGACAGCTGGAAGGTGCGGATCAGCCCGCGCTGGGCGATCCTGTGACTCGGCCAGCCGGTGATCTCCTCGCCGCCCAGCGCCACCCGTCCCGAGTCAGGCGCCAGCAAGCCGGAGAACAGGTTCACGACCGTGCTCTTGCCCGCGCCATTGGGGCCGATCAGGGCAGTGATCGAGCCCTCGGAGATCGTCAAATCCGCCCCGTTCACGGCGCGGTTGCCGCCGAACGCCTTGTGCAGGTCGGTTGCCGACAGCGCCGCGGTCGTCGCGGTCTGCGCGGTCGACATGGCGCTCACCGGGTCGCCTCCGCGTCGACCGCGCCGGCGGGCTGGGTCGGCGCCGGGTTCGCGGTCGTCGGCGGGTTCGCGGTCGTCGGCGGGTTCGCGGGCCGCTCGAGCGCTCCGACCGGCGCCCCAGCTGCCGCGCCGGCATCGATCGCACCCGGTGGCGCATCCGGCGGCCGGGGGGTCAGGAACCGATCGGGGCGTCGCGGGCGCTCGGGGACGATCCCCTGGGGCCGGAACCACATCGTGAGGATCAGCAGCAGCCCGATCACCGCGCCCTCGAGGTTGAGGATCAGGCCGGGATGGCCTGGGATGTCGGGGATGAACTTCGGCAGCTGGGTGAACAGCACCGGTACGACCAACGCACCCATCACGACGCCGAGGTTGTTGCCCAGGCCACCGATGATCAGGGCAGCGAAGATGATGAACGTCTCCGCGGGCAGCCAAGCGCTGGTGTTGAACGAGGACGAGAACTCGACGATCAGCCCGCCGCCGACGCCGGCGTAGAAGGCGCCGATCAGCATCGCGATGAGCTGATAGCGGAACACGTTCTTGCCCAGCGCGCTGATGACGTCCGGGTCGTCGCGGATCGCGCGCAGCGCCCGGCCCAACGGCGATCGCGTGATCCGACTCATCACCAGCCACATCAGCCCGGCGATCGCGATCGTCAGCAGCGCGAAGAAGATCAGGAACGAGTTGACGTTCAGGTGCAGCAGGCCCCCCAGCGGCATCGGCACCGAGTTGAGGCCGTCGGGGCCGTCGAACAGCGACACGTCGTTGTTGATGACGTCGTACATCACCAGCGAGATCGAGATCAGAACCATCGCCAGGTAGTCGCTGCGCAGCCGCCGGAAGGCGATGAACGCGACCAGCACCGCCAGCAGGCAGGCGGCTACGCCCCCCGCGAGCAGGCCCAGCGGGAACGGGAGGCTGGCGCCGAGCACGTAGGTCTGACCGGAGCCGGCGGCCGGTGGCCCGCTCGAGGTCACGCCCGTGATGTAGGCGCCGATCGCCACGAACGCGATGTAGGCGAAGTTCAGGATCCCGGCCTCGCCGAACTGGAGGTTCAACCCCCAGCCGAGGATGGCGTAGACGCCGAAGAAGAACAGCAGCGTGAACGCGTAGTAGACGATCGGTGCCATTCCGACGCTCCTAGGCCTTGCCGATCCGGGCGAACAGACCGCTGGGACGGAACAGCAGCACGAGGATCAAGACCACGAACGCGGTGTCGAGCTTGTAGGCGGCGTTGATGAACACCGCCGAGACCTCGGTCACGAGCCCGATGATCAGCGCCCCCAGGATCGCACCGTAGACCGAGCCGATCCCGCCGACGATCACCGCGGCGAAGATCACGAATAGGAACACCTCGCCGAAGCTCGGCGTGATGCTGGCCGCGGTGATGCCGAGGATCACCCCCGCCAGGCCCGCAAGCGAGCCGGCAAGGAACCACGTGATCGTGGTGATCATCCGGGTGTCGATCCCGCTGGTCATCGCCAGCGTCGTGCTGTCTGACATCGCGCGCATCGATTTGCCCAGCCGCGTGCGGGTCAGCAGCAGGTGGATCGCGCCCACCAGCGCCAGCCCGATCCCGATCACGATCAACTGGTCGACGCTGAGCAGGAACGGCCCGATCGTCATCGGGGTCTGGTTGGGCATGTTGAACTGCTTGACCTCGGCGCCCCAGATCGAGTTGATCAGGCTGAGGATGATCAGCGACAGCGCGAAGGTGACGATCAGGACGTAGAAGATCCGTTCGAATCGTCTGGCGAACGGCGCCAGCAGGATCTGGTTGACGATCACGGCGAACACGCCCACCAGCAGCGAGCCGATGACCATCGCCACCCAGATGTTCCAGTGCAGCAGACCCGAGTTCAGCTCCCACGCGAGGTAGGCGCCCAGCGCCATGAAGTCGCCGTATGCGAAGTTGATGTAGTTGGTGATCCCGAACTGCAGGCTGAGGCCGACGGCCGCCACCGCGATCACCGACCCGGTGACGAGGCCAAACCCGACAGCCAGCCAGAACTGATGCATCCCTGTCTCCCTCGTGGAGTGCGACGCGTCCACCGTAGGGAGATGAGTCGGGCATCGAAAAGGTCTGCGGGCATTACCCTGCTAAGCCGCATTTGCAGCCTTTTTGCGCATTCTGGTCACGCCACGCCTGGTTACACTCGGCCCCAGGAAGAGAGAGGGAGAGTGCGCCGACGCCGCCAGCTGTCCAACCGCATCCTGACCAGCGTGGTCGGGATCCTGATCGCGAGCACGGTCGTAGGCTTCGTGCTGACAACGCTCAACGACCGCTCGCACCTCGAGGGCGACTACCAGCGCCGGGCCCTGGTGATCGCAGAGACCTTCGCGTCGATGCCGGCGGTCCGCCAGGCGATGGCCGATCCAACCCCGGCCGCGCGCCGCGAGATCCAGGCGCTGGCCGAGGAGGTCGTGCACCGGACCGGGGCCACCTACGTCGTGGTGATCAACCGCCACGGCGTGCGCTACTCGCACCCCGATCCCCGCCTGATCGGCAAGCGCGTGTCCGAGCCGGTCGTCGCGCTCGACGGGCGCAACCACCTCGGGACCGACCACGGCAACCTCGGGATCTCGGCCAACGCCAAGACGCCGCTGCGCACTCCGTCCGGCCAGATCGTCGGCGAGGTATCCGCCGGGATCCTCGAGGGCCGCATCTCCGACCAGCTGCTGGGCGAGCTCCCGATCCTGCTGCTGTTCTTCGCGTTCGCGCTCGGGATCGGCGTGATCGCCTCGGCGACGCTGGCGCGGCGGCTGAAGCGCAGCACGTTCGGGCTTGAGCTCGACCAGATCGCGGCGCTGGTGCAGGAGCGCGAGGCGATGCTGCACGGGATCCGCGAGGGGGTGATCACGCTCGATCGCGATGGCCGGATCACGCTCGCCAACGACGAGGCGCGGCGGCTGCTGGCGCTAGGGCCCGAATCGGTCGGCCAGCGTCTCGGACCCCTGGTCGCGCCCGATCGGCTGCGCGTTCTGCTGACCGGCGAACCCGGGGCCCGCGACGAGATGGTGCTGACCGACGAGTACGTGCTGGTCGTCAGCCACCAGCCGGTCTATCACCAGGGGCGAGAGCTCGGCGCCGTGGTCACGCTGCGCGACCGCACCGAGCTGGAAGGTCTGCTGCGCGAGCTGGACAGCGTCGACGCGATGACCGACGCGCTACGAGCTCAGCAGCACGAGTTCTCGAACCGGATGCACACCGTCGCCGGGCTGATCGAGCTGGGCAATCACGAGCAGGCGGCCCGTTATGCGCTCGACGTCTCCGGCGCCAGCAGCGGGCTGGCGGAGATGATCGGCGAGCGGATCGAGCAGCCGGAGCTGGCCGCGATGCTGCTCGCCAAGACGACGGTCGCGGCGGAGCGCGGTGTGGAGCTGGTGCTGTCCGAGACTTCCGAGCTCGGTGACACCGGCGCCGAGACGGCGGCGGTGTTGACGATCGTCGGCAACCTGATCGACAACGCCGTCGATGCTGCGGCGGCCGGCGCCGCGCCGGCGCGCGTGGAGGTGACCCTGCGCGGCGGCGAGGACAGCCCACTGACGATTCAGGTTCGCGACAGCGGCGATGGCGTACCGGCGCAGCTGCGCGAGGCGGTGTTCACCGACGGGTTCACCACCAAGCCCGGCTCGGGCAGTCGCAGCCGGGGGCTCGGGCTGGCGCTCGTGCACCGGCTGGTGCACCGTGCGGGCGGCACGATCTCGATCGACGGCGACGACCGGACGACATTCACCGTGGTGCTGCCGACGCCGGGGCTGCCCCTGGCGCCACCGGCGCCGGAGCTGTCAGCGCGGCCGCCAGCGCCTGGGCCGCCGGCGCCGCCCGGAGTCTCGACCGCGGGGCCGAGATGATCAGCGTCCTGATCGTCGAGGACGACTTCCACGTCGCCACGATCCATGCGGCCTATGTACGTCGCGTCCGGGGCTTCACGGTCGCCGGTCACGCCTCGACGGTCTCGAGCGCCCGGTCCGAGATCGCGCACCGGGCCCCGGCGCTGGTGCTGCTCGACCTCTACCTTCCCGACGGCCACGGGCTGGACCTGCTGCACGAGACGCTGGAGCACTCCGACAGACCCGACTTCCTGGTGATCACCGCGGCCCGCGACATGGCCAGCGTGCGAGCAGCGATGCAACTCGGCACGGTGCACTACCTGGTCAAGCCGTTTCGGTTCGCCCAGCTCGAGGAGCGCCTGACCACGTACCGAAACCTGCATGCTCGCCTGGCTCAGGTGCAAGAGGCTGAGCAGCACGAGGTCGACGCGCTCTACGGACTGCTGCGCGGGCCAGTCCCGCTGCCCAAGGGCCAGTCAGGTCCGACGATGGCGCGGATCCGCGAGCACCTGCGGACCGCCCGCAAGGATCTGTCGGCGACCGAGATCGCGGCGCAGATCGGCATCAGCCGCTCAACCGCCCGCCGCTACCTGGCCGAGCTGGCCCGCCAAGGCGCCGTCGAGCTGCGTTTGCACTACGGCACCGCCGGCCGGCCCGAGCACCGCTACCGCGCTGGCGCCGGCGTCTAGGGTCCGTGGCCCCCAGCGCGTAGAATCGAGCGCCGCCGGGCGCGTAGCTCAGTGGGAGAGCGCTCGCTTCACACGCGAGAGGTCGCTGGTTCGAGCCCAGCCGTGCCCATCCGAAAAGGCCCTGGAAATCGGGGCCTTTTCGCGTCTGGTGAGGGAGTTTGAGGTCATCCTCGGGGGGTTGATTCTGCGTTTGTGGACCACTCTTGTGGACCACGAGGCAGTCTGGCGGACCGCATTGGGGCTTACTTCGCCCGTTCGGCGGTTTGGTGGGACATCTTCTCGCGAGCCTCGGCCGGAACGCCGAGCTCGCCGACATCGGTCCTCGCGAGCAGCTCCTCGAAGGCACGCTTCACCTGCGGCCGGCTGACCCGCTTCTGCACGTGGGCGTAGATCTCGAGCGTCGTCTTCGAGTCCTCATGCCCGACCTGGTCCATCACGTAGTGCAGCGGCGCACCGGCCTCGAGCATCAGGCTGATGTAGGTCCTCCGCAGCGTGTGCGGCACGACCGGCGGCAGCGGCGCGTAGCCGCGGTCGCCCCGCTGCTCGTTCACCTTCTCGACGACGCGGGACAGGATCGTCCTGATGTTGTTCCGGTCTCGCGGCTTCCCGCTCGCCGTGGCGAACACGAAGTCGTCGAGAAAATCCTCAACAAAACCGGGCCACATCGCCCCGTTACCGGAGGTCTGAGCCTGCGCTCGTCGGCGGCTGCCCGCTGGCCGGAAAGCTCTTCGATGTTGGCGTGTCTTGACGTATGGGTCGGTCACGGCTTGCTGGTTCGGGAGCGCTTCGGGACCGTCCTGGTCGACCCGGCCCGGCCCCTTCTGATAGCGAACGTCCCGGTGACGGGCGTTCCGGCCCCCGCGGCGTTGCGCGGGAGTGCCTGGACCTGGTAGCGCCCAGGCCTGAGCGTGTGGCCGCCGATCCGGCCGGTGAAACGGAAGTGCACGAGGCCCGCGGCGTCCTTGTGGGTGAAGCTCCCGACCCGCGCGTAGTACGTGCAGGCC
>JBOGYE010000183.1:0-2121 GCA_050696635.1 Solirubrobacteraceae bacterium | reverse complement strand
CGGACCGGAGGTGATCAAGACCGTCACCGGCGAGGAGGTCGGCTTCGAGGAGCTCGGGGGGGCGATGAGCCACAACTCCAAGTCCGGGGTGGCCCACTTCGCCGCCGACGACGAGGAGGCGTGCATCGAGGACACCCGCTTCCTGCTTTCGTTCCTGCCCCAGAACAACCTGGAGATCCCGCCGCGCGTGGCGCCGACCGACGACCCGCTGCGCGAGGATCCGGAGCTTTACTCGATTGTCCCGGACAGCCCCAACAAGCCCTACGACATGCGCGCGGTGATCGGGCTGGTGGTCGATGACGGGGAGTTCCTGGAGGTCCACGAGCACTACGCGCGCAACATCGTCTGTGGGTTCGCGCGGCTGGACGGCTTCTCGGTCGGCGTGGTCGGCAATCAGCCCGCGCAGCTGGCGGGCGTGCTGGACATCGGCTCCTCCGAGAAGGCGGCGCGCTTCATCCGCACCTGCGACGCGTTCAACATCCCGATCGTCACCTTCTGCGACGTGCCCGGCTTTCTGCCCGGCACCACCCAGGAGTGGGGCGGGATCATCCGTCACGGGGCCAAGCTCCTGTACGCCTATGCCGAGGCGACGGTCCCGAAGATCACGATCGTGACCCGCAAGGCCTACGGCGGCGCCTACGACGTGATGGGCTCAAAGCACCTGGCGGCCGACTTCAACTTCGCCTGGCCGACCGCCGAGATCGCGGTGATGGGCCCCGACGGCGCGGTCAACATCATCTACCGCCGCGACATCTCCGCCTCCCCGACCCCGGACAGCCGCCGGCAGAAGCTGATCGACGACTACAAGGCGCACTTCGCAAACCCCTACGTGGCGGCCGAGCGCGGCTACATCGACGACGTGATCGTCCCCCACGAGACTCGCCCGAAGGTGATCACGGCGCTGCACACGCTGCAGACCAAGCGCGAGCCGGGGCCGAGTCGCAAGCACGGCAACATCCCGCTGTAGCGAGGCGTCCGCCGGGCGCATCTGTCCGGTGTCAGATCAGGACCGTCCGGAGCGTCCGTCTCGTCGAGGTGGGCGGTCTCGGACACGCACTGTCCAGCTGAGCACGGCGGGTCCCGCGGTACTCGCGGGGCGAAAGCTTCCGGACACGCGCCGCGCCTCGCTCTCCGGCGTGTCCCTGAATGCCCAGCTTCCGCGCGACCTCGGGACTCGCTAGGGCCAGTCGATTCGTTCGGTCAGCTCGCCGGCCGAGTGATCGACCACCGCGCTGCGATCGGTGGCGCGGTAGTAGCTCGATCAGCTGGCTCTCCAACAGCCCATGGGGGAGCGCAGGTCCGGGGTTCACGTGCAGCACACCCGCCCACACTTCGTCGAACAGGTCCTGCCCAAGCTGGCGGCGGCGCTCGATCAGGCGCTCGAGCTCGGGCGGGAGAGGATCGGCGATCAGCGTCGGCATCTGCGCAGGCGTACAGTCGCCGCCGCCTCAGGGCCGGAGCGCCCGAGCGACGACCGGCGCTCGTCGGACAGCCGTCCGTGGTGGCGTGCGCTTCGGCGGGGGCGGTGCGACCGGGGCCGATAGGACCGCATGGTCGCTGCAGGGACGCTGGCCGTTGGGCTTGCCACGCTTGCGCTGGCGAGCGCTCCCGCGGTCGCCCACGCCTGCGTGGGCGCGCGGCCGGCCCGCTCGGCCCATGCCGGTCTGACGGCTGATGCGCATGCGACCGTTGCGCTCGCGCCCCGGGATCCGGCGGGCCTCGCGTCCTACGCAGCCGCGGTCAGCGATCCCGGCTCGCGCCTCTACCACCACTTCCTGACGGTGGCGCAGTTCGCCTCGCGGTTCGGGCCGAGCGCCGCGCAGGTGGTCCGGGTCAGGCGCGCGTTGGCCGCGCGCGGGCTGACGGCCGGTCCGCTGGCCGCCAACCGGCTGGCGCTGGAGGTGAGCGGCAGTGAGGCTGGGTCGGGTGCCCTCGGGGCGGCCGTCGCGCGGGCCGGCGCGACTGCTGCCGGCGGCGTGGACGGCATCGGAGGTGTCGGCGCGGGCTCGGTCGGCGGCCTCGTCGCGGGGGTGATCGATTCGGGTGCGCCTGCGCCGACCCCGGGAGCGATCATCCGCACGCCTCGCCGTGGCGCGGGCGTGGGCGCCCGCGCTCTGGGCG
>JBOGYE010000182.1:0-5381 GCA_050696635.1 Solirubrobacteraceae bacterium | reverse complement strand
CTCTTCAGCGCGTGGCCGTTGTGGCTCTTGGCGCTGGGGCGGCGGTAGGGCGACAGCGAGGGGCCACCGTCGCCGTTCTCGAAGAAGCTCTGAACGCGCTCGATCAGCGCGGTCGTATCGCCGTTGGGGACGATCGGCTCGCCGAATGAGACGCTGATGTGATGGCGCTTGGGCACCAACCGCCCATGCAGCCGCTTGGGCCACAGGCGACCGGGCGGCATCGCGTCTGCGGTGCCGGTGACGCGGATCGGGATGATCGACAGGTTGTGGGCGCAGGCCAGTACGGCGGCTCCGCGCCGCACGCGACCCGGGACGCCGGGACGGGCCCGCGTTCCCTCGGGATACAGCAGCAGGCTCCAGCCGTCGTCCAGCAGCGTGTCGAGGTGGCTGCCGTCCTTGGACATCCCGCCGCCCGAGCGGCGCTCGATCGGCACCGTGTTGAAGACCAGCGATACCACTGAGGCGACCAGCCGGTTGCGGTAGAAGTAGTCGGCCGCCGCGGCGACCGCGGTCCGCTTGCGCAGCCGGCGCGGAAGCGCCGACAGGATCACCGGCGTGTCGAGGTGGCTGGCGTGGTTGGCGACCAGGATCACCGGCCCCTTCAGCGACGCCAGCTGATCTCGGCCGGTCGCAGCGCGGGCCGCGTAGTAGTCCATCACGGGGTTGAGCACAAGCTGCATGAAGCGCTCGCGTACGAACCGGGCCGGCAGAGAACGCGCCCAGGGGAGGTCGAGCTGGGCGGCGGCGGCACGCAGCTCGCGACCCCGTTGGGGCGCGCTGCGCGCCGCGTCTGTGACCCTGCGCTGCCACGAACGCTTACGAGAGAACGGCGACACCGCCCGAGGTACCCCCGCGCGTGACAACCGTTACAGAATCTCTCAGGGCTCCCGTCGGCAATCCCCACGGGAGCTTTCAGGCCGTCGAGCGGACGCGCTGCACGGCCGCCTCGGCCTGTGCCTCTGCCGCCGCCAGCGGCGCCCGGGGGAAGGCGCGTGGGGCGCTCAGCAGCTCCGGATCCTCGCCCGCCAGCGCCATCCAGGCCGCCCGCAATCCAATCCCGCCGGCCGCCTGCAGCATCGCCATTCGGTTCTCCATCTGGCCCACGGAGCGCGTCCCAGCGGGTGGGCGGATCACGCACACGGCCGGTGACGCGCTGCTGTCGGCGGCCCGCGCTGCGAGCCCCGCGCTGAGCGCGTCGTAGCGCTCGGACCGGCCGCGGCGCAGCTCCTGCAGAGCGGGGTTGAGCTTGCGCAGGTAGCCGTCGGTCAGCCGCGCGACCGCTCCCGACAGCGGGGTGTGATCGACGCCATGGGGCCGGGTCTGGAGCACCAGCACGTGGGTGGCGGAGTGCAGCGGCACCCCCACCGGGATCGCCTCGGCCAGCGTCGCATCCAGCAGCGCCATGCCGCGGAAGCCGACCGGCGGGCCCGCCAGCCACGGCAGTCTCGCCGACGCCCGCATCGCGCAGCGGATCTCGTCGGCGCTGCGCAGATCGGTCAGATCGACGATCTCTGCCCGCGACACATCGGTCGCGGTGCAGTGCAGCTCGATTCCCCGCGTCAGCGCGATCTCGGCGCGCAGTGGGCGTTGGGCTCGCCACACCTCGCCGACCACGTAGTCCAGGTCGAACACCGGCCCGCCACGCAGCACGCGCAGACCGCTGGTGAAGATCGGGTTGCCGAACCCGTGCTGGTACAGCGCGGTCATGTAGGCGGCCTGGCCGGAGAGCAGGAAGGCGGCGTTGAATGCGCCGGCGGAGGCGCCATGCACCTCGTCGAACGCGTCGGTCAGCCCGAGCTGCTCGATCGCGGCGGCCATCCCGGCCGACACCACCCCGCGCATGCCGCCGCCCTCGATCGCCAGCGCGATCCGCAGGCCGTCATCTCGCACGCCGGGTCGCGAGCCCTGCTCGCGTCGCCGGTGCAGCGCCCGCACGACCGGGTTGGCGCGCTGATCCTCGGTCATCGGAACCGAGGTCAGCAGCGGGTCGATGGTGAACCTGCGCAGGAATGAGAGTCGCATCTGTGTGAAGGCAGGGTACCGTCGGGCGGCGCTAGCCTTCCCGTCCGATGGCGCTGCGCAACCGCGTCACCCCGCTCGGTGAAATCGTCGCCGATCCGGCGCGCGGCCTGGTGTATGGCAACCGCGGCTGCCTGCACGACGCGCGTGGACAGCATCGGCGCAGCTGGAACGGGCGGCGCTGGATCTCCTGCCGTCTGCGGTTTCGCGGTCGGCACCGGTCGACGCTGCGCGCCCCTGGCCGGTACACGGAGCTGTTCTTCCTGGACGAGGCGACGGCGTTCGCGGCCGGCCACCGGCCGTGCGCCGAGTGCCGGCGCGAGGACTACAACCGCTTCGTATCGGTGTGGAGCGAGCTGCACCCCGGCGACGCCGGCGCCGACGCGATCGATCGCCGGCTGCACGATCAGCGCATCGAGGTGGCCACGCGGCGCCAGCGTCGGCACAAGCGACCGCTCGGCGAACTGCCCGACGGAGCGTTCGTGCTCGAGGGTGGAGTGCCCTGGCTGGTGCTCGGTCCCGATCTGCGCGCCTGGGCCCCGGCGGGTTACGGCGAGCGCTGCAGTCGCACGCACGCCGCCGCCGTCGCCGTGGTCCTGACGCCGCCGTCGCTGCTGGCGGTGCTGAGCCGCGGCTGGGACGGGGCGGTGCCCCTGCTTCACCCCTCGGCGCTAGGGGCGCGAGCCCTCGGCAACTCTCCCGACGGGTTGGTCACGCGCCCTGTGTAGGCGTCGGCGAACGCGCCGGCCCGCTCGTCGAAGTCACTCCACTCGCGCATCTCCTCGTAGGGCCGGTACATCGCGAACGGGCGCACCTCGTTGACGTAATGGTCGACCAGTTCCTGGGGGCGGTACTGGCCGGGCTCGAAGCGGTTGAAGTGCACGACCTGCTCCAGCGGGCGCCGCCACTTGCTGGCCGGAGTGCGGGATGGGTAGCCGATCGGGATCGTCCCGTAGGGACGGGCCGATGACGGAAAGTGGAGCACCTCGCGCAGCTCGCTCGCCGTCTGGCGCTCGCCGCCACCTGACAGCCACGCCGAGGTCAGCCCACAGGCGATCGTCGCCAGCTGGATGTTCTGGATCGCGGCGCCGAGCGAGCAGTAGAAGATGTTCTCGTTGTTGGGTCCGTACTCGTCCTGCGCGTCCGATCCGACCCCCTGCGGGAAGCATGCCTTGAAGCGCTCGTCGCCCAGCACCAGGATGATCGCGACCGTGTTGGCCAGGAAGCTCTTGTTGACCGCGGGGAAGCGCTCGGTCTGCGCGCGCAGGCGGGCCCCCTGGCGCAGGAACACGTCTCGCACCGCTTCTCTCGTGTCCGGGTCGTCGACGCATATGAAGTCCCAGTGCTGCGCGTTGGCGCCGCTCGGCGCCCAGCGCCCGGCCTCCATGATCTTCAAGAGCGTGTCGCGCGGCACCGCCCGCCCGGGCTCGAACTTGCGCACGCTGCGCCGCGCTTTCACGGTCCGCAGCAGGTTCTCGTAATCGTCCATCTCGTCTCCTGGGCATTTAACCGGCCCATAGTTCCGGTTTCTCATCACGCTCCTTCACAGCAGGTGCTCCTGGCCGAGCTCCGGCTCGCCGATCGCGATGAAGCGACCCTCCAGGTAGCCCAGCGCGTCGCCGGCCCGATACTCGGACGCCGCGACCTCCCCCAGGTACAGCGTGTGGTCGCCGCCGTCGTAGTGGCGCCACGGCCGGCATTCCAGGTGCGCCAGCGCGCCCGGCAGCCGCGGTGCCAGCTCCCCTCGCTCCCAGCTCACCTCATCCTCGGCCGCGCCGCCCGCGAACCGCGTCGCCAGCCGCTGCTGCTCGGCGCCGAGCACGTTGACCGTGAACGGGCGCCCGCCCAGCTGGTCATGCGAGCGGGCGCTGCGGGCGACGCTCGCCAGCACCAGCGGCGGGCGCAGCGATACGGAGGTGAACGAGTTAACCGTGATTCCGTGCGGCACGGCGTCGCCGTCGGATCGGTCGAACGTGACTACCGCCACGCCGGTCGCAAACCGCCCCAGGCAGGCGCGCAGCAGTGCCTCGAGCCTGGCTTCGTCGCGCTGCGGCAGCGCTCGTGGACGCGGGCCGGGCATCGCGGCGCTCAGATCGACGCCGGCTGGTTGGACGCCTCCAGCAGCGCCCGCACCCGCTCTCGGTACGGCTCGCGGTCATAGCCTGCCACCAGCGCTCCCGCCATCCGCACCGGATCACCGAAGAAGTAGTACTCATACAGCGCCTGGCGACCGGCGAACGCCGAGATGCAGGTGTCCCACACCAGGCGGAACAGGCGCACTCGCTCGGGTCCGGTCAGTGTGGCCGACTGCAGGTAGCGCTCGACATCTTCCTTAGCGGGCCCCTCGACGTCGGCCTCGGTCGGAAGCGCCATCAGGCCGGACGCGCCGAGCTTTCGCAGAATCTCGGGGAAGCGCTGGTAGAGCTTCGGGTACCAGTTACGCGCGGCGTTGAGCGGCTCCCAGCGCGGCGTCATCACCCCGAACGCGTTCGGCGCCGCATCGGCCTCGGCCGCTCGGACGAACGCGCGGATCCCCTCGAGCGCGACGATCGCCTCGGCGACGTTCTCTTGCACGTGCTGGAACTGGTCGATCCCGATCGCCTCGGTCAGCAGCGTGATCAACCCGAGCATGAACTCCGTCTTGGCGGTCGTTCTCGCCGTGACCTGGTGGGTCATGTGATGCGCGGCGGTGGTTTCCAAGTAGAAGCCGTTGCACAGCTCGGGGTGGCCGAGCATGAAGCAGCGCTCGAACGGCACCTTCACGTCGTCGAAGATCACGGCCGCGTCCATCTCCTCAAACCGCGACGCCAGCGGGTGATCGAAGTGGCCGGCGCCGTGGTCGGCCGACTCGCGACACAGGAATCGCAGGCCGGGAGCGTCGCAGTTGATCGCGAACGCGAACGAGTACGGCGCGTCCTCGGGCCGGCCGCGCAGCACTGTCGACGGGAACACCAGCAGCTCGTCGGCGGTCGGGCCGATCGTCGCCAGCAGCCGCGCGCCGCGGATCACGATCCCGTCGTCGTCCTCCGAGATGATCTGCGCCGCCAGTTGGCCGCCAAGCTGGGCCGAGCCGCTGGCCGAGCGGTTGGCCTGCGGTGGGATCAGCGTGTGGGTCAGCAGCAGGTCGGACTCACGCACCATCTCGTAGTAGCGGCGCGCGTTGTCGCCGAAAGCGCTGTCGGCCTGGGCGAACCAGTCGCCGGCCTCCGAGAGCGCCATCAGGCACGAGTTCAGGTAGTCCCCGGTGCGCCCCAGCATGCCGTTGGACGATCGCGCCCAGGTGGCCATCATCTGGCGGCGCTTGACAAGGTCCTCGGTCGTGCGCGGGACCATGAACGAGGTGCCGACGCGCTCGCCGCTGC
>JBOGYE010000181.1:0-20503 GCA_050696635.1 Solirubrobacteraceae bacterium | reverse complement strand
AGACCTACCTCACCTACGGCCACCGGCTCGAGCAGCACATCGCCGACACCACCGCGCTGACCCAGCGCGCGCTCGACGATGGGCGGCTCGCGGTCTTCGAGGGCGCCCAGGCGACGATGCTCGACATCGACCACGGCACGTATCCGTTCGTGACCTCGTCGAACCCGGTCGCCGGCTCGGCCTGCATCGGCGCGGGCGTCGGGCCCAAGGACATCGACGAGGTGTGGGGGATCGCCAAGGCCTACCAGACCCGGGTCGGCGCAGGCCCGTTCCCGACCGAGCTGGACGGCCCGCTGGCCGACGCGATCCGCGATGCGGGCGGCGAGTACGGCACGGTCACCGGGCGCGCGCGCCGGGTCGGCTGGCTGGACCTGGTGGCGCTGCGCTACGCGGCCAGGTTGAACTCGCTCACCGCGCTGGCGATCACAAAGCTCGACGTGCTGCGAGGCCTCGACCCGCTCCGCGTCTGCGTCCGCTACCGGGGGGCCGAGGGGGCGCAGTTCGACTACTTCCCCTATCACCAGACGGTGCTCCATCACGTCGCCGGCGAGTACGTCGACCTGCCCGGCTTCAGCGAGGACCTGAGCGAGTGCCGGACCGAGGAGGAGCTGCCCGCGACCGCGCGCGACTACCTGCGCTTCGTGTCCGAGTTCGTCGGCGTTCCGATCGCCCTGATCGGCACCGGGCCCGGTCACGAGCAGGTGATCTGGACGCACGCAGGCCACGGCATGGCCGGCTCCAGCGGCGCGGCCGTCCCGGCCTGATCCGCGCCTGAGCGCTCAGCGCCAGCGCTCGAGCAGGTCCTCGTCGCCGACCCGCCGCACGGCACGGCCGGGGACGCCCATCACCACCTCCCGCGCCGCCACGTCACGCACGACGACCGCGCCTGCGGCGATGAACGCCTCCTCGCCGATCTGCACCCCGGGAGCCAGCACGACACCGCCTCCGACCCGACACGCCCGCCGCAGCACGGCCCCGCGCAACCGCTCGCCGGGCGGATGGCGGTCCATCGTGTCGTCGTTGGTCATCACCACGCCGGGGCCGATGAACACGTCGTCCTCCACCACCGTCGCGCCGGTCACGTAGACCAGCGTCTGGATGCAGACGCGAGCCCCGACCCTGACGTCGAAGTCGATCGTCGAGCCGCGGCCTACGACCGACCGCTCGCCGACGACCGCGCGCTCGCGGACTTGGGACTGGTCGCCGATGATCGCGCGAGTGCAGATCGTGGCGCCGGCGTAGACGATCGCGCTGCAGCAGACGGTCACCTCGTCGGCGACGCTCAGCGGCCCGAGCGCGCCCTCGGCGCTCGAACCCGGGCGCAGCCGGGGCCGCTTGCCAAGCACGGCGCCGTCCTCGATCACGCAGCGCTCGCCCAGCGTCGTTCCGGCGTGGATGACCGCGCCGGAGCCGATCGCACAGCCGGGGCCGATCGCCACCCCGTCGTGGATCACGGCCCCCGGCGAGAGCGTGACGCCGTCCGCCAGGCGCGCGCCCGGGGAGACGTGGGCGCCGTCGGTGACCGAGCCTCGAGTCATGTGGCGCAGCAGTGTAGGCGTCGGTCGGCGACGCGGTGCCGGCGACGCCCAGTCGCTGACCCGGGCATTCAGCCGCTCAGCGCGGCCACGACCCGCTCTGCGGCGCGGCCGTCGCCGTAGGCCAGCCGCGGCTCGCCGCCGTCGGGCGGCTCGCGGTGCAGCGCCGCGATCGCCGCCTCCGGATCGAGGTCGACGAGCGTGTTCCAGCCCAGATCGACGGTCTCGGTCCACTCGGTGCTGTCGCGCAGCGTCACGCACCGGACGCCGGCCAGGTACGCCTCCTTCTGCAGACCGCCCGAGTCGGTCAGCGCCCCCCACGCGTTGCACAGCAGCGCCGTCAGCTCGAGATACCCGAGCGGCTCGCAGATCGTCAGCCCGGGTGCCTCCTGCAGACGATCCAGCAGCGCGGCGGCGCGCAGTCGCGCCTGCGTGCGCGGGTGCAGCGCCAGCAGCAACGGCCAGCGCCCAGCGACCGCCGCAAGCAGCGCCACGAGGAGCGCCAGGCGCGCGGGATCGTCGACGTTGCCGGCCCGGTGGGCGGTCGCGAGCACGTAGCCGCCGACCTTCAGGCCATGCGCGGCGACCAGATCGGTGCGCTCGCAAGCGCGCGGCGCGATACTGCGCGCGACATCCACCATCACATCGCCGACCAGCTCCACGCGGCCGGCGACGCCCTCGCGAGCCAGGTTCGCCACCGCCACCGCGCTCGGGCACAGCAGCAGCGACGAGGCGTGGTCGGTCAGCACGCGATTGAGCTCCTCGGGCATCGCGCGGTCAAACGAGCGCATCCCCGCCTCGACGTGCGCCACCGGGACGCCGGCCTGGGCGCCCGCCAGCGCGCCGGCCAGGGTCGAGTTCGTGTCTCCATAGACCAGCACCAGGTCGGGTCCGACGTCCGCCACCACGGGCTCGAGCGCGCCGAGCATCCGCGAGGTCTGCGAGCTGGCCGAGCCGAGCGCTACGCCCAGCTCACGGTCAGGGGCCGGCAGACCGAGCTCTGAGAAGAACACCGCCGACAGGCGGTCGTCGAAGTGCTGGCCGGTGTGGACCAGGACCTCCTCGTGCGCGCGGCGCAGATGCGGCGACACCGCAGCCGCCTTGATGAACTGCGGCCGGTTGCCGATGACGGTCAGGACCTTCAGCGCAGGGCCTCGCGGATGCTCGCAAGCACCGCCACCCGCGCTCGGTCAGAGACCGGCGTCGGCCCGTCCAAGGCGCGATCGTCGAGCGCCACCACGCGCGCGACCTCCCGGGTCGTCGAAGCCAGGAAGATCTCGTCGGCGGCGTACAGGTCCTCGAGCGTGCAGGCGCGCTCCTGCGCCCCCGCGACCTCGATCACGAGCGCGCGCGTGATCGACGCCAGGATGTGATCGTCCAGCGGCGGCGTCAGCAGACGCCCCTCGACGACCCAGAAGATCGAGCTGGTCGGCGCCTCCAGCACCCGCCCGTGCGGCGTGACCAGCAGCGCCTCGTCGAACCCCCGCTCGCGGGCGAGGCGGCTGGCCAACATGTTGGCCGCGTACGACAGCGACTTGATCCCGTCCAGGATCCTCGTCGGCGAGTAGGTAATCGACGTCAGCCGCAGCGCATCGGGGATCGGCACCTGGCGCTCGGTGACGAGCAGCCGGCGGCCGCCGCGCGTGATCACGATCCGCAGCAGCTCGTGATCCTCGCCCGCGCCCGCGCGGGCCAGCAGCCGGTACGCGTCGGCGCGCACCGCCTCCACGTCCAGTGCCAGCCGGAGGTTTGCGGCCGAGCGCTCCAGCCGCGCCATGTGTGCCTCCAACGCGTACGGCACGCCGTCGTAGACGCGGACGACCTCGAACGCGCCGTCGCCGCGGATCAGCCCCTCGTCGGTCGCCGGGATCATCGCCTCGGACGCGAGCGTGATCTCGCCGTCGAGCGATGCCAACGAGGCCGCGCCGCTCGGGCTCACCCGCCAACCGCCCGGGACACCAGCTCGGGCCGGGTCCACACCTCGGCCAGGCGCACGATCGTCGCCGCGGCGGCGGCCATGTCCTGCACCGAGACCCACTCGCGCACCGAATGGAACTCGTGTCCGCCGGCGAACAGGTTCGGGGTCGGCAACCCCATCTCGCTCAGCCGCGAGCCGTCGGTCCCGCCCCGGATCGGTACGCCGATCGGCTCCAGCCCCTCGCCGCGGATCGCCTCCCGGGCGGCCTCGGCGACGAACGGCGCGCCCGCAAGGTACTCGTGCATGTTGCGGTACTGGCGGCGCACGTCGACTGCGACCTGAGCGCCAGGCGCCCGTTGCACCACCTCGACGGCGGTGTGCCGCAGCAGCGCAAGGTGCTCGTCGAGCAGCTGCTCGTCGAAGTCGCGCACGATCGCGCGGATTTCGGCGCGAGCCGTGGTGCCGGTCAGCCCGTAGGGGTGGATGAAGCCCTCGCGCCCGGAGGTCGTGTCGGGCGTCAGCCGGTCTGACGGAAGCTCGGCGACGATCTGGGCGGCCACGCGCAGCGCGCTGACCATCCTGCCCGTCGCCTGGCCGGGGTGGATCTCGATCCCGGTGATCGAGACGATCACCTCCAGGGCGCAGAACGTCTCGTCCTGAAGCTCGCCCAGCTCGGAGCCGTCCAACGTGTAGGCGCACAGCGCGCCGAAGCGCTCGATGTCGAACAGCGTGGCGCCCTCGCCGATCTCCTCGTCCGGCGTGAAGCAGATCGCCAGTGGCGGGCGCGGCAGCTCGGGGTGCGCCGCCAGATGCGCGACCGCGGCCATGATCTCGGCCACGCCGGACTTGTCGTCGGCGCCCAGCAGCGTGTCACCACTGGAGGTGACGATCGCGTGACCGCGCTTTTGCGCCAGATGCGCCATCGCCTCCGGGTCCAGCCGGGTGCCCTCGTGGGGAAGCTCGATCATGCCGCCGTCGTAGTCCGCATGCACGATCGGCTCGACGCCCGCGCCCGGCGCGTCGGGGCTGGTGTCCATGTGCGCGATCAGGCCGATCGGGCGCCGGAGCGCGGGCGCGCGGCCGGCGCCGTCGCTCGCCGCCAGCGTCGCGGTCACGTAGCCGTTGTCGTCCACGCGCGCGTCATCGACCCCTGCCTCGGTCAGCTCTGCGACCAGCAGCCGTGCCAGGGCGAGCTGGCCGGGCGTGCTGGGCGAGCCGCTCCGATCACGAGCCGACTGGGTGTCGATCCGGACGTAGCGCTCGAACCGGCGCAGCACGTCGGCCGCCAGCTCGGCTGCCAGGTCGGAGGTGAACGGGGCGGGCATCGCCGCCCAGTATTCCAGCCGGCCGAAGATGCCGGCGCGCGCAGCCTCAGGCGCGCAGCTTCGCCGGATCCCACGCCAGCGCGAACGCCCCGTAACGCTCGCCCTTGACGAAGATCGGCACAGACAGCGTGCTCAGGACGGCGCCGGTATCGCGCGCGTAGGTCTGGATCAGCACCGGGCGCGCGCCAACGGTCTGCGTCAGGCGAGCCCGAGCCGCCTTGATCTCGGGACGGGTGAGCTGCTTGAGTGGCAGCTTCACGCCCAGCTCCATCCGCGCGGCGCGGGTCAACGCGTCCGATTCCAAAAAGAAGCGCTTGCTGCGGTTGCCGACCAGGTCGACGGCCGGGTCGCCGGTGATCGCCTTGGTGTAGATGGCGTTGTGGGCCGGCGCCCAGCAGTTGAGATCCAGCGGCAGCGCGAACACGAGCGCCGGCTCGGCGGCGAGCAGCGCGTCGCAGCGCTGCGTCATCTGCTGGTCGACGAAGCGGTCGTAGGCGGTGTGGTACTTGGGCGGGGAGAAGCCCTCGGGGTCGGCCTTGGAGACATCGAACAGCCTCGCGAACTTCTGGATGCCGGCGCCGCGCGCCTCCTCGTAGCTGAGATCGAGCACCTGGGCGAGCGTCACGTGGCGCGCGTCGACCGCCCGATCGAGCATCGCTCCGAGGTCCGCGGCGGCCACCTCGCACAGGCCGCGCAGGCGCGAGATCAACCCGCCGGTGTCATAGCGCGCGATCACCTCGGCGGCTCGCTCCATCCCGGCCGCCAGGTCGGACTGGTTGGTCGCCACGGAGTGGGCCTGCTGCTCGATCTCGCCGCTGGCCTGCGTGATCGAGTGCAGGTGCTCGTCGACGACGTTGACGTCCGCGCGCTGGGCCTGCGCGAGCTGCGCCAGCGCACGCGCCGTGTCGCTCGAATCTGCGACCAGCGCGCCGATCCGCTGCAGCGCGTCGCGCCCGGCGTCGGCGTCGGCGGCGCTGCTCGCCGACTGCTGCTTGGCGACCGCCGCGGCCTGCTCCACGATCTCCATCTGGCTGCGGGTCCGCTTGACGGTCTCGCGAATCTGTGCCGTCTGCGTGGCCGTCTCGGTCGCCAGCCGCCCGACCTCCTCGGCCACGACCGAGAAGCCGCGCCCATGCTCGCCGGCGCGCGCAGCCTCGATCGCCGCGTTGAGGGCCAGCAGCCGCGTCTGATCGGCGACCCGGTCGATCACCGCCGAGAACGCGCCGATGCTGGCCAGCTCGTTGGCGGCCAGCTGCTCGACCAGCTCGTGGACGCGGGTCGCGTGCTCCGAAATCTCGCCGATCGCGCCGACCACGCGGCCGACCACGCCGAGGCCGCGCTCGCTCTCCTCCGACAGCCGCTCGGCCAGCGACGCCGAGTCCGAGGCGGACGCCGCCGCCTTCTCCGAGGACCCGCGCAGCGAGCCGGCGCGATCGGTGACCTCCTGCAGCTGGGCGCGCAGGCGCTGGATCTTGTCCGAGATCACCGATACGGCCAGCGAGCTGCGTACGGCTCCGCACGAGAAGTCCGAGGTGATCTGGGCCAGGTCGTCGATCGTGCGCGCGAACCCCGCGCTCAGCCTGCCCAGCTCGTCGTCGCTGCTCCGAAGCCCGTCCAGCCGCCACACCCCCGCCGCGTCCTGGAGCGAGGCGCCCGACTGGTACCCAAGCGCCGGAGCGGGTGGCGCCGGGGCCGAATCGTTCACGTCGACCGACACCCACGCCGCAGGCTCATGGACGCTAATCATCGCAAACCTTCTATCGACCGCGCCGCCGAACCTTTGAGCGCTGCATGGCCTCTGTTTGGCGATAGCGTCAGCACGATGACCACCGTGGCCGTCGTGGGACACGTCGAGTGGGTGCACTTCCTGCGCGTGGATCGACCGCCGGCGCGTGGCGATGTGATCGGCGCCGAGCGCATCTCGGTCCACGCAGGCGGCGGCGCGGTCGTCGCCGCCGCCGTGCTGGCGCAACTCGGCGCGACCGTCGAGCTGTTCTGCGCACTGGGCTCGGACGCCAACGGCGACGCCGCCGAAGCCGAGCTGGCGCAGCGCGGAATCGCGATCCACGCGGTGCGGCGGCCGGGGCCGACGCGGGAGGTAATCACGTTCCTGGACGAGGACGGCGAGCGCACGATCGTCACGATCGGAGCGCGGCTGGCGCCGCATGGATCAGACGATTTGAGCTGGGACCGCCTGCGCGAGCTCGACGGCGTGTATCTGACCGCCGGCGATGCGGGCGCGGTGCACAATGCGCGAGCGGCGCCGGTGCTGGTGGCGACGCCTCGGGTGCGCGAGCAGCTGAACGACCACGAACTGATCCTCGACGCGCTCGTGCTCAGCGCCTCCGACGCCTCCGAGCGCGGCTGGGCGCGGCGGCTGGCGTCCGGCGCGCGGCTAATCGTGCAGACCGAGGGCGCAGACGGCGGGCGCTGGCGAGGCGAGTCCGAGGGGCGATGGGACGCGGTGACGCCACCCGGCCCGGCGCGCGACAGCTACGGCTGCGGCGACGCGTTCGCCGCAGGCTTCACCTACGGACTGGCGCGCGGCCTGCCGGCGGCCGGCGCTGCGGACATCGGCGCGCGCTGCGGCGCGGAGATGCTGACCCGCGTGGGCGGGCCGTAGCCGGACCAGAGCCCTCGTGCGTCAGAAGCGTGACTATGTGTCACGCGTCTCGCGGTTCTCGCCTCAGACGCTGGCGCAGGCGCGGTCGCGTCCCGCGGCCTTGGCGTCGTACAGCGCCCGATCGGCCCTCGCCAGCGCGATCTCGACCGACTCCTCGGCGCCGCGCAGGGCCAATCCCACCGAGCAGGTCTGACCGCCCGCGACCAGCGCGCGCAGACGACCGGTCACGTCGCCGGCCGCGTCGAGGCCGCAGTCGAACAACAGCAGCCCGAACTCCTCGCCGCCAAGCCGCGCCAGCAGGTCCCCGCCGCGCAGCTGGTCGCGCCAGGCGGCCGCCGTCTCCTTCAGCAGCAGATCGCCGGCGGGATGGCCATGCGTGTCGTTGAAGCGCTTGAAGTGGTCCAGGTCGAGCATCGCGACGGCGAACAGGTGCCCATCGAACGCGGCCTGGGCCAGACGCGCGTCCCACGCGCGGCGGTTAGGCAGGCCGGTCAGCGGGTCGGTCTGGGCCATTCCGGCCAGCACGCTGATCTGGTCGGCGCGATCGATCGCCGCCGCCGCCTCGTGCGCGAGCAGCGCGACGACGGTGGCGCGCGAGCCGGCCGCGTCGACCCCGGCCGGCCAGCCGACCACCAGCACGCCCCACGGCTCGCCGCCCTTCAGCAGCGGCTGGAACAGGACCGATCCGGGAACGGCCTGCACGGACCACAGCGCGGGACCCGCCAACTCGGCGACGCGGTCGGCGACCAGCCGCGGGCGGCCCGAGCGCAGCGCCTCGTGAGCCGGATGGCGCGATCCGGCCGGCAGCTCGGCGATCGACGACTCGAACCCGGCGATCGCGGTCACGACCATCTCGCCGGCGTCGGTCGGCTCCAGCAGGACGACCGACATCGCGTCGCTGACGCGCCGCGGCCCCTCGCACAGGTCCTGACGGGGATCTGCGCTCTCGAACAGGCGCCGGACGAGCTGGCCGACCTGGTCGAGCATCCGCTCGCGCCGCCCGGCCTCGGTCGCCTGGAAGGTGACGTTGGCGACCAGTCGTTGGGTCACCAGGCCCACGATCGAGCTGACCGCCACCGCCAGCAGCGCCGCCCGGTACTGGCTGTGGGGATACGGCGGCGGTCCGATCAACACGATCGGCAGCAGGTAGAAGGCGGCCTGACCGGCGAGCACGACGCACAGCCGAATCCGACCCGAGCTCGACAGGGCCGTGTAGAAGACGGGCAGCATCGAGACGATCGCGACGCCCGAGACGATGCCGCCGGCTGAGTGTCGCAGCAGCGCGACCGCGGCCAGGAAGGCCAGCGAGGCAGGGACCTGCCCCGGGCCTGAGCGCCACCGCGGTCGGCGGCCGAGCCACAGCAGCAGACCGGTCAGCGCCAGTAGCCCCAGCGAGCCGGCGTATGAGCGCCAGCCCAGGGAGGCGTCGACGGCCACGGCCAGCCACGCCACCAGCGCCGCGGTCGCGAAGGGAGCAGCGCTCACCGTCGCGCGCGAAAGATCGCGAGCATCGAGGGTCACACTCCCATGATCGGCGTGCCGGCGGGAGCGCTTTAGGCCTGCATACCCCGCATCCGCGCGTCTGCGGTGCTGCAATCCTCAGTCGCCGCGCGTCCGCGCGTCTGCGGTGCTGCGATCCTCAGTCGCCGCGTGCCAGGGCGGCGAGCCGCAGGCCGCCGGTCTGCCCCCACTCCCCCCGCGCGCGCAGTGCCGGTACCAGCTCGCTGGTGACCACCGCCGCGTCCCCGGTCACCTGGTCGATGATCCCCATCCACTCCCGCGCACGCTCGGGCTTGTCGACGACGACGGTCACGGTCGGCACGTGGCGCCGCAGCGACAGCAGCCGATCGCCCGCGGGGCGCCGCTCGCCATCCCAGCCCCAGATCCCGTGCAGCACGGTCGCGCCGCCCGCTCCGGCGGCGCGCAGTCGCCGCACGATCTCCATGAACAGGGGGCGGTCGCCGTAACGCGCGTCGTGGTCGGCGTGGACCATCAGCTTCACCCACGTGTGGCGCCCGGCCGGGTCCTCGGGGATCGCCGCGTGCGGCTCCGCCAGTAGCCGGCCGGCCAGCTTGCAGACGCGGGCGCGCTCGAGCGTCACCAGCGGCCGCGGCAGCAGCGCGCTCAGCTCCGGCAGCAACCCGGCCAGCTCGGCGCCCGGACCGACACCGATGATCATCAGCGGCACGCGCGCGTTGGCGCCGACGAAATGCGCCCGCTCGCGTGCCCCATGCAGGATCCCGTCGACGCCGAGCAGCACGGTGGCGGCGTGCAGTCCCCGGCTGCGCAGCAGCTCCACGATCGCGACGAACGCCGGGCGGCGGCCCACGCGCTCGTGGCGACCGCAATAGACCGTCAGCTTGACCGACTCCCGCGCAGGCGCGAGCTCGGGTCCGAGGGCCGGGGCGTCAGCGGCGTCTGCGGACAGCAGGCGCGCGCGCTCGAGCGTCAGCAGCCCGTGACCTGCGACCTCACCGAGCGCGGCCAGCGCCGTCTCGATCCGTTGTCTTGAATCGACCGCGACCAGCACCATCGGCAGATCCTCAGACAGCGACAGCAGCCGGTCGGTCTGCAGCACCTGGTGGCGACCGAAGCCCTCCGAGCCGCGCAGCAGCACGCCGCAGCGCAGCCCGTGGCGCTCGCACACGGCGAGCAGCGCGTCGCCCAGGAAGCGAGCGCCGGCGCGCTCTCGCTCGCGCTCGGCGAAGTAGGCGGTCAGCTTCAGGCAGTCGTCGTTCACAGCAGCGCCCCGAGCGCGTGGCCCCCCGCCAGCGCGGCGAAGCCCAGCACAAGCGATCCGAGCAGGTTGCCGGCGGCGATCGCCAGCTGGTCGTCCTGCGCCAGGCGGTGCGTCTCGAGCATCCAGGTCGACAGCGTCGTGTAGGAGCCGATCGCAGCTGTCCCGGCCAGAAGCTGCGCGTCGCCCGAGACGGCTGCGCCGGCGAGCGCGCCGAGCACCGCGGCGCCGGACAGGTTGACGACGAACGTCCCGGCCGGGAAGGCGCCCGAGGAGGCCCGCTCGCCGATCGCGCCGTCGACCAGGAAGCGTGCGACCGCGCCGGCGCCGCCGAACAGCGCCACCAGAACCCAGCTCCCCAGCGTCACAGCAGCGTCCTCACGCGGCGCGCGAGCGCCGTCGCCAGCCAGACCGCGATCAGGCTAGCGGCGACGGTCGCCGCCCCATAGCCGGCCAGCAGCCCCCAGTGGTGATTCCGAGCCATCTCGAACAGCTGTAGCTGGACGGTCGAGAAGGTCGTCAGCGCGCCGCACACGCCGGTGCCCAGGAAGGGGCGCTTGTAGGCCGACGTTGGCAGCCGCTCGGCCAGCCGGGTGACGAACAGGCCGAGCATGAAGGCGCCGGCGACGTTGACCGCCAGGGTCGCCCACGGCCAGGCCCCAGCGCTGTCCGGGAACGCGCGCGTCAGCGCGGTGCGCGCGAGCGCACCGACGACGCCGCCTGCGAAGATCGCGGCGAGCTCACGGCGATCGAGATCCGGAAGCAACCGGCGCCAGGATGACGGTTTCCTCGGCGCGAGCGTACGTTCGTCGGGCCGATCTCACACCTCATCCCCATCCAGGCGTTCTATCAGCGACATGCCTCATGCTCGTAATCAACCAGACGGCGTCTCCTGGACGATCCACCCGGGCCCGCTCGGCCCGCTGACGCTCGTGAGCGGCCCTCGTGGGCTGCGTGAGCTGCGCTTCGCGGACCGGGGCGCGCCGCTTCACGAGTCGCGGCGTGATCCGGATGCGCTGGCGCCCATCGCCGCTCAGCTCGACGAGTACTTCGCCGGGGACAGGCGGCGGTTCGAGCTGGCGCTCGATCTCGTCGGGACCGAGTTCCAGCTCGCTGTGTGGCGTCAGCTGATCGAGATCCCATATGGCACGACCGCCAGCTACGGCGAGGTTGCGCGAGCGATCGGACGCATCGAGCGAGTGCGCGCCGTCGGCGCGGCCAACGGCCGCAACCCGGTCGCGATCATCGTCCCCTGCCATCGCGTGATCGGCGCCGACGGGTCGCTGACCGGGTACGGCGGCGGGCTGCACCGCAAGCGGGCCCTGCTCGACCTCGAGGCCGCGATCGCGGGCGATCAACGGTCGCTGTTGACGGCCAGCCAGTTGCTGCTGACCTGAGCCTGACGGCACGCCGTAAACCTACCCTGACAATCAGGACCGCGTCGGGTCGCGGGGTTCTTCGTGCGTCCATCCGAGTCCGGTTCCTGAACGCCCGCTCGCGCCGCCCGGCGCCGCCCAGCGCGGCCCGGCCGTGCTCTACTCGCCCCCCGCGTCGGGCAGCGCGCCCGCGTCCGGCAGCCCGCCCCCGTCGGGCAACCCGCCCGCGTCGGGCAGCCCCACCAGCGCCGCGCTGCGCTCCCACAGGGCGCCGGCCAGCAGGTCGTCTCGCGCGATCTGGTTGGGCTTGGCGACCCTCTCGTCGTGGACGTACTCGCCGTTCAGACGCCCGCCCTCCGGCGAGGTGGCAAGCCAGACGAGCGATCGCGCTCCGCGCTGCGGCGAGCGGAAGAACGGGGCGCCGAGCGTCGTCAGCAGCTTCCAGATCCCGTTGTCGCCCTTGCCGAACCCGGTGCGCACCACGCCGGGGTGAAAGCAGTTGGCGTGCACGCCGGGGGCGCGGCGGGCGAGCTCGCGCGTGAACAGGATGTTGCACAGCTTGGTCGTGCCGTAGACGCGCATCGGGGCGTAGGACCGCTCGGACTGGAGATCGTCGAGATCGAGCCGGCCGGCCGAGTGGGCGTCAGAGGCGGTGACCACCACCCGACCACCGGCGAGCCGATCGAGCAGCAGGTTGGTGAGCAGGAATGGAGCCAGGTGGTTGAGCGCGAAGGTCCGCTCGAACCCGTCCGGCGTGACAGTGCGCGCATGAAACAACGCACCGGCGTTGTTGGCCAGCACGTCGATCGTCGCGTGGTCTTCGCGCAGCTGCGCGGCGAGCGCGCGCACCGAGTCCATCGACGCTAGGTCCGCGATGTGCGCGTGGACGGGGGCGCCACCGCCGGTGGCGCGCGCCTCGCGCTGCACCTCGGCGACCCTGTCCGGATCGCGCCCGACGATCGCGACCTCCGCGCCACGGCGCGCCAGCTCGACCGCCGCCGCCTGACCGATCCCGCGAGTGGCCCCTGTGATCACGACGAGCGTCATGGCGTATCGGGATCTTCGCCGCCGGCGGTCGGCCGGTCAAGACGGTGCGGGCCATCGTGTCTGATTCGTGGCAGCATCGCTGAAGGTGCGGCGTATCGCGACGATCGGGGTGTACGAGTTCGATGGGTCCAGCTTCGTGGAGGCGCTGGATCAGGCAGGCGTCACCAAGCTGCTCGACATCCGTCAGCGGCGGGGCGTGCGCGGCGCCCGGTACGCGTGGGCGAATTCGGTCCGGCTGCAGGCGTCGCTGCGCGACGCCCGGATCCAGTACGAGCATCACCCCGAGCTTGCTCCCGACACCGAGCTGCGCCACCTGCAATACCGGGAGGACGACCGCGAAGGGGTCGGCAAGCGCTCGCGCGTTCGCCTGGCGCCCGAGTACGTGCGTCGCTACACCGAGGAGATCCTCGACCTGGCGCCGCTCGATCCACTGGCCGCCCAGCTTCCGGTGCACGGCATCGCCGCCCTGCTGTGCGTGGAGACGTCGGCTTGGGCGTGTCATCGCTCGCTCGTCGCCGCCCGGCTGGCACAGCGTTACGGCTTCGAGGTCATCCACCTGGAGCCGGGCTGATCGCGGAGCAGGCCGCGGAGCCCGGCCCGGAGCTGCCTGACACGGGCTCGGCCGGCCTGACTATTGCGTGCCGGGCCAGGTCGCCGTTGCGCGGACGCCATCGCCTTCCTCGGGCTTGGGGCCGCCGACGGCGATGACGTCGAGCCCGTCAGCGCCCGCCTCGAATGCTCGGACGATCTCGGGCGCGACGCGGATGACATCCCAGATCCGGAGCTCCTGAATCTCGTCGTCGAGCAGGATCCGGCCCGAGCCGGCGACGACGACGTAGGCCTCCTCCTGCTCCTTGTGGCTGTGAGCCATCGGGCTGCGCAGGTTCGGGGCGTAGCGAAACAGGCTGACCCCGAGGTCGCGGGAGTCCAGGTGCTTACGTCCGAAGCGCCCCTCGAGTCCCTCCACCCGCCCGGCGATGGAGTCCTCGACCTCGAGCAAGTTCACCTTCGCAAAACGGGACATGCGATCTCCTCGGCTGGGCAACGGGTCGGTGTGAAGACCGAACCCTAGCCGTCGAGACCGGCGGGTTATCCCCCTTGTTCAGCCGGGGGACGGCAGGCCCAGCGGACGCCCGCTGGCCCCAGTGACAACGAGCCGCTCGATCGAGAGCCTGAACCCTCTGTCGGCAACTCCCTCTTCGATCGCTCTGAGGCCTGCGGTGGCCCGGCCGCGGACGGCGCCGCTCTCTGGAACGGCGCTCCTGGTCGTGCTGGCGGTGTGCCTGTCCGCCGCCGTCGCATCGGTCGTGGCGGTGCCGACGGTTCCGCTCTATGACGAGTTCTCGTGGCTGGTGTGGGGCCGCGAGCTGGCGCACCACGTCATCGGTCCTCATCAGCCGTTCGTGATCGCAGGGGGAGCGTCATGGAAGCCGCTGCCGGTCCTGTTCACGACCATCTTCAGCTTCTTCGGCTCCGGCGCGGTGGCGCTATGGCTCGTGTTCGTCCGGACGGTCGGGCTGCTCGGCCTGTGGCCCGCCTACCGGCTCGGGTCGCGCCTTGGCACGAGCGAGCGCTGGCGCGCCGCGGGACCGATGGGCGGCGTGCTCGCGGCGACCGCGGTGGTGCTCACGCGTGGATGGTTTGGCTTCATGCTCGGCGCCACGTCGGAGCCGTTGACGATCACGGCGGCACTGCTGTGCGTGGACCGGGCGATCGGCGGGCGTCGGCTGCCGGCCTTGACGGCTGGGGTGGCGCTCGCTCTGATGCGCCCCGAGGCCGGCGTGCTCGTCGCGCTGTACGCGCTGTGGTGCCTGCGGCGCGGGCGGGGAGCCGCGCGGCGGCTGCTCGTGGTGGCCGAGGTCCTGCTCGTGCCCGTGGCGTGGATCGCGCCGCCCTGGCTCGCCGGCGGTTCGCCGCTGCAGGCGGCCACCCGCGCGACGCAATTCGGGGGCGATTACGGCCATGCCCTTGCCACGATCGCGCTGACGCGCGCCGAGCACGTGGTCGTCGCGCCCGTGCTAGTGACGGCTCTGGCGTCGGTCGCGTTCGCGCTGTGGCGGGGCGAACGCCCGGTGATCGCGCTCGCGCTGGTCAGCGTTGCCTACGTCGCGGTCATCGAGCTGATGACGCTGCAGGGGTTCCCGGGGCTTGGTCGGTTCATGCTGCCGGCGGGGGCGATCGTGTCCGTGCTCGCCGGGGCGGGGTTGGCTCGGCTCGCGGCGCTTGCTCGCGGCAGCGTCGCGCCGGCCATGATCGCGGTCGCGCTGGTCAGCTTCAGCGCCCCCTACTGTCTACCACCTATCTCACAGGTGAGGTCCGACCGTCACGCCGCCGCCATCGCGCTTCTTGGCCACGACTCGTTGACCTCCGCGGTGACGCGCGCCGGTGGAGCGGAGGGGGTGCTTCCGTGCGCCACGAGCTCGGCAACTGTGAACTGGCGAGAGACACCGGAGCTCGCCTGGATCCTCGGCGTACCGCTGGACCGGGTCCACCCAGTCCCGGCTCACGCCAACTCGATCCGCAGCGCCGGACTCGCGTTCCTCGCGCCCGGCCAGCCGGCCCTGGGCAACAGCCCGTCTCAACTGGGTTCTGGCCTGCGCGTGCATCCACTGTGGCGCGACGGGCCATGGTCGATCATGCGGGTCACACGGTCCCACGATCCGCACGTCGACCACTGCGTCGGAGACTGAGCGCCGGCGGTGCGTGAATCCCGCCAAGAGACGCCGCACATCCGTCGAGGATCCGTCGAGCCCAAGGCATGCGAGCCGATTAGTTGAGGGGAATCACGCCCACAACGGAAAGGACCGCGTCCATGACGATCTCATCAGTGAGCTCTGCGGCTCACCAGATCCAGCCCCAGCAGGTTTCGGCGGCTGCTCTGAAGGCTGCCAATGGCGATGGGGACGGCCGCAGCGGTATCGCGGCGCTCAACGACGGAGACGCCGCGGCCACGCGGGCCGCTCAGCAGGTCAGGCAGTCGGCCAACACCGTCAACGTCAAGGCCTGAGCCGTGACTTCTGTGCGGGTGAGCGCGTTGCCACCCGCACAGACGTCCGCTCTTTCAGGACCGCATTCCGGTTTGATGCTAGCATGATGGCATGCGACGGATCATGGTTCAGGCCGATGAACGGCTCCTCGAACGCGCGCGTCAGCGAGCCTCGCAACGCGGGGTGTCGGTTGCCCAGGTGTTCCGTGACGCGCTCGAGCGCGACCTTGGAGAAGAAATGCCCCCGCCGCCGCTCACCAGCATTGCGGCCGTTTGCTCCGATCAGGGCGATCTGGCGCGACGCGCGAGCGACGACGAGTACGAGCCTGAGCCATATCGCTGATCATCGACACCGGCCCGCTGCTTGCGGCAATCGATAGGCGCGATCAGGACCACGCCCGCTGCGCTGAGCTGCTCGCTGGCGCTCCAGAGCCGAGGGTGATCCCGGCGCCGGTGCTCGTCGAGCTTGACTACTTCCTCACCCGTGGCTTCGGACCGGATCCGATGCGCCGCGTCCTGAGCGATGCCAAGTCCGGTGCGTTCAGCATAGAGCCGTTGATCGCCGGAGACTACGACCGGGTCGGCGAGCTGATGAAGACCTACTCCGACCAGCGGATCGGGTTCGTCGACGCCGCCGTCTTCGCGATCGTCGAGCGGCTACGCGAGCCCAAGCTAGCCACCCTGGACCACCGCCACTTTGCCGTGATGCGCCCACGACACATCAACGCGCTCGAATTGCTCCCGAGGTAACACCGCTGGGTCGACAGCCATCCTCTGCACGTCCGTGCCCTTTGTGACGACCTCACAACTGGGCCATCGGCTTGGCCCGAGACGCTCGCTTGTCGCAGGTCAGGCGTTGCGGACGCGCTGAGCTCAGCCGTCCGGGTGCGAACGTATGGCTCGACCGCGCGTCTTGTCCATCCGCGCCCGGTGGATCGGTCTCATTCGAGATCGGAGGAGACAGCGGCGGCGTGACTTGCCAGAGCATCGAGATCGGCGTCGGGGCCCGACGCCGCGAGGATCTCAGCGTCTCGTGCGGCGACCGCGCGCCGACGCTCACGCTCAAGCGCCCGCCTCACAACGGCCGCGCGGCTGCGCTGGGCCCCTGTGCCGACGACGGAATCGACGAAGTCGACCAAGTCGTCGGGGAGTCGGATCGCGATCTGCTTGCTCATACCAGAATGGTACCGCCGTGGGATCGCCATTCAGCCGCGTGCTTGACATCGGCATACCTAACGGTTATGTCCATGCCGTCCCGCATCTAACCGTTAGGGAGCTTGTGTCGTGGGAGAGCTTGTTGAGCTGTCGAATCGAGAGCCGCTGCACGGCTACCAGCTGCGGATCGTGCAGGAGGTGCTGCTGGCGTTGTTGGCCCGGGAGCCGGCGCACGGCTATCAGCTGCAGGCGCGGCTTGCGCTCGCGCTCGGCCCGCTGGCGGGCGCGTTGAATGCCGGCCAGGTGTATGTGACGCTGACGCGACTTGAGAAGGCGGCGCTGGTGGCGTCGCGGCGGATCGACCAGGCGGACCGTCCAGATCGCAAGGTCTACGAGCTGACGCCCGCGGGGCGTGAGCGGGTCATCGCGTGGCTGGGAGACACGAGCTGGCCGAAGCCCGCGCCGGCGGAGTTTCACCTCAAGCTCGTGGCGGCCGCGGCGGCGGGGCTGGCAGATCCGGTCGGAGTCGTGAACGCGCAGCGCCAGGAGCTGTTGGGCGCGTTGCGAGCGGCGCAGCGAGCGGCCTTGGCCGAGCCCGATGGTTCAGTCGCGGCGTTGCTGTTGGAGGGCGTCGTGTTGAGGCTGCAGGCTGATCTGCGCTGGCTCGAGGAGTGCGCGCGATATTGGAACGAGGCGAAGGGATGACGATGGAGCTCAACGGGACCGTGCTGTCTGCGTGCGGGCTGTCGCACGAGTACGGCAAGGGAGCGGCGTTGGTGCGGGCAGTCGATGGCGTGCGCCTTGATGTGGCCCCGGGCGAGTCGGTCGCGATCGTCGGTCCCAGCGGCTGCGGGAAGTCCACGCTGTTGTATCTGCTGGGTGGGTTGGAACGTCCGAGCGCGGGGACGCTGCGCTTGGCCGGCCAGCAGCTCGAACGGATGCCGGAGGCCGGGTTGGCTCGGCTTCGCCGACACGCCTTGGGTTTCGTGTTTCAGGCGTTCCACCTCGTCGATGAGCTGACCGCGAGCGAGAACGTGGAGCTTCCCGCGTTGCTCGCCGGCGCTTCACCTCGCCGGGCGCGGGAACGAGCCTTGGTCCTGCTGGAGCAGGTCGGGCTCGCGGATCGGGCAGGGCATCTGCCCGCCGCCCTCTCCGGGGGACAGCGCCAGCGGGTCGCGGTCGCGCGGGCGTTGGCCAACGAGCCGCTGGTCGTGCTCGCTGACGAGCCCACCGGGAATCTCGACAGCGCGGCGACGACCGACATCCTGCGCCTGTTCGAGCAACTGCGCGGCAATGGCCAGACGCTGGTGGTCGTAACGCACGACTCGAGGATCGCGGCGACCGCGGATCGGCTGATCTCGATGCGAGACGGGGCGTTCGTGGATGAGACGCGGCTGACCGGCGGCACACACCGAAGCCGCAGCTTGAGCGCGATGACCGGACTCGAGGACTGACCGGCGTGGGGCGCATGCTGCTCATCGCTCGCCTGGCCACCGCTGACATCAAGCGCCGGCGAGCCCAGTCGGCGCTGTTGCTGTTGATGATCGCGACCACCACCACGACGCTCGCGCTCGGGCTCGTCCTGCATGGGATCACCGACAGGCCGTTCGCCCACACCCGCGCCGCCACCAGAGGCCCGGACGTCGTCGCAGAGCTCGGGCTGCCCGGTCCAGTCTCGGGTGCCACATCCAGGCCGCTCGAGCAAGCCGCGGCGCTCGCGCGCGCTCGCGGAGTCGCCGGAGCCACCGGTCCCTACCCACTGGCGTTCGTCACCCTGGCGGTCCGCGGGCGCAACGCGCTGGTCAGCGCAGAGGGACGCGATCTGGACCCGGTGGGGATCGATCAGCCGCTGGTCACGCATGGCGGATGGGTGCGCGCCGGAGGCGCCGTGATCGAGCAGGGCCTGGCCCAAGCGCTCGGCGTCCATGTCGGCGACACGATCAGGCTCGACGGCCGGTCGTTCGCCGTCGTCGGTCTGGCGCTGACCACGGCCCAGCCAGCCTACCCGGGGAGCCTTCCAGGCCTGGTCTGGTTGACGCGCGCGGCCACCGAGCGGCTTGCCGTCAGGAGCCAGCCGCTGAGCTACGTGCTGAACCTCAAGCTCGTGCACCCCGCGTCGGCCCCGGCGTTCGCCGGCGCACACTTCACAAACCCGACTTCGTCGGTCATCGCCTGGCAGCAGATCCGCTCCGCCGATACCAAGGTGGTCGCCGTGAAGCGCAGGGTCCTGCTCGTGTCGAGCTGGCTGCTGGCGATGCTCGCCGCCGCCAGCATCGCCGTCCTGGTCGGAGGCCGGATGGAGCAGACCCGGCGGATCGGATTGCTCAAAGCGGTCGGGGCGACCCCACGACTGGTCGCCGCCATCCTGCTCGCCGAGAACCTGCTGCTGGCGCTCGCGGCCGCGGCGGTGGGGCTCGCCGCGGGACGGCTCCTGGCGCCTCTGATCACCGACCCCGGAAGCGGGATGCTGGGAAGCGCCGGCTCGCCCTCGCTAACGATCACGTCGATCGTCGTCGTGGGTCTCAGCGCGGTGGCGGTGGCGGCGGCCGCCACGATCGCGCCGGCGATTCGTGGAGCGCGCACGAGCGCGATCAGAGCACTCAACGATCCAGCCCGACCGCCCAGGCGCAGCGCCCGGATGATCGAGCTCTCGGGGCGAGTGCCGGTTCCGCTGCTGCTCGGCCTGCGTCTGATCGCGCGCCGGCCCCGACGGACCCTCCTGTCGGGGGCCAGCCTGACGATCGCGGTCGCGATCATCGTCGCGGCGCTGACCCTCGAACATCACACCAGCCAGCTGAACACGAGCGGTGGCCTGCCGGGAACGCTCCCCGGGAGCTCGGTGACCGATCAGATCACACATGTCGTGTTCATTCTCAGCGCGACCCTTCTCGTGCTCGCCGGCATCAGCGCGATCTTCATCACCTGGTCGACCGTGATCGACGCCCAGCGACCCACCGCGCTCGCGCGCGCTCTCGGGGCCACTCCACCACAGGTCAGCGCGGGACTGACCGCCGCGCAGCTGCTCCCCGCGCTGGCCGCCGGCTGCCTCGGCATCCCCGTCGGCCTCAGCCTCTACGCGCTGGTCGGCGGCGGTGGCGCCGTCGCCGACGCCCCCGCCCTGGCGCTGCTCGCCGTGATCCCTGGAACCCTGATCGTCGTCGCTGGCCTCACCGCTGTCCCGGCCCGCATCGGTGCGCGCCGGTCGGTCGCCGTGATACTCCGAGCCGAATGAGACGCTTACGGTTCGCATGACCGCGCGCGCCCGCGCGGCAGCATGGGAACCGAGGCGCTCAGCCCTCAGTACGGAATGTCGCCTTCGCCCCTCCAGGAGGCGAGGCGCAGAAGCACGGCCAATGGGGTGTTGGCGGCGGTCAGCACGCAGGTGTGGCCGCGGCGCAGCCAGGTGACGGTCAGGCGCCCGTGGGTGCTGAGGCTGCGCAGCTGGACGCCGTTGCGGGTCGTGCTGCGCGTGCTCGCGCCGGTGGGTAGTGGCGTGCCGGAGACGATCGTGTAGGCAACCTGGCGCTCGCCGCGGGTGTAGTAGACGGTGGTGGCCAGGCGGCCGTCGAGCCGGTCGCGGCGGACGCCGGTGGCCTTGTAGGCGAACCGATCGTCCCAGTAGGGGTAGGGCAGCCCGGCGGCGGACAGCCCGGCGAGCGTGGCGCTCTCGCCCCGGGGTCCGGGCGCCGCAGCGACCGCCGGGCGGTTGGCGAGAGCCGCGGCCTGGGCGACCGTTGGTGCGCCGGCTGGGCCGCCGGCGAACACGACCACGGCGATCACCGCCGCCGCGGCCGCGGCGAC
>JBOGYE010000180.1:0-6563 GCA_050696635.1 Solirubrobacteraceae bacterium | reverse complement strand
GTCAGATCGCTGGCCGGCGGGGCGCCGAGCGCCTGGTCGACCTCGCCGCAGACCTCATTCGGGCGCGACGCGGCCGACCCCGCCAACGGCGGGCTGATCGCCTACACCACAGACTCGCCGGTGCAGCTTGCGGTGGGCAACCAGGCCGGGACAGCCACCACGATCGTCGCCGACCAGCCAAGTGGGTTCAACCCGGCCTGGAGTCCCGACGGTACCCAGCTCGTCGACGTCGATTGGACGCCGCAGTCAAGCACGGCCGGCATCTGGCTGTTCCCGGCGCAGGCCGGCGCGACGGGCCGCGAGCTTCTCGCCGATCCCAATCCTCCGGCTTCGGCCACGCACCCGGGCTCGTTCAACGACCCCACGTTCGCCGGCCCGAACGAGATCCTCTTCCAAGGCACAGTTGGCGGCGCGACCAACCTCTACGAAGTCTCGACCAGCTGTAACGGGTGCGCGTTTCCCGGTCCCGGCGTCACGCAGCTCACCACCGACGGCACCGCGGGCGCCCCGGACACCTCCCCGGCGTGGACCTCACAGACGCTGACCGAGCTCGACCAGGGTGGGACGGCAGGCACCGGCGGCACCGGCGGCACCGGAGGTACCGGCGGTGCGGGCGCCGGCAACGGCACGAATCCCGGTGCGGGCGCGGGCAACGGCACGAATCCCACCCGGCCGGTCGACGAGATTCGAGGGCTGAAGCTCGCCGCCCGGTCGGTGCATACCGGCGAGCCGATGATCTTCGAGGTGACGCTCAAGGCCCCGGCCAAGGTCTCGATCGAGATCCTGCGCCTGGCGCCGGCCACCGGCCACGGCCGGCACCGCCGCAAAGCCCGCTACACAGTCGTGGGCAAGCTCACCTTCCAGGGCAAGGCCGGGCTCAACCGGCTGCGAGTCTCGAAGCTACGCGGACGCAAGCTGAGGGTCGACAGCTATGAGGCGATGGTGTCCGCCAGCGGAAGGCCGCACCGGCTCACCTTCAAGGTGCTCCGACGAAAGCGATCTCCGGGGTAAACGACCGCCGCCGACTTAATGCATCACGACACTAGTGTCGTGAACCGGAAATTCGTGCGTAGCGTCGCGAGTGGCTGGGCGTGGCTGGCGGATGGGGATGATCTGAGACGTACTGGTGGTACGGCGGGATCATCCCCATACGTCAGACGCGTCCAGACGCCGCGAGGCTGCCACCGAATTTACGGTTCAGGACACTAGGGCCGCAGCGTCATCCCGAAGAAGCACAGCAGCCCAAGCCCTACCAGCAGCGTCCCGTTGACCCACGCCAGCGCCGGGAACCAGCGGCGGGGGACGTAGCGGGCCAGCGTCAGCAGCGCCGGGAAGGCCGTGAACAGCATCCGCGGGTTGGGCGGCACGTTTGACGACGTGAGCGCGAAGAAGGCGATCGCCAAGGACCACGCGATCGCCGGCGGCGAGACCTGACGCCGCGCGCGCAACAACAGGATCGCCAGCAGCACCAGCAGCAGCACCCCGCCGATCAGCCCCTGCGGCAGGTTGAGGTCGATCGTCGGCACGTTGAAATGCGCGAACGAGACCTGGCCGGCAAGCTTCTGGGCGGCGTGCCAGAGCGAGAACACCGAGGTGCTCTCGCTCCAGCCATGGTGCTGGGCGAGGTAGTTGGCAAACGGACTGCCGGTATGCAGCCACAGGTAACCCATGAAGGCGGCCGCGCCCGTGACCGAGAGCAGCGGAGCGATGAAGCTGCGCAGGCCCTCCCGGGTGAAGCCGGCGCGGCGCAGCTCCAGCAGCGCCGCCAGCGCGCAGACCGGGCCCAGCGCCAGTCCGACGGGCTGTACCGCCGTCGCAAATCCCGCCAGCACGCCGGCCAGCAGCCAATGGCGGCGCTCCAGGGCGTAGATGCAGCCCGCAACCAGCGGCAGCAGCACCCCCTCCGAATAGACCATCGTGAACACGACCGACCCCGGGAACAGGACGAACAGGATCGTCGCGCGGCGGGCCGTCTCCCGGTCCCACCAACCCTCGGCGAGCCGGTGCACGAGGACGGTCGCGATCAGCCCGCCGACGGAGGAGACGAGCGACCCCGCCAGCGTCGCGGCGAGCTGCAGCTGCGTGGGAAACAGGGGCAGCAGAAGGTGCTCGACCGGCCAGATCATGAGCGGGAACAGGGGGAAGAAGCCGAGCGTCGTCTGCGCGTAGGAGACGTAGCCGGGGTAACCCTTGTTGGCAAGCTCGCGGTACCACATCCCGTCCCAGTTGGCGAGCTCGTTCTGGAACGGGGCGTGGCCGAAACGGCTCTGGATGAACGCCGCCACCAGCAGCGCCACGCGCGCGGCGACGTAGATCACGCAGATCCACAGGAGCTCGCGGCGCGCGGCCTCCGACAACCACGTCCTCGCTCGCTCGCGGCGACGCGGGAACAACGCCGCCGGCAGCGCCTCGATGGCCCCGCTGGACGGGACCGTCACGGCGGCGGCGACGGCGGGGTCGCCGACGCGAGCCGCAAGGTGCAGATCAGCGGCCTGCAGATCCTCCTCGTCGAACGGCTCGATTTGCTCGGTTGCGATCTCCACGGCGCGCGAGTGTAGGTGGCGGTCGGTAAGAGCGGCGTATGTCGTCCTCGAACTACCTGCCCTCGCCACCCTGGCGGGTGGCGCCCGGGAGGCCGCACACATGATCCTAGTACACCTATACCCCGGCTCAGCCGCGCGAAGCGGGCTGCAATGTGACGGTCGCGGTCCAGTGGAACCGGTCGCTGCACGTGGCTCCGTTCCCCGCGCACGGGCCGGTGGCGAACCTCCGCAGCGACCGCTGTGCCGAGCCGCCGGGCCAGCGAACGGCAAATGGCGCGTAGGGGTGGGCCGGCAGCTGACCGCCGAGAGGGTCGCCGTTGGGCGCCAGCACGGTCGCCGCGCCCACCTGCCAAAGCGACGGCCCGATCGGGTAGTCGCCGGAGGCGCAGTCCCCGCCCGAGGCGGTCGCAACGAACGGAACCGAGACCGCCAGCCCGGCGGGCGAGAGCGACAGCGCACCGGCTGGATCGCTGCCGCCGACGCGGAACGTCGTCCGGCACGAGACCGTGTTCGGGCTCGCGGAGCAGCCGGCGTCCTGCAGCGTGCGGGCACTGCTCTGCACGGCGTCCACGTACGAGGCGGCCCAGTCGAAGTACACCGCCGGCGCGAGCGTCGTCTGGCCCCCGGCGCGGACGGCCGCCCGCAGGTCGTCCAGCTCGACCGTCCAGACCAGGTGCCAGGCCATCGGGGACACGCTGACCTGCTGGCGGTCGGTGAAGTCGCCCTCGCCGTTGCAGGCGCTCCCGTACGATCGGTCATAGGCGATCGACTCGGAGCCCGAGCCGGCGTACACGACCGCCACTGCGAACGGCCGCGAGAGGTCGGCGCGGACGGGCGCGGGCGGCGAGCGCTGCAGCTCGGAGCCTGAAACCAGCTTGTAGTACGTGGCCAGCAGCCGCGGGGCAGTGCCGCTCGACGACCCGGCCGCGCCGGCGCGCTGCGCCACGACCGAGCGCACGACCGCCCACGCCGGATTGACGGTCGAGGCGCGGATCGACACGACCGTCTGCCCGCGGTGGCTGCGCGCCGCCGTGAACGCATGGGCGATGCGGGCCTGGGCGCGACCGCCGAGCAGCGTCGCGGCGCCCGCGGGAGCGGCCGCGACCCCCGCGGCCAGCGCAACCGCGATCGCAGCCGCGCGAGAGCGCACCGCCGCGCCCGCGCCCGCCGCCTCAGGCGGCCGCGTCCGGCGGGCGCCCACGCGGATTGTCGCCGACCCCCTGGCCGTCTCGGCCGACATAGCCGCCGCTGCCGCCGGCCACCACCACGACCGCGTCGCCCTCGCCGGCGTTGCGCATCCCACGGTGGGTGGCGGCATCGACGCGCGCTACGCCGCCCGCTCTGAGCAGGTGCGTCGAGCCGTCGCCGAAGCGCAGCTCGACCTGTCCCTGATGGACGAAATAGGTCTCCTCCTGGCGATCGTGGAAGTGCAGGCCGGTTTCGTACCCGGCCGGCAGGACGATCGCGTTGATCCCGAACGCGGTCACGCCGAGCTCCTGGCGGATCTTGCGAAACCCATGCCCGTCGCCCATCGAGTCAAGGCTCGAAACCGCGTAACCGTCTCCGTGCGTGGCCACGCCCATCGGCCGGGAATGTTATTGCACGCGGCGCTGGCTAATGGCGCGGCCAGACGCCGTCATAGACGGCAGTAATTCTGACGGGACCCCTAACACGGGAAGCAGCGTCAGGTTGCATACTGCAATCGTGGCGTCCGCGCTGCAACAAGAGGCGATCGAGCGGGTCCGTCGGGACCCGCAGCACGCGGCCGTGATGCTCGACATCGACGGCACGTTGGCGCCGATCGTCAAGCACGCCGCCGAGGCGCACGTACCTGAGCCGACGCGCCGCCTGCTGATCGCGATCACGCGCAGATACGGGCTGGTCGGCTGCGTCAGCGGTCGCCCCGCCTCCCAGGCACGCGCGATGGTCTCGATCGGCTCGATCAACTATGTCGGCTCACACGGCGCCGAGCTGCTGCGCTCCGGCTGGACCGAGGCGGTGATGGACCCGGGCGTGGCCGACTGGGTGCGGCGGATCCGGGAGTTCGGGCGCGAGAACGACACCACCGAGACGCGCCGCTCGCGGGTGAGGCTGGAGGACAAGGGCCCGATCGTCGCCTTTCACTGGCGCGGAGCGCCCGATGAGGAGGTCGCCCGTGCGACGGTCGACGCGATCGCGCAGCGCGCCCAAGGCGCGGGACTGGCAACCCACTGGGGTCGCAAGGTGCTGGAGGTGCGCCCGCCGGTGCGGATCGACAAGGGGGCCGGCGTGACCAGGCTGCTCGAAGAGGTGGGCGACGGGATCGAGGCCGCGCTGTACATCGGCGACGACACGACCGACCTGGATGCGTTCCGGGCGCTGGCGCGCCTGGCGGAGCAGGGCCGGCTGGAGGCGGCGATCCGCGTCGGCGTACGGTCCGACGAGGGCCCGGCCGCGATCGCCGACGAGGCCGACATCGTCGTCGACGGAACCGCCGGGGTGCTCGAGCTGCTCGAGCTGCTCGCCGGCGAGTGACCGTCCGTGCCGTTCGTCGACCTGCTGCGCACGACGGTGCTGCTCAGCGCGGGCTCGGCCAGCGCGCTGGGTGCCGTGACGCTCGGGACCGCTCTGTCGGGCGGCCAGGACGGCGTGCTGGCGGTGGCGGTCGGCTGGTGGCTGGCGGCGGCGCTGATCGGGATCTGGCTCGGCCGCCGCGGCGACACCTCGCCACCGATCGCGACGCTGTTGGCAAGCGCACGCAGGCGCTCCTCGCTGCCAGAGGTCAATCCCGCGCGGACCGTGCTCAACCGCCTGTGGCCGCTGCTGGTGTGCACGATCGGGGCGGGGGCCATCGGTGCGGCGCTGCCGCAGGTGCCCGCGATCGCGGCCGGTTTCGCGATCATCTGGGCGCTTGCGTGGCGTCGCCAGCCGTCGGCGGTCACGGCGATCGAGCGGCGCGACGGCGCCCGCTTCTACGTCGAGCCAACCTCGCCGCTGCAGGCGATCGCGCTGGTGCGAACCCCGGGCTTGCGCACCGAGGCGACCGCGCACAACGGCTCGCAGGCGCCGAGCGAGTCACGACGACCCGCCTGAGGGTCGGTTGCTGACAGGATTGTGGCGTGAACCTACTGGCGTCGATCCCGAGCCCGGCGAGCAACGGCTTCTACATCGGGCCGCTGTTCTTTCATGCCTACGGGATCTGTTACGTGTTCGCGGTCGCCGCGGCGATCCTGATCTCGCGTCGGCGCTGGGGTCGAGTCGGCGGCGACCCCGAGCTCTGCTACGAGATCGCGATGTGGGCCTTCCCGGGGGGGCTGATCGGCGGGCGGATCTACTTCCTGATCACCACCCCCAGCCAGATCCCCGATCACTGGTGGGGCCCGTTCGCGATCTGGACCGGAGGGCTGGGGATCTGGGGCGGGATCGCGGGCGGCGTGGGCGTCGGCATCTGGCGCGCCCGCAAGCGCCTGCAACACGCGGACCTGCTGCGCATGATGAACGCGGTCGCGCCGGCGCTGCTGGTCGCACAGGCGATCGGCCGGATCGGCAACTACTTCAACCAGGAGCTGTTCGGCGCGCCGTCCTCGCTGCCGTGGGCGCTGCAGATCTCGGCGGCACACCGACCTCCCGGCTACCTGCACGTCGCAACCTTCGAGCCGACATTCCTGTATGAGCTGGTCTGGAATCTGCTGCTGGCCGCGTTCCTGGTCTGGCTCGGCAACCATCGCAAGATCCGGGCGCCGGGGCTGCTCGCCCTCTACATCGCCGGCTACTCGGGCTTTCGGATCTTCGAGGAGACCCAGCGGATCGATTACTCCAACTACTTCCTCGGCCTGCGGGTCAACTTCTTCGTCGCGACGATTCTGTGCCTGATCGGACTTGCCTGGTTCGTCGCCCTGCAGCGCGGCTGGCGCGGCTGGGGCGTGTCGCCGGCCGAGGTGGTGCCCGAGAACGTGCGCCGGGCCGGGCCGACCCGCGGGATCGGCTTCCCGCGTGCTGCCGCGGCGACCGCAGGCGCGGCGGCGGGCCGGACGGCGCCTG
>JBOGYE010000179.1:0-8152 GCA_050696635.1 Solirubrobacteraceae bacterium | reverse complement strand
CTTCAGGTGCAGCGTCACCTCGGCCACCTCGCTGTCGGCGATCGCCGGGTTGCGCTCTTTCGACAGCTCGACCTCCAGCTCGGCTAGCTCGGACACCTGTCGCCCGACCTTCCCGAAGCGCTTGTCGACGTGCTCCCGCAGCTCCTCCGAGACGTGCATGTTGCGACCCTTGACCTGGATCAGCATCGATCGACCTCCAGCTGACGTGATCGTATGTATCCCCGAGGTTAATCCCGCGACCGGCGTTTGTCGAGCGGTCCCGGGGCCACGGCCGGCGCGCCGGATGAAAACCTCAAGCTTTGGGGCCCCGGACGTCGGCTCCTGCCACCTCGTGGCGTCACAATGGCGGCCGTGCCCACCGATGTCGCGCCGACGATCGCATGGTCTCTGGAGCCGTCGGTGCTGGTCGGCGTCGGCCTGCTGGCGGCGCTGTACGGCGCCGCCTGGGCGCGGGCGCGCCGACCGCGCGCCGGGCGTGGCCCCAATCCGCACCGCCCGGGGGTCGGGCGCCTGACCCTGTTCGCACTCGGCCTGGCGACGGTGCTGGCCGCGCTGATCTCTCCGATCGACTCGCTCGGCGACCAGCTGCTGGTGATGCACATGGTGCAGCACCTGCTGTTGCTCGACCTCGCCCCGATACTGCTGATCCTGGGGCTCAACAAGGTCCTGCTGCGTCCCATCACGCGGCGGGTACAGGCACTCGAGCGCCGGGCAGGACTGCTCGCCACGCCAGGCTTTGCGGTGGTCTTCTACGCCGGCCTGATCTGGGCCTGGCACCTGCCGTTCATGTACGACCTGGCGCTGCACCACAGCGGTGTGCACGCGCTGGAGCATCTCTGCTTCTCGGCCGCCGGCACGCTGTACTGGTGGCACCTGCTGTCGCCGATTCGCGGGCGCCATCGCCTGAGCGGACTCGGACCTGTCGCCTACATGGTCTCCAGCAAGCTGCTCGTCGGGGGGTTGGGGATCGTGCTGGCGTTCGCGCCGGCCTCGATCTACCCGTTCTACGCCCACCATCCCCACTACTGGGGCCTGTCGCCGAGCGAGGATCAGTCGCTGGCGGGGTTGGCGATGGCGCTCGAGCAGTCGATCGTGATGGGCATCGCGCTGACGGTCGTGTTCGTGCGGATGCTGACCGAGTCAGAGCGCGAGGAGCAGCGGCGCGAGCGGCTGGAACTCGCCTGAGGACGCGCGGCGCGCCTCCTCGAGAACGCGTGCGGGGGGCCCCTGGGGCCCCCCGCATACGCTCAAACGTCTGTCAGCCGCGAACGGCTAGCAGGCCGCCGTGTGCTTGACGGTCTTGGTCTGCGTGACGCCGCCGGAGCCCGACGACGACGGCAGGATCGCCTTGAACGTCTCCGAGTAGGGACGCTTGCCCTTCAGGCACCCGACCGACGAGAACGCCGCCACGGTGTGGCCGTGCACCTTGGCGGTGTGCTTGGCCCAGACCAGATGCTCGGTCTCAAGCGACCCGGCTAGACCCGGGACCGGGAAGTCGACGTAGCTGGGGATTGGGACGTCGACGACCAGGTACTTACCCTGGGTCTTGTAGGTCGCCGGATACGGGCCGACCTGGCCGGTGTGCAGGGCGCCGCCCAGACACTGGTGGGACGCGGTGTCGACGAAGAAGAACGTCAGCTTGCCGGGTCCGCCGTTCCACACATCCAGGACGGGGTCGCAGGCCTGACCCGACGCCTGGAAGTTGCTCGCACTTCCGAGCGTGGCCGTGATGTAGCCGGTCGCGACCCTGGCGGCCTTCGGGCACACCGTGTCGTTCTGGGCTGCACCGATCTGTGCGGGCGTGCAGGTCGGGAAGTCCTTTCCGTCGGCGCGCAGGCCGTAGATCTTCGTCTTGAGATCCAGCAGCACCGCGGTTCGGTTGCCGTGCGTGCCGGACGCCTTGATGTCGAGCGTGAAGCCGACCGGAGCGGGCTTGTGGGTCGAGCCCGCCTTCTTGGGCGAGAACTTCATGTTGATCTTGTAGCTGTTGATCTGGCTGGTGGCCGCGATGGCCGCGCCTGCCGCCACCAGCGCACCGAGCGCGGTGACGATGAGAACTATCCGTCGCAAATGACTCCTCCTTGTTGTGGTTCGGTTCGATCTGCCGTGGGCTCGCGCCGAGGTCCGGCGGTGGTCACGGAAGTGGTTGCAGGTGGGGAAAGCTCTGTGCCTGGCCGGTCGTGGCTGCGCCCAACGAGCCCTGAGCGCTGCAGGGCGGGCCGCCCGGCGTCGACGTGTAGTAGTACTGCGACAGCAGTTGCGCGAGTGTTAACACGGTTCCGGTCACGGAAGTTGTGCTCTGCGAGAGAGAGGATCCCAGGGTCGGCAGCGGGTTGCTCGTACACAGATACCCGCCGAACACGTTCAGCGCACGCAGCAGTTGACTGTAGCCGCCCGGGGCCATGTAGGGATTTGAGCGGTTGCTGGAGGGCCGCTTTAGATACGGGGTCAGCAGTTCCGGGTTGATCGGGTTGGAGATCCGCACGTAGTGGGCGTTGCCGCCATCGGCTGACACCTGGATCCCCTGCGTGCTCGCGGCGCTGTTGGCGAAGAAACCGGCGATTTCGCGCCGGTAGCTCTCGATGTACTCGATCACCGGCACGAGGTTGCCGAGGAACGGCTTCAGCGCGGTCAGGAACGGGACGCTCTCATCCAGGAAGTTCGCAAACGCCGGGAACCCCGCCTTCGATGCGCGCGTCAGCGGCGCCACGTAGGTCATCAGGTCGCGCAGCTCGGGCGCCAGCGTGACGGTGCCCTGCAGCACCGGCGTCAGCTGCACGGCGGCCGGGCGCAGCTCGTCGATCAGCGGCTTGGTCGTGCGCGAGAATCGCGTCAGCCGATCGACGGTCAGTCGTGTCTGGTCCAGGAAGGCAGGGAAGGCCCGGATCGTGTCGGCCAGTTGCGCGTCGCGCGCGGAGGTGGCGGCGAAGGTCCGCTGGCTGTTGCGCACGAACCCCTGCAGCGCCGCGGGCGAGCGCCCGAGCGCCGAGAACACCTGGCCGCCGTCGCGCAATAGGGTGCTGGTCGCGGCGCTCTGACGGCGCAGCACCGCCAGTACGGCGTCGACGTTGGTCGCGAACGGGTACAGATCCGCAAACGCGGCGTTGAACTGCTCGCCGCGGTTGGTCAGCGCGATCCCGCCCTGCTGCATCCAGGTTTCGAACGCCCGCCTGGTCTTCGGGTCAAGCGCCGAAAAGATCTGGTCCAGCTGGACGGTGGGCGCGACCTGAGCGCGCGGCAGGGTGCCGCCATCGGGGAGCATCCGGCTGCCGGGGCTGCCGGGCGACAGCTCGACGTAGGTCTCGCCCAGCAGCGTCTTGGCGCGCAGGATCGCGCGCGAATCCGCCGGCCGCGGCGCGTAGCGCCGGTCGATCTGGATCACGGCGCGGTCCAGGCCGGTGCGGTGATCCAGCGACACCCCGACCACGCGCCCCACCGGGACGCCGGAGATCTGCACCTGCGCCTGCGAGGCCAGCTCGACCGCCTGGTCGAACTCGACGCTGAAGCGGTAGCCCTGGGACGCGAACGGCAGCGAACCGCCGAACGAGATCCACAGAAAGATCAGCAGGCCGATGCAGGAGGCCGTGAATGCAACCATCGCGAACATCGCCAGGCCCGATGGTCTCTGCTTGCTCATCCGCCTGAGGGACAGCCGTATTGGGTGGTGCCGGGGATCGGCGTGGCGCCCGGCAGTTGCGCGACGGGCGGCGCATTGAGCAGGTCGAGGATCACGCCGAGCGGCTGGTTGTTGGGCTGCAGCTGGCCCTCGAAGAAGTTCAGCTCGGCACAGGTGCCCATGAAGATCCCCTGCAATACCGCGCCGTTGGCGTCCTGGGCGTCGACCAGGCTGTCCGCGATGTGCGCCAGCCAGGAGCCCCAGAACAGGTAGCTCTGCTGGCCGCCGCCGGGGTTATGGGCGAGCGTGTTGAACAGCGTGTTCAGTACGTCGACCGAGCGCGCCAGCGCCGGGATCGTCGGCTTCAGGTTGGTGGCGGCCGGCGCCAGCGCCCTGGCCAGCGGCGTGACCGCGACGGAGAACGGCGCCAGCTGCGATGAGATCACCGGCGTCGTGTCGCGGAACAGCGGCCGTAGAGCCTTCAGCGCCGGCCCGAGGTTGCGCGCGAACGGGACCAGTCCGTGCAGCGCCGTCGCGCTCGCGGTGGCGTAGGACTTGACCTGGGTGAGAGTCCTGCTGGTCTGCGACAGGGTGCCCGGGAACAGGCTCAGCGCCTGCTCCAGCTGCTGGTCGCGGGAGGAGATCGCGGCGAAGTTCGTGTCCGAGGCGGCGATCAGAGACGCGAGCTGGGTCTGCACGCCGCCGAGCGAGCCGGTGACGAGGTTCAGGTTGTGAATCGCGCGCTGGATCTCGCTTCGCCGGGTGGACAGCAGGGCGGTGAAGTTCAGCGTGTCGCGGTCCAGCGGCTCGAATCGCTTCAGCGTGCCGCGCAGGTCGGCCACGGCCGTCGGGCTCGGGGACTCGGCGCTCGAGCCGTGATCGCGGAACGCCTGCGCGCCGCCGGACAGGAGCAGCAGCAGGTAGTTTCGCGTGTCGGCGTCCAGCGAGCCGAGGATCTGGGAGAGGTCCACGTCCGGCTGGGTGTTGGAGGCCGGCAGCACGCCGCTATTGGGGATCGCGCCGGCGCTGCGCGTGCCCGGATCCAGGGACAGGTACATGTCCTTCAGCGGCGTGCGCGGGCGCAACAGCACGGTCGCGTCCCGGTAGATCGGCGCGTAGCGCTTGTAGATGTCCATCTCCACGACCGCCTGACCGTCGTGCACCGAAACGGTGCCCACCTGCCCGACCTGGACGCCGGCGATCGTGACCGCCTGGCCCTGACCGGAGGTGACCGCGGCGGCGGTCGTGAAGTGGGCGTACACCTGGTAATAGCTCTGCCCGAACTGGAACGCGGGCTGGTGCTCGAGGATGTAGATCGTGACCGCGGCGGCGGCCAGCACGAGCGCGGCGATCGCGGCAAAGTCGATCCGGTGGGTGGAGATCGCGCGCTTCACGGGCCTACTCCTGTGGCGGCGGCGTTGAGATCCGGAACCGGGCTGCGCATGCACGGCACGCTGGCCACCAGCGGCGGCTGGCGGCCCGGGTATGCCGGCCGGGTGCCGAGCGGCGCAAGCACCGCATTGCCGTACAGCGGACCGTCAGTCCCCAGCGACCCGGTCGCGACCCGGTCGGAACCGCCCGCCGCCGCGGCGCGGACGTAGCGCCCGTTGCCGTCGAAGTTCTGCGCCACGCTCGCCAGCCCCACGGCCGACTGGAACAGCTCCTGGTAGGTCTGCAGCCCCGTCGTCAGCGGCGGATCGGCGATCCGCTCGTTGCCGACCGGGATCAGCGTGTGGACGAAGCACTGCGCCAGCGCGTTTGAGCCGTTCAGCAGCGACCGCGACGAACTCAACGTCGCGCCGGTGCCCTGCACGGCCGGAGTCAGGTAGGCGAGCAGCCCACCCAGCTCGCGGCGCCCCATCAGCGCAGTCGCCTGTGCCAGCCACGGCATCCCGGCGTCGATCGCCGCCGCCAGCTGGTGCACACTCGGCGTCAGCGCGGCGGCGAACTGCTGCGTCGGACCGTAGGAGGCCTCCAACGGTCCGAGCGCGCCATCGGCGGCGCGCAGCACCGGCGGGAGCAGCGCGATCGTCTCAGACAGGTCCTGCTGGCGAGCGGCCAGCGCTCCCATCGTCGAGTCGAACGTCGAGACGAGGTCCTGGAGGCGAGCCTTCTCGGATGCCAGCGCCGATAGGACCTGCTGGTTGCCGCGGACCGCTCCGGACAGGTCGTGCGGCGCAATCCCCAGCAGCGCCTCGTTGACGAGCGTCGAAGCCCGGAAGGCGCCGGCCGCGTAGTTCAGCGAGCGGTTCAACGCCTGCCCGGCGGTCAGTCCGCGCACGCTGGGATCCTGGCCCGCGTCCTGGGCCGCGGTCGGCCGGCCGTTGAGCGCCTGGCCGAGGCCCTGGACGAGCGTCTGCAGGTTCTGGCGCGCCGGCGAACTCAGCGCCGACAGGATCCGATCGAGCTGCACGGGTCCGGTGGTCTGCGAGGCGGGCAGCGTGGCGCCCGAGCGCAGCGTCGGCGCGCCCGGCGTGCCGGGGTGCAGATCGACGTAGAAGTTGCCCTCAAGGAACAGGCGCGGGCGGATCTCGGCCGTCGCGTCGGCGTGGACCGGCAGTCCGGCGGAGTCGACCGTCATCGTCGCAATCGCGGCGCTGCGCGAGCCGCCCACGCGCTGGATTCCGGTGACGGTGCCGACGTCGACGCCGGCGATCCGCACCGGCGATCCGAGGTGCAGCTGCGTCTGGACCGTGAACGCTGCGCGCAGCGTGTAGGGCGAGCCGCCGAACGGAACCGATCCGCCGAACACCAGCCAGCAGATCGCGAGGATCACGACCGCGCCGATCAAGCCGGCGGAGAACTTGGACACGCGGGAGCGGTGGCGTCTCATCGGCCGCGGTGCCGCTTGTTCGTGCTCGTGGAGGGGGTGACCTGCTGGGTCTTGGTGCCGAGCCTGCCCGGCGGGTTGGTCAGCTCCGCCTGGCTGGTGTCGTAGTGCTCGTTGCCGGCGGCGCACTCCGGCGACTCGCCGGGAGCGTCGGTGTTCGGGTACGGGTTGACGTGCAGCGGGCCCGAGGAAGGCCCGACCGGTCCCGTGTACGCCTTGCTCGAGGGCGAGGACTCAAAGCCCGGCGCGTCGGTGACCGCGACCTGCACGAAGCGCAGCAGCGCGCCCTGGCTGACGTGCTCGGACAGCAGGCTCTCGGTGTTGCGCAGGAACAGCGTCACGTAGTTGCAGGTCGCCTGCGCCGGGGTCAGGAACGCCAGCGGCGGGCCGAGCTTGGACAGCGTCAGCGTCAGACGATCCAGGCCCTGCTGGACGGCCGGGTTCTGGGCATAGGCGGCGATGCGCTCAGACAGCGCCACCGTGCGACGGTCCAGCGCCGCCGTCCCTGGCAGGTTGCGGGTACCCTGCGCGAACGCGTCCGCGAGCACGGGAGCGCTGCGCGGCAGGGTTGCGATCCCCGGTCGCAGGCTCCGCAGCAGGCCGGCGGTGTCGACCAGGAACGGGCCGATCGTCGGCTCGCCGTCGATCGTCGAGTTGAACATCGGCGGGGTCTTGGCGATCGTCTGCTGCAGCGAGGGCGTCGCCACGCGCGCCAGTGCGGTGAAGGTGCTGTCCAGGTCGGCGAACAGCTGCGCCTGGGTGCGGGCGACCGGGGCCAGAGCGCTGGTCCAGCTCTCCAGGCCGCGGAAGAAGCCGCCGAAATCGGTTCTCGGCGACGCCAGGTTGGTCATCACGGGCCCGAGGTCGCCCAGCAGCGGGACGAACTCGTGGATCGCCAGATTGAGGTCGTAGCCGCGCCCCGCGAGCGCCTCGCCGAAGCCGAGCGTCGAGTGCTGCACGCCGGTCCGCGTCGGCGGGGTGAACATCGACAGGACCTGATCGAAGTCGACCTCGGTGCTCTCGTTGCGCATCGGCACGGTGGCGCCGTTGGCCCAGCCGTGGCGGTCGTGGCCGAGCGTGATCTGCAGGTACTTGAGCCCGATCGCGCCCTTCAGGCGCACGGTGAAGCTGGAGTCGACCGGCAGCGGCTGGATGCTCTTCTGCAGCTGCAGGTTGAGCAGCGCGATCGGCCGCCCGTCGCGCAGTCGCGTCGGAGTGACGCTCGTGACAACCCCGACCCGCGCGCCGCCCAGGTTGACGTCGTCCCCGTGGGTCAGCTCGCTCGCGTCGCCGGCCTGCACGTGCAGCGAGTAGGTGGGCACGAACGGCAGGCCGTTGGTGGCGTTGTAGGCGAGGCCCACCGCGACGATCGTGACCAGCACGGTCAGCGCGCCGATCAGCACCGGGTTGCCGGCCAGGCCCGGGCCGCGCCGCCGCGGTCGCTTCATCCGCGGCCCCCGATCAGGTAGCTCAGCAGTCCCGTAAGGACGCCGCTTCGCGGGGCACCGCCCGCCGAGCGCAGCGCCTGCGCGACGATCGCGTCGACCGGCGCACCGGAGCGCTGGCCTCCGGCGGCGCCGGATGAACCGCCGCTGGTGCCAGCCGCACCGCTCGTGCCCGCCTCGCCCGTCGTGCCCGCCCCGCCCGTCGTGCCCGCCCCGCCCGTCGTGCCCGCCCCGCCCGTCGTGCCCGCCCCGCCCGTCGTG
>JBOGYE010000178.1:0-19853 GCA_050696635.1 Solirubrobacteraceae bacterium | reverse complement strand
GTCGGGTGCCGGGTGCGCCGGGTACCGCGCGCCTGCGCACCCGCGAGGCCGCGCCGGCCGTCGCGGGCCTCGTCGCCGTCACGGCGTTGCTGGCGGCGCTCGGAGGGGGCGGCGAGGCGGCCTGGCTGTGCCTGCCGGCGGCGCTGCTCGCGGCCGCTCGGTGCCGCACACGGGTTTCTGCGTCGATCGCTGTGGCGGCGGTCGCGGCGGCCAGCTGGATCGCGGCCGACGCGGTATCGCCGGCCGGATCCTCCGTGCCGGCCCCGGCACTGCTGCTGTTCGTCGTCGGCGCATCCGCCGCCGTGCTGGTCGCGGTCCGCGAGCAACTCGCGGCCGAGCGAGACACCCTGCGCGAGTTCGCGCTGCGCGACTCGGTCACTCAGATCGCCAACCGCCGCTCGCTGCTGATGCGCGCCGACTACGAGATCGAGCGCCACCGCCGCAACAGGCGCAGCTTTGCGCTGGTGATGCTCGACCTGGACGGGTTCAAGCAGCTCAACGATCGCTTCGGTCACGCTGCCGGGGACGACCTGCTGCGCGACGTGGCGGACGGACTGTCGCACTCGATGCGCGCCCAGGACACGGTCGCCCGGCTGGGGGGCGACGAGTTCTGCGTGCTCGCGCCCGAGACCGGCGAGCGCGGCAGCCAGCAGCTCGCGAACAAGGTTGTGGCCGCGGTGCACCGGGTCAGCGTCGGTCTGGAGGCGGTCTCCGGCAGCGCGGGCGTGGCGATCTTCCCCGCCGATGGCGCCACGGCCGAGGAGCTGCTTCACGCCGCCGACGTGCGCCTGCTGGAGGCAAAGCGTCGCCGGTACGCCGGCCGCCGGCGCCGCCGCGCCGCCTGACAGGCGACCCCCTGGAGTCCCGTTTCGGGACCCTGGCCGGACGGCGTGACATGCTTGGCGTCAGATGCGAGTCACGCCGTTGGGCGACAACCTGATCGCGCTGAACCGCTACCGCTTCGTCAACGCCTACCTGGTGCGCGAGGAGTACGGCTTCACGCTGGTCGACACGACCGTCGGGCGCGGGGCTGCGGAGCTGATCGAGGCGGCCGAGGCAGCCGGCGGGGCGCTGCGCCGGATCGCGGTGACGCACGGCCACGGCGACCACGTCGGCTCGGTCGACGAACTGCGCCGCATGCTCGGGCCGCAGGTACCGGTCCTGATCCCCGAGCTTGACGCTCGCATCCTGGCCGGCGAGCGTCCGCTCGGGGATGTGAAGATCCCCGGCAGCTGGCCCAAGCTCGCGACCGCTCCGGATGTGCGGCTCGCGGCCGGCGACCGCGTCGGCAGCCTCGAGGTGATCGCCACTCCCGGCCATTCACCCGGCCACGTCGCGTTTCGTGACACCCGCGACGGGACCGTGATCGCCGGCGATGTGTTCACCTCGCTCGGCGGCCTCGCGGTCACCAACCACTGGCAGCTTCCGTTCCCGTTCGCGACCATGGCGACCTGGGACCGGGCACAGGATCTTGCCTCGGCGCGGGTGGTGCGCGAGTCGGAGCCGACGTTGCTGGTCGTCGGCCACGGTGGCCCGATCCGCGATCCCGGCAGGGCGCTCGACGCGGCGATCGCCCGCGCCGGCGGCTGAGCCGCTCAGCGCCCGCGCTCGATGATCAGGTTCGCGACGAGCCCTGTCCAGCCGGTCTGATGCGACGCGCCCAGCCCGGCGCCGGTGTCGCCGTTGAAGTACTCGTGAAACGGGATCAGGTCGTGCCAGGCCGGATCGCCCTGAGCCAGCCGGCTGTCGCCGAACACGGGCCGCGTGCCGTCGCCGCGCTCACAGAACAGCGAGATCAGCCGGCCCGACAGCTCGTCGGCCACCTGCGCGAGCGTCGCCGGCCGGTCGCCGCCGGTCGGGAACGGAACGGTGAAGTCGTCGCCCAGGAAGCGGTGGTACACGCGCAGGGTTCCGATCAGCAGGTAGTTGAGCGGGAACCAGATCGGCCCGCGCCAGTTGGAGTTGCCGCCGAACAGGCCGGTCCGCGATTCGGCCGGCTCGTAGTCGAGCGTCTCGGTCGCGCCGCCGATCTGGAGCGTCAGCGGCGCCGCCCGGTGGCAGCGCGAGAGTGCCCGCAGGCCGTGATCTGAGAGGAACTCCTCGGGGTCGAGCATCGCCTCGAGCAGGCGGCGCAGCTTTGACTCGTCGACGATCGACAGGATCCGGCGGCCCGCGCGGGCGCGCTGGACGATCCGGCGTCCGGCGTCGTCGTTGGTAACGAACCACTCAAGTCGCGCGGCGAAGTCCGGCAGCCCGGCGAGCGTCTCGGGGCCGAGCGCGGTGACGGCCGCGAGCGGCAGCAGGCCGACCATCGAGCGCGCCCGCAGCGGCGTCGAGTCGCCGTCGGCGCGCAGGACGTCGTAATAGAAGCCGCTGGACTCGTCCCACAGCCACTTGTCGTTGAGCGCCGCCGCGATCAGCGCGAAGTGCTCGAAGAACTTCGTCGCGAGGTCTTCGTAGACGGGATCGAAGCGTGCCAGCTCGAGCGCGATCTCGAGCAGGTCCTGGCAGTACATCGCCATCCAGGCGCTGCCGTCTGACTGCTCCAGGATGCCGTTGACCGGCAGCTTGTCGCGGTCGAACGGCCCGATGTTGTCCAGGCCCAGGAAGCCACCCTCGAAAAGATTGTCGCCGGCCGCGTCCTTGCGGTTGACCCACCAGTTGAAGTTCAACAGCAGCTTGTGCAGGACGCGCTCCAGGAAGTCTCGGTCCTCGTCGCCGGCGATCTCGTACACGCGCAGCGCGGCCCAGGCGTGAACCGGTGGGTTGACATCCGAGAAGTTCCATTCGTACGCCGGCAGCTGGCCGTTGGGGTGCGCGTACCACTCGCGCAACAACAGCAGCAGCTGGGACTTGGCGAACTCGGGGTCCACGTGCGCCAGGGCGACACAGTGAAACGCCAGGTCCCAGGCGGCATACCAGGGGTACTCCCACTTGTCGGGCATCGAGATCACGTCGCGGTTGTTCAGGTGCGTCCAGTCGTGGTTGCGCCCGCTGAAGCGTTGCGGCGGTGGTGGTGGGTAGGCGGGATCGCCCTGGAGCCAGCGCCGCACGTCGTAGTGGAAGAACTGCTTGGACCACAGCATCCCGGCGAACGCCTGGCGCAGGATCATCGCCTCCTCGGCCGATGCGCCGGTTGGGGTCAGCTCCGCGTAGAACTCGTCGGCCTCGCGTGCGCGGGCGCTGATCACGGTCGCGAAGTCGTAGCCGAGGCCGGCGGTGCCGGCGGACCCGCTCGCGTCGCGCAGGCGCAGTTCGATCGTGGCCGACTCGCCGGGGCCGACGGTCAGGTGGTGGTGCAAGGCCGCCTTGGTGCCGCGCTGCGCGGGGCTGACCGACGCGACGCCGGCGATCACGTGGTCGCCGATCCCGTCCTTGGGGTAGGCGGTGGACTGCGGCGCGCCCGGCCCGTACAGGGCATGAGCATGAGTGTCGTTGTCGCAGAAGAGGGCGGTCGGCGCACCCGAGCAGTCCAGCCGGAAGCGGCCCAGCTCCGCGTGCTCGGCCAGCAGCGCCCCGTCGCGCAGCGTGATCGAGGGGCGCGCCCGCTGCGCCGGATCCCACGACCACGTGTTGCGAAACCACAGCGTCGGCAGCACGTCGAGCCGCGCCGTCTCGGGTCCGGCGTTGCGGGCGGTGATCCGGATCAGCAGGTCGTCGCGGCCGGCCTTGGCGTAGTCGCAGGTGATCTCCCAGTAGCGACCGCCGTCGAACACGCCCGTATCGACGAGCTCGAACTCCGGCTGATCGCGGCCCCGCGCCGCGTTCTCGGCCAGCAGCCGCTCGTAGGGGAACTCGTCCTGCGGGTACATGTAGCGCCAGCGCATCCACGAGTGCGTGGGCGTGCTGTCCAGGTAGAACCAGCATTCCTTGACGTCCTCGCCGTGGTTGCCCTGCGGCCCGGTGAGCCCGAACGCACGCTCCTTGAGGATCGGATCACGCCCGTTCCAGAACGCCAGCGCGAAGCACAGCAGCTGCCGGTCATCGCAGATCCCCGCCAGGCCGTCCTCGCTCCAGCGGTAGGCCCGCATGCGCGCGTGCTCGAACGGGAACGACGCCCACGCGTCGCCGTCGGCGCTGTAGTCCTCGCGCACCGTGCCCCAGGCCCGCTCGCTCAGGTACGGGCCCCAGCGGCGCCACGGAGACCGTCCCCGCGGCACCTCGAGCAGGCGATCTCGCTCAGCGCTCACGCGCGCAAGTCTGCCGGTTGGCGCGGATCAGGGCTCCCGTCAGGGCCAGTCCGGCGCCGCGCCGAACAGACCGCCGAGCATCATCTGCGCGAGTGGTTCGGCGATCGCCGCCGGCTGTGGCAGTCCTGCCGCGCCGCCCGCGAGCGAGACGTGCAGCACGCGCTCGAAGCCCCAGGTCAGGCATGCCGCCAGCGCCAGCGGATCGGCGCCGGACGGCGCGCGGCCGGCGGCGCGCGCGTCGCGTACGACCCTGGCGGTGCCGGCTGCCACCGTCGCCAGCATGCCGCTCCACAGCTCGCGCAGCCGCTCGTCGTGGGGCCACTGCTCGCTGACTGCGCGCAGCAGCGCGCCGTGGCGCTCGCAGACCGCCACCCAGCGCTGCACGCTGCCGCGGATCGCGATCTCGAGATCGTCGCCACCGGCCCGGGCGTGCAGCGGTGCGAAGGCGAGCGTGATCTGATCCAGCACTTGGCTCAGGCACTCGGCGATCACCGCCGTCTTTGAGCCGAAGTGGGCGTAGAAGCTCGAGCGCGAGATGGCGGCCGCCTCGATCAGGTCCGCGACGCTGAGCTCGTGCAGCGGGCGCTCGCGCAGCAGCCGCTCGGCCGCGGCCAGCACGGCGTCGCGCGCCCCCTGTCGGGTCTGCATCGGCTCGGTCAGCGTCACCTTTGCGAGACTAACGGGATGCGCAGAACTATGTTCGAGCCTGAGCACCTCGACTTCCGCGAGTCGGTGGCCAGGTTCGTCGCCGAGGAGGTGACCCCTAACCAGCAGCGTTGGGAGGCCGACGGGATCGTCGGACGCGAGCTGTTCGCGGCGGCGGCGTCCAAGGGGATGCTGGCGATGCAGGTGCCCGAGCGCTACGGCGGCGCCGGGGTGGCGGACTTCCGCTTCAACCAGATCTTCGGCGAGGAGCTGGCGGTCGCGGGGGCTGGCGGCAGCGGGCTTGGGCTGACGCTCCACAACGACATCTGCCTGCCCTACTTCATGGACCTGTGCGACGACGAGCAGCGCGAGCGCTGGCTGCCGGGGATCGCCGACGGGTCGCTGATCACCGCGATCGCGATGACCGAGCCGGAGATGGGCTCCGACCTGGCGGGGCTGCGCACGACCGCGATCCGCGACGGCGACCACTACGTCGTCAACGGCTCCAAGACCTTCATCACCAACGGAATCAACGCCGACCTGGTGATCGCCGCCGTCAAGACCGACCCCTCCCAGCGCCATGCCGGCATCTCGCTGCTGATCGTGGAGCGCGGGATGGAGGGCTTCGAGCGCGGGCGCAACCTGGAGAAGGTCGGCCAGCACGCGCAGGACACGGCCGAGCTGTTCTTCCACGACCTGGTCGTGCCGGTGCGCAACCGGCTCGGCGAGGAGGGGCAGGGCTTTCGCCAGATGACCGCCAACCTGTCGCAGGAGCGACTCAGCATCGCGATCTCGGCGGTCGGCGCGGCGCGCGGCGCGCTGCGTGCCGCGCTGGGGTACGTCGGGCAGCGGACCGCGTTCGGGCAGACGATCGGCTCGTTTCAGAACTCCCGCTTCGCGCTGGCCGAGATGGCGACCGAGGTCGAGCTGGCGACGGTCTTCTGTGACCAGGCCGTGCTGGCGCTCAACCGTGGCGAGCTGACGCCGCAGGATGCCGCCATGGCCAAGTGGTGGGCGACCGAGATGCAGGGTCGGGTCGTCGATCGCTGCGTCCAGCTGCACGGCGGCTACGGCTACATGCTCGAGTACCCGATCGCGCGCGCGTTCGTCGATGCCCGCGTGACGCGCATCTACGGCGGCGCCACCGAGATCATGAAGGAGATCATCGGTCGCTCGCTGGGGGTGTGAGCCCGTGGCCGCGAGGTCGCGAAGGGCCGCCGATTCAGCGGCGGGGCCGCAGCGGCGCGGACGCCGCCCCAGGACCCGCGCGGCGGTGCTCGACGCGACCTCAGAGCTGCTGCGAGACACGTCGCTGGCGGACCTCAGCGTCGCCCAGATCCTCGACGCCGCCCGGGTCGGCCGGACCTCGTTCTACGAGCACTTCGACTCCAAGGAGGACGTTGTCGTGGAGCTGGTGCAGAGCGTCGGCGCCCGCCTGGCCGAGCAGCTGGCGCCGGTGTTCGCGCGCGGCGAGCGCAGCCCGGACGAGGCGATCGACCAGGGGCTGAGCAGTCTCGCAGCGGCCTGGGCGCGTGACGCGCCGCTGCTGATCGCGATCGCCGAGGAATGGCCGGCGATCCCGCGGCTGCGCGCGCTGTGGCTGTCGCTACACGGTCAGCTGACCTCCCGGCTTGCGTCGGTGATCGACGCGGACCGCGCAGCAGGACTGGCACCGCCAGGCGCCGACAGCCGCGCGCTGGCCGCGTCGCTGGTGTGGACGGTGGAGCGCGCGCTGCACGTCGCGGGCTGCGGGGCCAGCCCGGCGCTGCCGGACCAGGCCAGCTTGGTTGCACCGCTGCGTCAACTGCTGATCGGCGGGATCTACGGTCGCGCGCCCGAGCAGCGCCGATGGGCGCCGCCGCCGTGAGGCTGCGGACTCAGGCCGAAGTTGTGCGGTTCCTGGACGGCTCGGCCACCGCCCAGATGAAGAACTCGCCGGTGCTCTGAGCCAAAGCCTCCCAGCGCAGCGCGGCCAGCTCGTCCACCAGCGCGGCCGGCTCGTAGAAGCGCTTGACGATCTCGTACTCGCTGCCGTCGTCGAGCCGGCGGGTCATCGTCTCGCCCTCCCCGTCCCCCGAGAGGCGGTGGTCGGCGGCCGTCGACAGCGGCGTGCGCGCGCTGTCGATCACCAGCGCCCGGCCGCCGGGCGCGAGCGCGGTGCCGACCATGTCCCAGAACGCCGCGAAGCGATCGGACGGGACGTGCGAGAGCCAGAACGCGAACGCGCAGGCGTCGTAGGCGCCAGGCTCGGGCTCCCAGGCGAACAGATCGGCGTGCACGTAGCGCACCGATGGGTCAGCGACCCGTGCGCGGTTTAGCTCGAGCACCTCCGGGGCGGCATCGACGACCGTCAGCTGCTGTGCGAGCGGGGCGAGCCGCTGGGTCCACAGCCCAGTGCCGCCGGCCAGCTCGAGCACGCGTCCGCGCGGATCGAAGCGCTCCAGCACCCGCTCGAGCTCGGCGACCTCATCGAACCAGCGGGCGTTGGCCTGGGGTCCGCGGTCGTAGCGGCCCTGGCGTAGCCACCAGCGGTCGTACTCGCCTGCACGTGCGCGGTAGTACCGCAGCTGCTGATCAAGCAGCGCATCGTTCACGAGCCGAGCATAGAATAGGGGTCTGGGGCGTTAGTAAGACATAGCCCCACTAACTCCCCAAAGCCCCCGGCGCAGGGGCGCTCGACAGCCTCCGGCGCGCGGGCGCTCGACACTCTTCGGCGCGGGGGCGATCGACACTCTCCGGCGCAGGGGCGATCGACAGCCTCCGGGTTCTCAGGAGCGGTCGCGCGCGGCGGCGGCCGCCTGCACCGCCGCCAGCATCGCCGTGACCGCCGGCGGATGCCGCGGACCCGCCGCCAGCACCGCCACGATCCGGCGCGCAGCCGGCGGCGTCAGCCCCACGACCGTCACGTCCGCCCGCCGCGCGGCCGACAGCGCCAGCTCGGGCAGCAGCGCCACCCCGAGCCCGGCGGCCACCAGCCCCTGCACCGTCACGTAGTCGTCGGTCGCGTACGCGATCTCCGGCTCAAACCCGGCCTGGCGCGCGAGGTGCAGCAGGTGCGCCCGGCAGCGCTCGCAGCCGGCGATCCAGGTCTCGTCCGCCAGCCGCGCCAGGTCGATCCTGCGCGCGCGCCCGGCACCGCGCCGCCCTGGCCCGTCGGGTCCCAGCACCGCCAGCAGCTCCTCGGCCATCAGCTCGACGACGGTCAGCTCGCCGCCGGGCGCCGCGTCGGCCTCCGGGTAGTCGAACGCCAGCGCCAGGTCGACCTCGCCCTCGCGCAGCAGCGCCACCGCCTCCGGCGGCTCGGCCTCGACCAGCGAAACCGCGATCTGCGGGTGGCGCTCCCGCAGGGCCCGCGCGGCCGCCGGCACCAGTGTTGCGGCGCCGCTCGGGAAGGCGGCCAGTCGCACCCGGCCCGCGCGCAGCTGCGCGATCGCTGCGACCTCGTCCTCGGCCGCGGCCAGCCGCGCCAGCAGTGCGTCGGCGTGCGCCACGAGCGCCGCCCCGGCGTCGGTCACAGCCATCCCTCGTGGCGTGCGCCGCAGCAGCGACGTTCCGACCTCCTCCTCCAATCGCGCGATGTGATGGCTGACCGCCGGCTGCGTGTAGTCAAGCGCCCGCGCGGCGCCCGAAAGCGAGCCTTCCCGCGCGACAGCGCGCAGCACCCTGAGCCGGCGCACGTCGAGCACGAGTCGCCACTCTATCAATACAACTTATAGTCAGACACCGAACTCTCGATTGCGCTGATGACCGCGCGGTGTCACGCTTGCACCGTGCCACGCCTCAGCGCAGAGTTCGACCCGGCCGGCTGCTACCTGGACAGCGCCACGTACGGCCTGCCGCCCCGCGCGGCGGTGGCCGCACTGCACGAGGTCACGCAGCAGTGGGCGGTCGGCAACTATGACCCCGGCGCCGCCGAGGACGCGATCGCGCGCGCCCGGGCATCGTTCGCGCGCTTGCACGGCGTCGGTGCCGGCGAGGTCGCGATCGGCCACCAGGTCTCGCCGCTGGTCGCCGCGATCGCCGCCGGGCTGCCGCGTGGCGCTCGGGTCCTGACCGCGGAGGGCGATTTCAGCTCGCTGCTGTTCCCGTTCGCGGCCGCGGCCGCGGGCGCGGACGTGCGGGCGACCGGGCTCGACGCGCTGGCGGGGTCGATCGACAGCCGCACCGACGTGGTCGCGGTGTCGGCGGTGCAGTCCGCGGACGGGCGCGTCGCCGACCTGGAGGCGATCGGCTCAGCGGCGGCCGCGCACGGGGCGCTGACGGTGGTGGACGCCACCCAGGCCAGCGGCTGGCTGCCGCTGGACACGGCACCGTTCGACGTGCTGGTCAGCGGCGCGTACAAGTGGCTGTCCAGTCCGCGCGGCACCGCGCTGATGGCGATTCGACCTCAGGCGCTGGAGCGTCTGAGGCCGATCAGCGCCGGCTGGTATGCAGCGCCGCAACCGTGGGAGGCCTGCTACGGACTGCCGCTGCGACTGGCCGCAAACGCCCGCCGGCTTGACGTCTCGCCGGCATGGCTGAGCTGGCACGCCACGGCCGCGAGCCTGGAGTTGCTCCAGGACGTCGGCATACAGCGGATCTACGACCACGACGTCGCGCTTGCCAACCGCCTGCGCTGTGGCCTGCGACTGCCGGCCACCGACTCGGCGATCGTGTCGACCGACGCGGACCCTGACGCCGCGCAGCGCCTCGCCGGCGCCGGCGTTCGGGTCTCGGTAAGGGCCGGGCGCGTCCGGATCAGTCCGCACCTGTACAACGACGAGGCTGACATCGATCGCGCGCTGGAGGCGCTGGCGTTCGACCGCCCGCTTGCCACGGCGCACTTCGGAAGCGTCCACGAACAACCGGTGGCTGAGATGGCCGGATGAGCTGCGCGCTGCGGCGTCCTCGGACCTCGCTGTAGCTGCTACAGCTTCGGTCCTGCGTCCTTGCATCGCTGGCTCCCCGCCCATCTCCGACGCTTCCTTACACTGAGCGAGTGACCGCGATCACCGACGAGCCCGCCCTGCGCGACGCGATCGGGGGCGGGCCGACCGACACGGTGCTGCTCAAGCTCGCCGACCGCCTGAACGAGCTCACGCGCCAGTTCATCGAACGCTCGCCGTTCGTCTGCGTGGCCACGGGCCGTCCCGACGGCGGCCTGGACATCTCTCCCCGCGGCGATCCTGCCGGCTTCGTCCGGATCTTGGACGAGCGCAGGCTGCTGATCCCCGAGCGCCCGGGCAATCGGATCGCCGACACGCTGACCAACCTCCTGCACGACGACAGGATTGCGCTGCTGTTCCTGATTCCGGGCGTCGGCGACACGTTTCGCGTCAACGGCCGGGCCAGGATCGTCGAGGACCCGGACCTGCTGGCGCCCTGCGCGATCGACGGACGCACGCCGACCGTGGGCCTGCTGATTGACATCGAGCAGGCCTACACGCAGTGCCCGAAGGCGATCATGCGCTCGGAGCTGTGGAACCCGGAGCACCACATCGAGCGCTCGCAGCTGCCGCGCTCGGGGGACATCCTGCGCTCGCTCAGCGCCCCGTCATTCGACGCCGATGGCTATGAGCGCGAGCGGACCGCTCGCTACGCGCGCCGGCAGGGCCTGTACTGACCCACGCGCTGCGCCCCGTCGCGCGCCGGCGCGTCAGCGGTGTGCGACCGCGGTGCGTCAGCGGTGCACGACCGGCGGCACGCCCTTGACCTGCTCGGCGACCCGTTCGTCGGGCAGCCGCAGCGCGATCGCCAGCACGTAGGAGACGGCCGACAACGCCAGGATCGCCAGTGCGGCCCACACCAGCGCCAGCCCGCTGGTTCCGAACACGGCGAGGTTGCCGGCGCCGCCGGACTTCTCCGGGTAGTTGCCGAGGTAGGAGATCAGGCACAGGCCGCCGAGCCAGGGCACGATGAAGATCGCGGAGCGCAGGTCCAGCCGCGGCAGCCGCTCGCGACCGAAGACCACGTTGACCCCGTACAGCACCAGCCCCAGCACGATCGCCAGGTAAAGCTTCCAGTTCGTGTCCCAGCCGGCCCAGTAGACGATCATGTTGGACGAGAAGAAGGCCAAGAACGGGACCACATGACCGCCCGGCAGGCGGAATTTGCGCTCCATGGCGGGCAGCTGGCGGCGCATCGCCATCAGCACCAGCGGGCCGGTGCCGAACGACAGAACGGTCGCCGAGGTGATGAACTCGATCAGCTTCTGCCAACCCGGGAACGGGAGGAAGAAGATCATCCCGACGATGAAGGCCAGGATCAGCCCGCTGATCGGCGCGCCTGCGTCGGTGGTGCGCTCGAGCTCTGAGGGGACGTTGCGGTTGCGCGCCATCGCGTGCGAGATCCGCGCGGTCACCGTCGTGTAGATCAGCCCGGTGTCGCCCGGCGACACGACCGCGTCGATGTACAGCACGGTCGCCAGCCACGACAGCCCGATCAGCTGCGAGATCCCCGCCAGTGGGCCGAAGTCGTTTGCGAAGCTGAGGTTCGTCCAGCCGACGGCCCGCAGGCCCCCGGGGCCGCCCACCGGCGCGGCGCCGATGAACGCCACCTGCAGCAGGATGTAGATGATCGCCGTGATCACGACTGAGCCGATGATCGCGAACGGGATGTTGCGTGACGGATTGTCGGTCTCGCCCGCCAGCTCCACCCCCTGACGGAAGCCTAGGAACGAGAACACGATCCCGGCGGTGGCGATCGCCTCGAAGATCCCGTGCGCGCCATCGGGCGCGAAGCCACCGAAGTCCGAGAAGTTGCCGGCGCGGAACTTCGTCACCAGGAACGCCACGATCACGATCGAGATGATCAGCAGCTTCCAGGACACGATCGGATTGTTGAGCCGCGCGAACCATCTGATCCCGCGGAAGTTGACCCACACGAAGAACGCCATCCCGAGGCAGGCGACGACGTAGCCGAGCGGGAACGTCAGCACCGGGTTGCCGCCCGCCGCCTTGCTCAGATGGGCCAGTCCGCCGACGTTGTTGGAGGCGTAGTTGAGCGCCGCCTCGACCTCTACCGGTGCCACGCTGGCCGCCGCCAGCCACGTGATCCACCCCATGATGAAGCTGGTCGCCGAGCCGAACGAGTAGTGCGGGAAGCGCGCGACGCCGCCGGAGACGGGGAACATCGGCCCCAGCTCGGCGTAGGTCAGACCGATCAGCATGATCATGATCGCGCCGATCGCCCATGACAGGATCGCCGCCGGTCCCGCGATCCCGGCGGCCTTGAAGGCGCCGAACAGCCAGCCGGAGCCGATGATCGAGCCGATTCCGGCGTACAGGAGCGCGATCCGCCCCATGTCTCGCCGGAGCCCGCCGGGGGTGTCCTCCGGGCTGAACGTCTGCCGTTCTTCGTCAGAAGCGGTGGCCGTCATTCCCCTCCGGCGGCGGTCCTACCCGCCCTCCCGAGGGGTCAAACCACCGCACGCCGCGCACGCGGCCGGCCCTCAGCCGGTGGCGACCAGCTCCTCGGCGTCCGCATCGGCATAGCTCTCGCCGCGCTCCGCGCGCGCCACCAGCGACGCCGGCGGCTCGAAGCGCTCGCCGTAGCGCGCCGCCAGCTCGCGCGCACGGGCCACAAAGCCCGCCACGCCGCCCGCATAGCCGTTGATGTACTGCAGCACGCCACCGGTCCAAGCGGGGAAGCCGATCCCCATGATCGAGCCGATGTTGGCGTCCGCGACCGACTCGATCACGCCCTCGTCCATGCACCGCACGGCCTCGAGCGACTCGACGAACATCATCCGCTCCTCGAGGTCTGACAGCGAGATCGACGACGGGTCGTCCACCGGTGGGAACGCCTGCGCCAGCCCGGGCCACAGGCCGACCCGCTTGCCTGTGCCCCCTTGCGGGGTACCGTCCTCGTAGGCGTAGAAGCCCGCGCCCTCCAACCGCCCGGGGCGCTCGAACTCGTCCAGCATCCGGTCGATCACCTGCTCGGAGGGGTGCGCGTCCCACCCGCTTGACGACGCCTGCGCGGCCGTGCGCGCGGCGTTGCGGATCTTGCGCATCAGCTTCATGTTCAGCTCGTCTGAGAGCTGGAGCACCGGCGCGGGGTAACCGGCCTGCGAGGACGCCTGCTCGATCGTCGGCGCCGGAACGCCCTCGGTCAGCATGCTGATCCCCTCGTTGATGAACGTGCCGATCACGCGGCTGGTGAAGAAGCCGCGGCTGTCGTTGACGACGATCGGTGTCTTGCGGATCAGCTTGGCCAGATCGAGCGCCCCGTGCAGCGTCTCGTCCGACGTCTGCTCGCCGCGGATGATCTCCAGCAGCGGCATCTTGTCCACCGGCGAGAAGAAATGCAGTCCGATGAAGTCCGCGGGGCGCGTCACGCCGGTCGCCAGCTCGGTGATCGGCAGCGTCGAGGTGTTTGAGCCCAGCAGCGCGTCGGGCGCCAGATGCGGCTCGATCTCCGCGAACACGGCAGCCTTGACCGCCGGATCCTCGAACACCGCCTCGATCACCAACTCCGCGCCCGCGGCGTCCGCCGGATCGGCGCTCGGCGTGATCCGTGCCAGCAGCTCGTCGGCCTGCTCCTGGGTGCAGCGCCCACGCCCGACGGCCTTGTCGACCAGCTTGCGCGAGTAGTCCTTGCCCCGCGCCGCGGCGTCAACCGAGACGTCCTTCAGGACGACCTGCAGGCCCGCCTTGGCGCACACGTAGGCAATCGCGGCGCCCATCATCCCCGCGCCCAGCACGACCACCTTGCTCGGCGCGAATGGCTCGGAGTCCTCCGGCCGGCCGCGGTCGCCGGTCGCCCGCTGAAGGTCGAAGAAGAACGCCTGGATCATGTTCTTGGACACCTGGCCGCAGACCAGGTCGACGAAGTAGCGGCCCTCGATCTCGGAAGCGCTGTCGAAGTCGACCTGGGCGCCCTCGACCGCGGCCGCCATGATGTGGTGCGGCGCCGGGTAGTTGGCCCCCTTGATCTGCTTGCGCAGGTTGGCCGGGAAGGCCGGCAGGTTTGCGGCCAAAGCGGGCGTCGACGGCGTTCCACCGGGGATCTTGTAGCCCTTCACGTCCCAGGGCTGCACGACCTCCTCGCCCGATCCGGCCTTGGCGGCGATCCAGGCGCGCGCCGTCGGCACCAGCTCGTCGCGGGTCGCCACGGTCTCGTCCACCAGCCCGATCTCCAGCGCCTTGGCGGGTGCCAGCCGCTGGCCCTGGAGCAGCAACTGCAGAAGAGCGTTGGCGATCCCCAGCATCCGCACGGATCGCACGACGCCACCAGCGCCCGGGAGAAGTCCGAGCGTGACCTCGGGGAAGCCGAGCACGGCCTTGGAGTCGTCGAGCAGCACGCGGTGATGGCAGGCGAGGCAGATCTCCAGCCCGCCGCCGAGCGCGGCGCCGTTGATCGCGGCCACGACCGGCTTGCGCAGCGTCTCCAGCCGGCGCAGCAGCGACTTGTTCTCGCGCACGAACTCCGCCACCTGCTCGGAGCTCGCGGGGGTGGCCGTGCGCAGGTCGCGAAGATCGCCGCCGGCGAAGAACGTCTTCTTGGCCGAGGTGATGATCACGCCCGTGATCTGGTCGCGCTGCGCCTCCAGCCGGTCGAGGGTCGCGCGCATCGACTCCAGGTAGGCGGCGTTCATCGTGTTGGCCGACTGCGACGGGTCGTCGAGGGTCAGCACGACGATCCCGTCGTCGCCGCGCTGCCAACGGATCGTGCCGTTGTCGCCCATCAGATCCGCTCCACCACGGTCGCGATCCCCATCCCGCCGCCGATGCACAGGGTCGCCAGTCCGTAGCGGCCGCCGGTGCGCTCGAGCTCGTCCACCAGCGTGCCGAGGATCATCGCCCCGGTCGCGCCGAGCGGGTGGCCCATCGCGATCGCGCCGCCGTTGACGTTGACCTTCTCCATATCGAGGCCCATGTCGCGCACGAACCGCAGCACGACCGCGGCGAACGCCTCGTTGATCTCGACCAGGTCGAGGTCCTGCACCGTCAGCCCCGCCTTCGCCAGCGCCTTGCGCGAGGCCGGCGCGGGACCCGTCAGCATGATCGTCGGGTCGGCGCCCGAGACCGCCGTGGCGAGGATCCGCGCCCGGGCGCGCAGCCCCAGCTCGGAGCCCGTCCGCTCGTTGCCGACCACCACCAGCGAGGCCCCGTCGACGATCCCGGACGAGTTGCCGGGCGTGTGGACGTGGTCGATCTTCTCGACCCAGTGGTACTTCTGCAGCGCCACCGCGTCGAAGCCGCCCATCTCGCCGATCCCCGCGAACGACGGCTTCAACCCGGCCAGCGTTTCGACCGTCGTGCCCGGGCGGATGTGCTCGTCGCGCTGCAGCACCACGTGGTCGTTGAGGTCGAGCACCGGGATGATCGAATTGTCGAAGCGGCCCTCCGACTGCGCAGCGCTGGCGCGCTCCTGCGAGCGCGCAGCGTAGGCGTCGACCTCGTCGCGGCTGAAGCCCTCGATCGTCGCGATCAGGTCGGCGCTGATCCCCTGTGGCACGAACGAGGTGTCATAGGCGGTCTCGGGGTCCATCGCCCAGGCGCCGCCGTCCGAGCCCATCGGAACGCGGCTCATCGACTCCACGCCGCCGGCCAGCACCAGGTCCTCCCAGCCCGAGGCGACCTTCTGGGCCGCGATGTTGACGGCCTCCAGGCCCGAGGCGCAGAAGCGGTTCAGCTGCACGCCGGCGACCGTGTCAGGCAGGCCGGCCTTGACCGCGGCGGTCTTGGCGATGTCGGCGCCCTGATCGCCGATCGGGGTCACGCAGCCGAGCACCACATCGTCCACCCGCGCGGGATCGAGCTCGGGGTTGCGGCTCAGCGCCTCGTGCATCAGCCCGACGACCAGATCGACCGGCTTGACCGAGTGAAGCGATCCGTTGACCTTGCCCCGCCCGCGCGGGGTCCGGATCGAGTCGAAGATGAGCGGTGCGGTGGCTGCCATGTCTGCTCCTAAACACGGTGTTCAGAAATCCTGTCGTTGGCATCCTAGGACACACGGGCCCTACCCTGGGCTGCCGTGAGTGCGGCCGACGTTCCAATCGGTTCTGGGAGCTTGGGCTCCGAGCAGGCAACGGCGGGCCCGGCGCCGTCTCGCAGTGCCTGGGCGCGCAGCCTCGAGGAGCCGCTGCGCGAGTTCCTGCGCACGCAGTCGGGCTCTGCCGCGATCCTGCTGGGGGCCACGGTCGCGGCGCTGGTCTGGGCCAACGCCGACCGGGCCTCCTACGACAGCGTCTGGTCCACGACGCTGGCGGTCAGCGTCGGTAACGCCCGCATTGCGCTGGGGCTGCGGGGGTGGGTCAACAGCGGGCTGATGAGCCTGTTCTTCCTCGTTGTCGGGCTCGAGGCTCGGCGCGAGTTCGACCTCGGCGAGCTGCGCGACCGCCGCCGCCTGGCGCTGCCGTTCGTCGCCGGCGTCGGCGGGATGCTCGTTCCGATCGCGATCTTCGTGGCGATCAACCGCGGCGGCGCGGCGAGAGGCGGGTGGGGCGCGGCGATGTCGACCGACACCGCGTTCGCGCTCGGACTGGTGGCGATCGTCGGGCGCGGCTTCCCCAACAGCCTGCGGGCGTTCCTGCTGACCGTGGCGGTGGTCGACGACCTGGTGGCGCTGGGCGTGATCGCGGTCGCGTTCACGAGCTCGGTCGACGCCGTGGCTCTGGCGGTCGCCGTCGGCGCCTTCGTCGTGCTCGGCGCGGCGGTGCTGCGGGGCGTGCAGAACGGAGCCCCGTACGCGCTGCTCGGGCTCGTCGCCTGGGTGGCGCTCGAGCGCTCCGGGATCGACCCGGTGGTGGTCGGGCTGGCGATCGGGCTGATGACGATCGCCTACCCGGCCGCGCGCGAGGATCTGGCGCACGCGACCGACCTGTTTCGCGTGTTTCGCGAGCAGCCGAGCTCGCAGCAGCAGCAGTCGGTCAGCGCCGGGCTGCGCTCGGCGATCTCCCCCAACGAGCGCTGGCAGCACCTGTTCCATCCGTTCACGAGCTATCTAGTGGTGCCGCTGTTCGCGCTCGCCAACGCCGGCTTTCAGATCAGCGGCTCGTTCCTCGCCCACGCCTATGGCGCCCCGGTGACGCTCGGGATCCTGCTCGCCTATGTGATCGGCAAGCCGCTCGGGATCGCGGGCGGCACGGCGCTGGTCAACCGCGCCAGCCGCGGCCGGATCGTGCCGCCGGTCGGTTGGGCCTCGGTGCTTGGGGGTGGCGCGATCGCCGGCATCGGCTTCACGGTCTCGCTGCTGATCGCGACGCTCGCCTTCCGCGGCCCGGCGCTGGCAGAGGCGAAGCTGGGGATCCTGACGACGCTGATCGTGGCGCCGGCGCTGACCTGGGGGGTCGTGCAGCTGACCGCGCGCCTCCCGCGCCGCGCGCGCGTCCGGGCGCTGGTCGGCAGCGCCGACGCGATCGTCGATCTGGCGGTGGCGGTCGACCCCGAGCGTGACCACATCCGCGGCCCGGCCGGCGCAACCGTCACCCTGCTCGAGTACGGCGATCTCGAGTGTCCCTACTGCGGTCAGGCGGAGGCCGTGATCCGCGAGCTGCTGGCCGACTTCGGAGAGCTGCGCTACGTCTGGCGTCACCTGCCGCTGTCGGACGTGCACCGTCACGCTCAGCTGGCGGCCGAGGCCTCCGAGGCGGCCTCCGCGCAGGGCAGGTTCTGGGAGATGCACGACACGATGCTCTCCCACCAGGGCGAGCTGACGCTGCGCGCGATCATCGGCTACGCGCGGGACCTGGAGCTCGACCTCGAGCGCTTCAAGGAGCACCTGCGCAGGCGGAAGGGCGCCTCGCGGATCGCCGAGGACATCGAGTCGGCCGATCGCAGCGGAGTCTCGGGGACGCCGACGTTCTTCATCAACGGTCATCGCCACCAGGCGGCCTACGACCTGCAGACGCTGTCGGGGGCGGTCAGGCTGGCGCGTGCCCGCGCCGTGCTCTAAGGGCTCACGAGAGAAATAGTGGGTGGATTTGACGAGTGGCTAGGCGCGGCTGGCGATGCACGTGGGATGAGTCGATGCCGAAGCATCGGCGATTCCCACGGGTGGCGTCAGGCGCGGCCAGACGCCGTCAGAGACGGCGGTAATTCCGTCATCTGCGCGGAGGAGCGTAGATGAGCCGATCAAGCAAGAAGGGTCCGTTCGTCCAGGAGCGGCTGATGATGCGGATCGAGGCGATGAACGCCTCGGGCGAGAAGCGAATGGTCCGCACTTGGTCGAGGGCGTCGACGATCTTCCCCGAGATGGTGGGGCACACGATCGCCGTCCACGACGGCCGCAAGCATGTGCCGGTGTTCGTGTCGGAGTCGATGGTCGGACACAAGCTCGGGGAATTTGCGCCGACGCGGTTGTACCGGGGGCATGCGGGAACTGGTAGGAGGCGATGAGCCCTGACGATCTGACGCCTTCCGAGGACGCTGAGACGGAGGCAGACTCCGGCGGCACCGCTGCCGGGTCCGCCGCCGAGAGCGTGCCGCAGGAAGCGCAAGTGCCGCCGGCGTCTGTCCCCGACTCGGCGTCCGCCGAGGACGAGGGCGCAGGCGAGACGGCACCCTCCGCCGAGTCCTCTCAAGCCCCAGACGCCGAGTCGGCGGGCGCCGAGGAGGCCGAGGAGCCGGCTCCTAAGCGCCGCCGGCGGCGCAAGGCGGCCACCGACGAGCCCGTCGTGGCTGAGACGGCAGATCCAGGACCTGCGTCCGCCTCGGCGGCCGCTGAGGATGAGGAGCCGGAGGCCGAAGAGGACGAGGGGGAGCCGGAGGCCGAAGACGACGTGGAGGACGAGGGGGAGCAGGAGGCCGAAGACGACGTGGAGGGGGAGCCGGAGGCCGAGGGGCCCGTCGATGCGCCCCGCGCGCGCCCGCGCCGTCGCGGCGAGCTTGACCCCGATTTGCCGCCGCCGGTGGTTCGGGCGCAGGCCAAGTACGTGCGCTCGTCGGCGCGCAAGGCGCGGCTGGTCTGCGACAACATCCGCGGCAAGTCGGTGCAGGACGCGCGAGCTATCCTCGCTCTGACGCCGAGGGTGATCGCGCGGGATTGGAGCAAGCTGCTCGAATCCGCTGTGGCGAACGCCGAGCACAACCACGAGCTCGTCGGCGAGGACCTGTTCGTGATGGCGATTCACGCCGACGAGGGTCCGACGATCAAGCGCTTCCGGCCGCGCGCGCGCGGTCGCGCGGCCAAGATTCGCAAGCGAACCAGCCACCTAACGATCCTGCTCACGCCAAAGGACTGATCACCGCCACATGGGACAGAAAGTTCATCCCGAGTCGATCCGCGTGGGTTACATCCACGACTGGAAGTCGAACTGGTTCAACGAGCGCAACTTCGCCGACTACCTGCACGAGGACACCGAGATCCGGCGCCACATCATCGGCCGGCTGTCGCATGCCGGCCTGTCCGACATCACGATCCGCAAGAACGCGAATGAGGTGGAGGTCAACATCCACACCGCGCGGCCAGGGATCGTGATCGGCAAGTCCGGCTCAGAGGTGGATCAGCTGCGGCGCGACCTGCATCGGATCACCGGCAAGCAGGTCAAGGTCAACATCCTCGAGATCAAGCGCCCCGAGTTGGACGCGCGCCTGGTGGCACAGTCCATCGCCGAGCAGCTGCAGAACCGCGTGGCCTTCCGCCGCGCGATGAAGCGCGCGCTCACCAGCGCCATGCGCTCCGGCGCCAAGGGCGTCAAGGTCCAGGTCTCCGGTCGCCTCGGCGGCGCGGAGATGGCGCGCACCGAGGGCTACTCCGACGGCCGCGTGCCGCTGCACACCCTGCGCGCCGACATCGACTACGGTTTCTCGGAAGCCAAGACCACCTACGGCATCATCGGCGTGAAGGTGTGGATCTTCAAAGGCGAGGTGCTGGAGCACGATCCCATGGCGTTGGACAAGCGCCTGGCCAGTGAATCCGGCCCGGCCGGCGAAGGCGGCGGCCGCGAGGATCGCCGTGATCGTCCCGACCGTGGCCCGGGCCGCGGCCGTGGCCGCGACGGCGCGAACGCCTAAGGGGTCCGATCATGCTGTCTCCCAAGAAAACCAAGTACCGCAAGCAGTTCAAGGGCCGCATCCATGGCATGACCAAGGG
>JBOGYE010000177.1:0-6233 GCA_050696635.1 Solirubrobacteraceae bacterium | reverse complement strand
GCCGGCGGCTGCGCAGCGCCGGCGCGCGCGCGCCGGCGCTGGGCGCCGAGGGCTCTCTGACCGCGCGCTGGCTGACAGCGCTGCTCCCGTTTGCGCTGACCGGCGACCAGCGCCGGGCGATCGACCGAATCGGCGCAGACCTGGCCGGCGAGCGTCCGATGCAGCGGCTGCTGATGGGCGAGGTCGGCTCGGGCAAGACCGTCGTGGCGCTGTACGCGCTGCTGCGGGCGGTCGAGCACGGCCGCCAAGGGGCGCTGATGGCGCCCACCGAGCCGCTGGCCGAGCAGCACTTCGCCACGATCCAGGCGCTGCTGCCGGGTGAGACCCTGGCGCTGGGACTGCTGACGGGCTCGACGCCGGCGCGCAGGCGCGCCGACCTGCTTGGCAAGCTGGCAACCGGCGAGCTGGCGCTGATCGTCGGCACGCACGCTCTGATCGAGCAGGAGGTTCGCTTCAACTCGCTGGCGGTGGCGGTGGTCGACGAGCAGCACCGGTTCGGCGTTCGCCAGCGGGCGGCGCTGGACGCCAAGGCACCGGCGGACCGCGCTCCGCACGTGCTGCACATGACCGCCACGCCGATTCCGCGCACGCTGGCGCTGTCGCAGTACGGCGACCTCGACTTCACGCTGCTGCGCGAGCTGCCCGCGGGACGGCGGCCGATCGAGACGTTCGTGTGCGCCTCAGAGCGCGAGCGGGCTCGCGCCTATGACCGGATCCGGGAGGAGCTGCGCGCGGGCCGCCAGGCGTTCGTCGTCTGCCCGCTGGTGTCCGAGTCCGAGGCGCTCGCGGCCCGCGCGGCCACGGTCGAGTACGAGCGCCTGCGCGGCGGCGAGCTGCGCGACTTCCGCGTCGTGCTGATGCACGGTCAGCTGAGCGCGAGCGACAAGCATGCGGCGATGGCCGCGTTCGCGGGCGGCGAGGCCGCCGTGATGGTCGCCACCTCCGTGATAGAGGTCGGGATCGACGTCCCCAACGCGACCGTGATGCTGGTCGAGGACGCGGAACGCTACGGGATCTCGCAGCTGCACCAGCTGCGCGGTCGGATCGGCCGGGGGGAGCACGCGTCGCTGTGCCTGTTGTTCGGACCGCGTGGCTCGGCGCGGCTGCGGGCGCTGGCGGCGCACGGCGACGGCTTTGCGCTGGCCGAGATCGATCTGGAGCTGCGCGGCGAGGGAGAGCTGGCGGGCACCCGCCAGAGCGGCGCCGTCCAGTTCCGCGCCGCGCAGCTGCCTCGCGACCGCGAGCTGCAGGAGCGCGCGCGCGAGCTGGCCCAGCGGCTCGATGCCGCAGATCCTGAGCTGGCGGCGCCCGAGCACACGCTGCTCGCCGACGCCCTGAGGGCTCACGAGGGAATTAGTGCCTGGTTTTGACGAGTGGCTGGGCGTGAGTGGCGACGCAGGCGGGATGAGTCGATGCGCGTGATCGCCGGGAGTCATGGCGGGCGCGAGCTGGCAGCGCCACGCGGGCGAGCCACGCGGCCGACGTCGGAACGGGTCCGGGAGGCGCTGTTCTCGATCCTGGGCGATGTGGGCGGCGTGCGCGTGCTGGACCTGTTCGCCGGCTCGGGCGCGCTGGCGATCGAGGCGCTGTCCCGGGGAGCGGGGAGCGCCACGCTGGTCGACCGGGCGGCGGCTCCGATCGCCGCGATGCAGCGCAACCTGGCCGCGCTGGCGATCGAGGCGGAGGTGGTGCGGCGGCCGGCGCTCGAGTTCCTTCGGACAGCACGCGCCGACGCTCGTCAATACGATCTCGTGTTTCTCGACCCTCCATACAGCCAGGCCGTCGCCCTCGGGCCACGGCTGACCCGGGCGCTCGCGCCGGTGCTGGCAGCCAGTGGCCGGGTGGTCGCCGAGAGCGACCGGCGCAGCCCGCTGGCGCTGGCGCTTGACCCGCTTGACCCGCTTGACCTGCTTGACGAGCGCCGTTATGGCGACACGCTGATCCGAATCTACGCCGCGAAAACAACCCCACAGCGATGACACTCGATAACCGCACCGCGATCTGTCCCGGGACGTTTGACCCCGTCACCTACGGTCACCTGGACGTGATCGGGCGCGCCTCGGCGATGTTCGACACCGTGGTCGTGGCCGTCGTCAACCTGCCCTGGCGCAAGGGCGGGACGTTGTTCTCGGCCCAGGAGCGAGTCGAATTCGTCGCCCACGCGACCAGCCAGCTGCCCAACATCTCGATCGAGACCTTCAGCACCCTGCTGGTGGACTTCGCCCGCGAGCGGGAGGCGATGGCGATCGTCAAGGGCCTGCGCGCGATCTCGGACTTCGAATACGAGATGGAGATGCACCAGCTCAACAGCCGCCAGGCGCCCGAGATCGAGTCCGTGTACCTGATGGCGTCGCCCAAGTACAGTTTTCTGCGGTCAAGCGGCGTCAAGGAGTTGGCCACGTTCGGAGGAGACATCGACATGCTGGTCCCCGACGAGGTGGCCCGGGCCTTGAAGGATCGGCTCGGCCGCTGACGAAACACATGGCGCTGGCTGCGTCCTAACCTCTCAACTCTCCGAAGCGAGCAAACCATGGACGTTCTGGTACTGATCGACAAGCTGGACGACCTCGTCCACAACGCCAAACCGGTCCCGTTGACCGACCAGGTCCGCGTGGACAAGGAGGAGATCTACGACATCCTCGATCAGATGCGCGCCACGATCCCCGAGGAGATCAAGCAGGCGCGGTGGATCGTCAAGGAGCGCCAGGAGATGCTGGCCGAGGCCAAGCGCGAGGCCGAGCGGATCGTCAAGGAGGCGCGCGAGCGTCAGGAGCGCCTGATCTCCGACGAGGAGGTCACCAAGCAGGCCGAGCGCGCCGCCGAGGACATCATCGAGGACGCTCGCGCCCGGGAGCGTGAGATCCGACTTGGGGCCGAGGATTACGCCGACGAGATCCTCAACACGCTTGAGGTCAACCTGAGCAAGTTCATCGCCGCGGTCCAGCGAGGCCGCGACCGCCTGGCCGGCAAGGACGAGCCGGCCGAGGTCTCCTAGCCGCCGCTCGCACCCGGCTCGGGCCGCCGCGCAGGCAGGGCCGCCGCGCACGCACGTTCGTTCCGTCCAGGCCGCCGCGCGCGCACGTTCCGTCCGACCCGCGCGCCATGCTGGGAAGCCGGTCATGGACGCTCTCTGGCTCGCAATCGGTGTGCTGCTCGGCGCCGGCCTCGTCGCCGCCGCGCTGCGACCACGCCTGCGGGCGCTCGGCGCGGAGACCGCGCGCGCCGGCGAACTGACGCTGGAGGTCGATCGAGCGCGCACGGCGCTTGGGCACGAGCGTGAGCTTGCAGCCCAGCGCCTGGCGGCGGTCACCGACGCGCAGGAGCGCCTGTCGGCGTCGTTCAAGGCGCTCAGCGCCGAGGCGCTGCAGTCGAGCATGGCGCAGCTCAGCGAGCTGGCGCGGGCGCAGCTGCAGGCGACGCAGAGCGAGGCCAGGGGCGATCTCGAGAAGCGCCAGCAGGCGGTCGAGCAGCTAGTCGCGCCGCTGCGCGATCAGCTTGGACGAGTCGATGGCCAGCTGACTCGCCTGGACCAGGAGCGGCGCGAGTCGCGCGGGCGTCTGGAGGCGCAGCTGCGGACGCTGAGCGAGACCGGCGAGCGGCTGCGGACCGAGACCGGCGCGCTGGTGACCGCGCTGCGCAAGCCCAATGCCCGCGGGCAGTGGGGACAGATGCAGCTGCGAAACGTGGTCGAGCTGGCCGGAATGGTGCGCCACTGCGACTTCGCTGAGCAGTCGTCGGTGGCCGGCGACGAGGGCACGCTGCGACCCGACCTGATCGTAAACCTCCCCGGCGGCAAGCACGTCGTGGTCGACGCCAAAGCGCCGCTGCAGGCGGTGCTCGACTCCTACCAGGCGCGTGACGAGTCCGAGCGCGAGCGCCATCTGGCCGATCACGCGCGGCTGCTGCGCAAGCACGTCAAGGCCCTGGGCGACAAGGCCTACTGGGCGGGGATGGACTCGACGCCCGATGTCGTGGTGATGTTCCTGCCCGCGGAGCACCTGTACGGGGCGGCGCTGGAGGCCGACCCGAGCCTGATCGAGGACGCGATGGCGCGGCGGGTGCTGATCGCGACGCCGACGACGCTGCTGGCATTGCTGCACTCGGTCGCCTACGGCTGGCAGCAGGAGCGCGTGGCCGAGTCCGCCCAGGCGATCTCCGAGCTCGGGCGCGAGCTGCACACGCGGCTGGTCAAGCTCTCGACGCTGCTGGCGACGCTCGGAGGCCGGCTGAACAGCACCGTTCGGGCCTACAACGAGGCGGTCGGCTCCTACGAGGCCCGGGTGCTGCCGAGCGCGCGCCGGTTCGCCGACCACGGTGCCGTCGGCGAGGGACGCGAGCTGCCGGCGCTCGAGCCGGTGACGGTCAGCGGCCGCAGCGTCAACGCCGCCGAGCTGCAGCTCGATCTCGGCTCCGAGCTCGACGGGGCGCCGCCCCGGCCGCGCCGGCTGCGCGCAGCCGAGTAGCGCGCAGCGCCCGCCGAGCCGCGCCGGCTGCACGCGGTCGAGTGGCTGGAGCGGGCCGCGATCTCGGCCGTGGCACCATCAGGGGATGCGCGCCCGCGCCGACGCGATCGATCTCGGGGCTCTGCGGCTTAGCTCGGGCGGCGGCCGCCGCCTGGGGCTGGCCGTGAGCTTGGCGCCGCTTGAGCTGGGTGGGGAGCGCTACGAGATCGAGCGCCAGCCGCTGCCGGTTTCGCTTGACGTGTCGCGTACGACCGGCGAGGGGTTCGCGCTACGGCTTCGCTTTGCGGCGCATCTGACCGGTCCGTGCGTGCGCTGTCTGGCCGTGGCCGCGCCCGTGTTTGAGGCCGACGCACGCGAGGTCGACCAGCCGGGTGAGGGTGAGGAGCTCGAATCGCCCTACCTGCACGACGGGGTCCTGGAGCTCGGCGCCTGGGCGCGCGATGCGCTCGCGTTGATCGTGCCGGCGCAGATCCTGTGCCGGCCCGATTGCGCCGGGCTGTGCCCGGAGTGCGGAGCCGATCTCAATCTGGCGGCGCCCGGGCACGCGCACGAGCGTCCGCCGGACGCTCGCTGGGCGAAGCTGTCGCAGCTGCGACCAGGCTGATCGATGGTTACCGAAAGCTCGTGAAAGACGCCGAAACTGCCGATATCTTGGGCCAACTCCAACGTGAACGTGGGCGATTGAGCGATGGCAATGGACCGACCGAGCGATTCGGCAGCGCGCGCAGGCGAGCGCGAGCCGGTTCGCGCTGGCGAGGCGGCCGCGCCGCTGCGGGGCTTGCTGGAGCTCTCGCGGCTGACGCGCAGCCACCCGTCGCCGCTCGACACGCTGCGCGCGGTGGCGCAGACGGTGTCGGAGGCGCTCCGCTTCCGGACCGTCGCCGTCAACGCCTTCCGGCCCGAGACTGACGACTACGAGGTCGTCGCGGTCCACGGCAACGAGCGCGCGCGGGAGACGCTGCTGGGCGATGTCACCCCCACCGCGACCTGGGAGCCGCTGCTGGACGCGCGTTTCCTGCGCCACGGGGTCTACCTGGTGCCGGCCGGCGAGATCAACTACGACCCGTCGGTGCGTTGGTACGTGCCCGAGCTCCCCGGTTCGCCGGCGACGCGCTCGGAGCTTGACTGGCACGAGGACGACGCCCTGTTCGCCCCGCTGGACGGCGCCGCCGGACTCCGCTTCGGAATCATCTCGCTCGATGAGCCGATCACGGGCCTGCGTCCGACCGACGCGGAGCTGGAGGTGCTCAGCGCGCTGGCCGCGCACGCCGCGCTGGCCGTAGAGAGCTCGCTGCAGCTGACGGCGCTCGAGGCGGCGTTGGCGCGCAACCGCGCCCTGATCCAGTCCACCCTGGACTGCGTGATCGCGGTCGACGAGAGCATCCGCGTGATCGAGTTCAACCCCGCGGCCGAGCGGGCCTTCGGGCGCCACAGCGCTGACGTGCTGGGCCGCGATGCCGCCGAGTTGCTGGTGGCGCCGGCGCTGCGCGAGGTGTTTCGCAGTTTCGCCCGCAGGGCTCGCGAGAATCCCGACTCGACGATCCTCGGCCGTCGGATCGAGACCAGCGCGCTGCGCGGAGACGGAAGCGAGTTTCCGGTCGAGGTGACCGTCACCCGCGTGCCCGGCGGCGTCGGGGAGGGCCCGTTCTTCTACGCGTTCTTGCGGGATATCGCTGAACGGCGTCGCAGCGAGGAGCAGCTCTCCTACCTGGCCTACCACGATGCGCTCACCGACCTGCCGAACCGCACCCTGGTCGAGCGCGAGATGGA
>JBOGYE010000176.1:0-6076 GCA_050696635.1 Solirubrobacteraceae bacterium | reverse complement strand
CGTCAGCCTGACGCTGCCATCGGGCCCGGACGAGATCGACAGCGACGGTGCCGGTGCCGGCGCCGGCGCGATTCCCGGACCGTTGCCGGCGGCGGCGGTCGGCGCATCGACGTAGTCGCCATCGATGCTGATCGTGGCGTGCTGGTAGGTCTCGTTGTGAGCGCCCCGGTACTGGTGCAGGCGCTGATGGGAGGCCCACTCGGTGGCGGGCACGTTCGGGTCGTCGGTGTTCTCCTGGCCGTTCCAGCTGGCGATCCACAGCTCGTCTGGCTCCGGATAGGAGGTGCCGTACTGCGAGACGAGGTCGACGATCCCGGAGTCTGAGCTGCTGTAGACGCCCGAGCCATAGCCCTCGGCATGCAGCTGCGTGGTCCAGCCGGCGACGAACGCCAGCACCGAGGCCGTGTTGGACGTGGTGCGGTTGTAGCCCTCCATGTCCAGGTACAGGGGGTTGCCGGGACCGACGCCGGTCGCCTGGGCGTCGGTGACCGCGTCCTGCGCCGCGGCGGCGCCCTGCGCGCCGGCCGTCGCGGACACTTTGGAAATGCCGGCGCAGCCGCAGGTGTTGGACGGCGCCTGCAGGCCGACGTAGATCGGGACCAGGTGCCAGCCGGTGGCCGACTCCTGCGCGACCCAGGTGGCGTTCAGGTTCGGCTGCGAGCACGCCATGTTGGCGCCGCCGATGTAGACCCCGATCGCGCGGTAGGGAGAGGCGCCCCAGGCATTCATCGTCGCCGTGGACGGGGTGGAGCAGGCATCGAAGCCGGGTCCGGTGTACACGGCGCCCGGCGTCGCCGGGGCGGGCGGTGCCGGTACCGGTCCCCCGACCGCATGCGATCTCGCCGCGGTGTGCATCTGGCCCGCCGCACCGTGCATCCGGCCCGCCGCGGCGCGCTCCGAACGTGCCGAGTGCCGAGCGTGGGCCACGGCGCGCGCAAGCGTCCGCGCGAAGCCGACCTGCGACGGTGGGCGTCGCGCGCTGGTGGCCCGGGCCGCCGGCGCGAGCGAGCGCAGGCCGAGCGCTCGCCGGATCACGCTCGGGTGCCGGCCCCATGTCGCCGTCACCTCCACGCTCTCGACGGGGAGCGTCAACCTCAGCTCTGACCGCGGCCCGGCGCGCGCGGCGGTCGCCGGCAGCGCCATCCGCCCGCGCGCGGCCAGTGGCGAGACCAGGATCGCCTCCGTGCGCCCCGCCGCGGGCGTCAGACAGCGTTGGTCGGAACCCGGCGTTCCGAGGTAGACGGCGTGACGGTTGAAGCGAACGCAGGTGGTTGGCGCGGTGGCGAGGTTGAACACCGGCCAGCCGGCCGGCACGACGACCCGGTAGCCGTGGTAGATCACGGCTGCGGTGCGAGCTGCCGCGATCGCCGGCGCGACCGGCGCGAGCACGGCCAGCGCGGCGACGATCGCCACCGCCACCGCGCCCCGATGCGCACGCCCGCGGGACCGGGTCGGATGTGAGAGCGTTGAATCGTGCATCTGGCTGGTCGCCTGTGCGGATCTGATTGCGGCGACGCGCTGTGATCATGGCGCGCAGCGCTGCCGGGAGCTGCAAGCCGCTGCCCGCGCTCAAGCTACAACAGCGCCCGGGCGGCAAGGTTGCGGGTCGGTCGCGTAGCCTCGCCTCTCGTCATGCCACCGCCCGCCCGTGAAGTCCTTCGCATCCGATAACTACGCGCCCGCGCACCCCGAGGTGCTGGCGGCGCTGACGGCCGCCAACGACGGGCACGCGGTCGCCTACGGCGCCGACCCGTGGACCGCCCGGGCAGAGTCGGCGCTGCGGGCGCAGCTCGGCGATGCGGCCGAGCCACTGCTTGTGTTCAACGGCTCGGGCGCCAACGTCGTCTGCCTGCGCGCGGCCTGCCGGCCGTGGGAGGCGGTGATCTGCGCGCAGTCGGCGCACGTCAACGTCGACGAGTGCGGCGCGCCGGAGGGGATCGCCGGCGTGAAGCTGCTGACCGTCGCGACCGCCGACGGTAAGCTGACCCCGGAGGCCGTCCGGTCCAGCGTCAATCGCGTGGGCGATGAGCACGCCGTCCAGGCGCGGCTGGTGACCATCAGCCAGAGCACGGAGCTCGGGACGGTGTATGAGCCGGCCGAGATCGCGGCGCTGGCCGCAACGGCCCACGAGCTGGGGCTGCTGCTGCACGTCGACGGCAGTCGGCTGGCCAACGCCGCCGCCTCGCTGGGCTGCGGCCTACGTGAGCTGAGCACCGACGCGGGCGTGGATCTGCTCAGCCTCGGCGGGACCAAGAACGGAATGCTGCTCGGTGAGGCCGTGGTGTTCCTCGCGCCCGGGCTGGCTCGGGGCGCCCGCCACCTGCGCAAGCAGACGCTCCAGCTCGCCTCCAAGAGCCGCTACCTGGCGGCGCAGTTCGTGGCGATGTACGAGGGCGACCTGTGGTTGCGAAACGCCGCGCACGCCAACGCGATGGCGGCGCTGCTCGCCCAGCGCCTGGGCACGTTCGAGGCCGTCAGGATCACCCAGCGCGTGCAGGCCAACGCGGTGTTCGCGGTGCTGCCGAGCGCGGCCGCCAACACGGTGCGAGCTAGGTGGCCGTTCTACGACTGGGACGCCGAGCACGGCGAGGTGCGCCTGATGTGCGCGTGGGACACGACCGCCGATGACGTCGAGGGCTTCGCGGCCGCGCTCGCAGCGGGGCTGTAGCCGCCGGGTGCGCGCGGTGGTGCCAGCGGACGCGTGTGCTAGGCAGCCTCGAGCTCGATCTCGAGCTCGGGACCGCAGGCGCGCACGTCTGACACCAGGCTTGCGGCGGTGGCGCGCTCCCAGCGGCCACACTCGACCAGCAGCCGGCAGAGCCGCTCGGTGTCCTCGAGCGCCTCGCGCGCCGCCTCGTCGGTGAACAGGTCGCAGCTGAAGATCAGGTTGTCGGCGGCCGTCCGGATCCGATCCTGCTCGGCGGGCTGCAGCTTGCTCGGGCCGAGTTCGCGCAGGGTCTGGATCACGCGTCGGTATGCCTGGGTGCGGGTGGGGCTCATGGCGATTTCCTCAACAGACCGGTTGTGACATTTGTCCACCGTTGTCGGCAGGCCGCCCCGCAGGCTTGAGCGCTTTGCGCTCAGCGGCGTCCCTGGCGGCGTCCCTGGCGGCGTCCGTGGCGGCGTCCGTGGGCAACCGCGAACGGCGAGTGCGCCAGCGAGTAGTGCGGGCCGTTGACCTCGTCGACCCAGTTGTGCACGAGCATCACGGCGTAGGCGGGCCAGAACACGCCCGTCGGCGGCGCTCCCTTGACACACTGACCGCCGCTGCCGCCGGGGTTGGTGAACCACAGCAGGCCGTCGAGACCCTGGTACTGGGTCTGCTGGGCGACATCGTTGGACAGGCTCAGCGGGCCCAGGCCGCGCCCGGGCGGGTTGCAGAGGATCTCGTTGCCGTGACCGACGCGGTGCTTGGGCGCCAGCGGGCCGCGGCCGTTCTCGCCGGTGTTGACGATGAAATGCGCTCCCCCGAGCAGCCGGGAGATCTCCTGGCCGTAATGGATCTCGGTACTGGTCCAGTCGAAATGCGTCGAGTTGAGGAAGAAGCCCTGGGCCTGGGACACGCCGGCCCCGCGCAGGAGGGAGGCCATGTGACGGAACGGGACCGCATCGGCGGCCCCGCCGTCGAGATAGACGAGCACGTGGGGATCGGCGTTCAGCGCGGCGACGGCGTACTTCAGCTCCGCGTCGCGGATCGCCAGCTGGGCGTGGCTCAGGCAGGGGGCGGTGATCAGCGAGTCGAGTTCGAGGAAGAAGACGACGTTGGAGTTGCCGATCCCCTGCGCGAGCTGGGACATGAAGTTGTCATAGCGGGCCTCGATCGCTGGGGTGGCGGTGTAACCGCAGTGGTCGTGCACGAGGTTGTAAGTCGACAGCATCACCGTGCTGCCCGGATCCTGCAGCTGCGTGTCCTCGAGGTAGTGAGCGACCTGACCGGCGACGTTGGAGCCCATGTTCCACATGTAGAAGCGGTGCGCACCGGGCTCGGACGCAATGTCGCCGAGCAGGGCCGAGACGGCCGGGTGGGAGTGGCGGTACCGGGCCTGGGCGATGGCCGCGCCGCTGTCGGGATCGACGTAGAACTTGGCGCCGGCCAGCGGGTTGCCGAGAACCGAGGCCGAGACGCCCTGCGGGTTGCCGTCGGCCGAGGCGGGGACGCCCAGAGGGTTGGCCGGGTCGCGGGCCTCGATCGGGTCGTCGTGGAGGATCGTGACCATCGAGTTGTTGTTGGGGCCGAGGCTGTCGGGCCACGAGCTGTAGAGGTAGGCCAGCGCGTGGACCGGCGTCGCGTTCATCCCCTGGTCGATGATCCGGACGTTGAAGGTGTAGCTGTCCTGGCCCGGGGCGAGGGTGATGTACTGGTTGGGGACGATGTCGAAGTCGATCCCGGGCTGCGCGTCCTGGCGCTTGACCCCATAGCCGACGTGCTCCTCGCCGCTGAGATCGCCGGTGCGCTGGATGGTGATCGTGAGGTAGCCCTGGTTCTCGTGTGCGGTGTAGGCGGGCTGGTCGAGCTGCACCATCCCGGGGCTGCCGCCGTCGCGCGGGGCGGCCGCCTGCGCCGCGGTGGGGACGAGGAGGGCCAGCCACAGGCCGGCGATGGCGAACAGCGTGGATCGGCGCGAAAGCTTGCTCATGGAGTCGGGTCTCGGGGTCTCGGCGGGACGGGAAAGGGGTCTCGTTCGGAAATCGGCAGCTCGCGCCCGCGTTTGATTGCCTGTGGTGCCGGATGGACAAATGCGTGACATTTCGGTCACATCCCTGACAAGAAGGTGTGCATGCGTGTAGTCGTGGTCGGCGGTGGGATCCTCGGGCTGGCGACGGCGCGGCTGCTCGCGACGTCGCGGCCGGGCGACGAGGTCGTGGTCCTGGAGAAGGAGGACGGCCTGGCCCGCCACCAGACCGGCCACAACAGTGGCGTCGTCCACGCCGGGCTCTACTACGCGCCCAGGTCGCTCAAGGCGCGGCTGTGCACCCGCGGCCGCGAGCTCATGAAGGAGTTCTGCGCCGAGAAGGCCGTTGCCTACGACGAGTGCGGCAAGGTGGTCGTGGCCACGCGCCAGACCGAGGTGGGCCCGCTGCGGCGCCTCGCCGAACGCGCCGGGACCAACGGCGTGCCGGGCCTGCGCTGGCTGGAGGGCTCAGAGCTGACCGAGGTGGAGCCGTTCCTGACCGGCGTGGCCGGCCTGCATTCGCCCCACACGGCGATTGCGGACTTCGTGGCGGCCGCCAACGCGATGGCCGATGACGTCCGTGCCGCCGGCGGGCAGATCCGGACGGGCGCATCCGTGAACCGCGTGCGCATGAACGGCTTGCGCCCGCGGATCGAACTGGACGCCGGCGAGACGATGGAGGCCGACCGCGTCATCGTGTGCGCGGGCCTGCACTCAGACCGGCTGGCCCGAGCGTCGGGCGAGGCCGCCGAGCCGCGGATTGTGCCCTTCCGGGGCGAGTACTTCGCGCTGGCGCCGGGGCGCACGCACCTGGTGAAGGGCCTCATCTATCCCGTCCCGGATCCGACGTTGCCCTTCCTGGGGGTCCACCTGACCCGCAAGTTCGACGGCTCGGTGTGGCTCGGGCCCAACGCGGTGCTGGCGACGGCGCTCGAGGGTTACCGCCGCGGCTGCGTGAATTGGACGGAGCTGATGGAAACGCTGACCTGGCCGGGGACCCGACGGATGGTGCGCCGCCACTGGAGGGCGGGAGCGGGGGAGCTGTACCGCTCGGCCCGCAAGCGGGCCTTCATCTCAGAGCTCCAGCGCTATGTGCCCCAGCTGGAGGTGGCCGATGCCGTGCCGGCGCCCGCAGGGGTCCGCGCCCAGGCGGTCGATCGGGACGGCTCGCTGGTGGACGACTTTCGCCTCGGGGTGACCGACCACGTGGTGTGGGTGCGCAACGCGCCGTCGCCGGCGGCCACCTCGTCGCTGGCGATTGCCGAGGAGCTGGTGGGCCGGCTGGTGGACTGAGCCGCCGGGGGCTTGGCGTCGGCGGCAAGGGGTATCCCTACCTCCGAGATGACGCTCATCGCCCTGTCCGCCGCCTACGGGGCCGCTGGGAGCCAGATCGGCCCCGGGCT
>JBOGYE010000175.1:0-8161 GCA_050696635.1 Solirubrobacteraceae bacterium | reverse complement strand
CCGTCGATGTGAAACCACAGCTCCTCGGCGGCGCAGAGGGCGGCGATCTGCTCCAACTCGTCGACCGCGCCAGTATTCGTGGTCCCTGCGGTCGCGATCACGAACGCCGGCCGGCCGCCGTCGCGGCGGTCGGCGGCGACCGCGTCGGCGACCGTGCCCGCGGGCAGTCGCAGGCGGTCGTCGGTGGCGAGAACCCGGATCTCGGCGTCCGCGAAGCCGAGTGTCACCAGCCCGCGGCGGACCGACGAGTGCGTCTGGTCGGAGATGTAGGCGATCCCGGGGCCGCGCTGAGAGCGAGCCGCCGCCAGCGCGGTCATGTTCGCCAGCGATCCGCCGCTGACCAGCAGCCCCTCGGCCCCTTCCGGCAGATGCAGCAGCTCCCGCAGCCAATCGAGCACGACCAGCTCGACCGTCGCCGGCCCGGAGGCGCCGCCCCAGCTGCTCGCGATCGCGTTGAACCCGGTCCCGAGCCACTCGCCGAGAACGCCGGCGAACGACGAAGGGCCCGGCACGCGCGCCAGATACCGCGGATGGTCGCCGTGCTGCATGTGCGACAGCGCCACCTCATGCAGCGTTTGCAGCGCCTCGCGGGGGTCGCCCGGCCGTTGCGGAACGGGGCCGCCGAGCAGCTCGCGCAGCGCAGCCGGCTCGCCCGCGCGGATCGCCGGATCGTCGGCGCCGCGCTCGAAGTGCTCGACCACGCGGTCCACGACCCAGTAGCCGAGCTCGCGCATCTCGCCGATCGGCATCCCCAGCGCATCCGTGTCAGAGCGCGCGGCCATGCGGGCATCCAAGCAGAGCGTGCCCTACGCTGCATCGATGGGCACCTCGGCGCGTGAGTTCTCGCTCGGGCACGAGGCGGAGCCTGACGGCAGCTTCCGCCGACAGGACTCGAGCTTCCGCCACCAGGTCACCGGCGATGGGTCGTCCGGCTTCCCGGTCGCCGCCGGGCGCTACCACCTGTACGTCGCCCGAGCGTGCCCATGGGCGCACCGGACGCTGGTCGGCCGGGCGCTGATGGGGCTTCAGGACGCGATCGGGGTGTCGTTCGTGGACCCGATCCGCGAGCGGGACGGGTGGGCGTTCACGGGCGACGGCTACGCGGATCCCGTCAACGACTTCGCGCTGCTGGCCGAGGCCTACCGCGCCGCCGACCCCGGCTACGACGCGCGGGTGACGGTGCCGGTCCTGTGGGATCGGCAGCGCGCCACGATCGTCAACAACGAGTCCGCCGACATCCTGCGGATGCTGTGCACCGCGTTCGCGCCGCTGGCGACGCACCCCGTCGACCTGTACCCCGAGCCACTGCGCGGCGAGATCGACGAACTCAACGAGCGGGTCTACGACGGCGTCAACAACGCCGTCTACAAGGCCGGGTTCGCGACCCGTCAAGCGGTCTACGAGCGCGAGGCGCAGGCGCTGTTCCAGACGCTTGACGCTCTCGACCTGCGCCTGCGCGAGAGCCGCTTCCTGTTCGGCGACGAGCCGGTCGAGACCGACTGGCGCCTGTTCACGACGCTGGTGCGGTTTGACGCCGTGTACCAGATCCACTTCAAGTGCTCGATCCGCAAGCTGGTCGAGTACCGCAACCTGTGGCCCTACGCGCGTGACCTGTACCAGTGGCCCGGGATCGCCGAGACGGTCAGCTTCGACGAGATCCGGGCGCACTACTACCGCACGCACCCGATGATCAACCCGACGGGTCTGGTCGCGATGCTGCCTGCGGCGAGCTTCGAGGAACCGCCGGGCCGCGGCTGACGCCGCCGACGGCCGTCAGCGGCGGCGCAGGACCCGCAGCGCGACCAGGAAGCCGACGATCAGCGCCGCCAGTGGCACGCGGTTGCGCTTGGCCCGCGCGAGCAGCGCCGAGCCGACCAGCGACAGCCCCTGGACAGGCTCGGGCTCGACCACCGGTGGCGGGCGCCAGGGCGGGGGCTCGGGCTTCTGCGACTCGGCGGCGACCTCGGACTCCGGCGCGACCGGCACCTCGGTCGCGACCTCAGGCTCCAGCGCGACCGGCACCTCGGTCGCGACCTCATGCTCCAGCGCGACCGGCACCTCGGTGGCGACCTCGGGCTCCAGCGCGACCGGCACCTCGGCGGCGACCTCGGGCTCGACGGCCGGGGGGGCTTCGGTCTGGGCGACCATCGTCCGCAGCGACGTCGCGAACTCCCGCAGCAGCCGATTGGCGATCTCCTCGATCATCCCGCCGCGGCCGAACCGTGCCAGCCGGCCGGTGATCTGGTACTCCGTCGAGACGTCGACACGGCTTGAGCTGTCGTCCCCGGCCTGCACCGAGGAGATGATCGTCGCGCTCGCGCCGCCCTGGCCGCGCCGGTCCGTGCCCTGGGCCGACATCGTCGCGGTGTGCGTGGCCTCGTCGACGCTGTCCATCACCAGCTTGCCGCTGTAGGCCGCCGAGGTCGGTCCGATCTTTACCTTGAAGGTGCCGTTGTAACTGCCGTCGTCGTTGCGCCCGGAGACGTCGGCCCCCGGCAGGCAGGGCGCCACCCGCTCGACGTCGATCAGCGCCGCCCAGACCCGCTCCAGAGGGGCGGCCACGTCAAAGGACTGCTCGAGCTTCATCGCGGATCTCCTCCAGGTCTTCAGGGGTGTCGACGTCGCGCCCGCAGCATAGGTGGCCGACGTCGATCGTCGCCCCGCCGCGCAGCAGCTCGCGCGCGCCTCGATCGCCACGCAGCGATCGCGCGGCGGCGATCTCGTCCGCGCCGAGCACGACCGGGTGTCCCGGCCGCCCGCGGTACACCGCCCGCGCGCGCGGCGGCGCGCTCGCCAGCAGCGCAATCACCTCGGGCGTCACCAGCGGCGCGTCGCCGAGCGTCACAACCACCCGTTCGACGCCGTCGCCCAGCGCGCGCAGGCCGCACCGCAGCGAGGCAGACTGGCCATCGGCCCACCCCTCGCAGACGACGGCCTGCGCCCGGCCGAGCTCCACCCCTGCGAGCACGGCGTCGGCGTGGGCGCCGACGACGACCACGACGCGCGACAGCTCGCGCACCGCGCAGGCAGCGCCGATCGCCCACTGAAGCAGCGGTCGCCCGCACAGGTCGGCCAGCTGCTTGACCGCAGGCCTGAAGCGCGTCCCCGCGCCCGCCGCCAGTACGAGCCCGGCGGCACCCCGCGAGTCGGTCACGTCCATCGGCCTACACGACCGTTCCGCGGACCGAGCCCTCGGCCTCGCTCAGCCTGCCGCCGCTGCGCCGGTTGCGCACCGCCACGATCTCGGCGACGATCGCCACCGCAGCCTCGGCGGCCGTCGCGGCGCCCGTGTCGAGCCCGATCGGGCCGGCCAGTCGCGACGCCTCGGCGCCGCTCAGCCCCTCGCCGAGCAGCCGCTCGCGACGGCGCGCCTGGTTGCGCCGCGAGCCCATCGCGCCGACGAACACGGCCTCCGAGCGCAGGGCGAGCACAAGCGCGGGATCGTCGAGCTGCGGATCGTGGGCCAGCGCCAGCACCGCGCTCGGCACGGCGTCGAGCCCGCCCAGCTCCGCCACCGCCTGCGCCGGCCAGGCGACGATCACCCGCTCAGCGCCCACGAACCGCTCGGCGACCGCGAACCGTGCCCGCGGGTCGACCACGTACGGCGCCCAGCCGGCCGCCCGCCCGACCGAGCAAAGCGCCGCCGCCAGCGGCACCGCGCCGAACATCACCAGCCGCGGTGGCGGGGACGGCGGCGACTCGAACGCTGGACCGTGCAGCTCGGAGTCGGTCTCCCACAGCCCTCGCTCTGAGGAGTCCGGGCCGGCGCTCACATCTCCTCCAGCACCGAGGCCAGCTGCTCCAGCGACGCGAGCGAGTTGCCGGCCAGCAGCCGGTCGGTGTGTGGCACCGCGGCCTGCATTCCGCGCGCGAGCGGCTGGTAATCAGGGTGCGCTGCGAGCGGGTTCAGCCACACCAGGCGGTGCGCCGCCCGCCGCAGCCGCGCCATCTCGGCGTCGAGCTGGGCAGGTTCGCCCCGGTCCCACCCGTCGGACAGGATCACGACCACCGAGCCGCGCCCGATCCGCCGTCCGTGGACCCTGTTCAGCTGCGCGAGCGCCGCCCCGATCCGCGTCCCTCCGGAGAAGTCGGTCACCGCCGCCGCCGCGCGGTCCAGAGCTAGGTCGTGGTCCCGCCCCGCCAGCTCCTGGGTGATCCGCGTCAGCCGCGTCCCGAAGGCGAACGCCTCCACCCGCCGCCGCGCGGCGACGCTGGCGTGCATGTACTGCATCAGCATCCGCGCGTAGGGCGCCATCGACCCAGACACGTCGCAGACCAGCACCAGCTGGCGCGGTCGTATGGTCGGCGCTCGCCAGCGACGGTGCAGCGGCTCGCCGCCGGTTCGCAGCGAGGCGTGAACGGTCTGGCGCAGGTCTGGCGCGTGCCCGCGCCGGCGCAGCGACGAGCGGGTGCGTCGCGACAACCGCGTCGGGTGCCGGCGGGCCAGCCGCGCGATCAGCTCGCGCGCGAGCGCCATCTCGGCGTCGCTGTAGTGCGCGAAGTCCTTCTCGCGCAGCAGCTCGACGTCGCTCCAGGCCGCCGGCACGGCCTCGGCGTCCGGCGCGGCCTGACCGCCGCGCGGGTCGGCCACTCCGATCCGCGGCAGCACCGCGCGAGCGATCTCGCCCAGCGCCGACAGCGGCTGGTCGGGGCCGTCGACCCCCTCCCACTCGGACCCGTAGACCGCGTCGAACGCGAGGTCGAAGCGCTCGAGGTCGGCGCGCGCGCAGCACAGCACGGTCCGCAGCGCCATCCGCACCTGCTCGCGCGAGGCGCAGTCGACCGCGCGCAGCGCCCGGACCGCGCTCAGCAGCTCTCCGAAGCCGACCCGGGTGCCCTGGGCGCGCAGGACGCCGGTCAGGTCTCCCAGGCGACCTACCAGCCCATCGGCAAGCGGGGCCAGCGCCGGCGCCGGGCGAGCAGGCATAGCGCGTCAGACCCCTTCCAGCACCCCGCGCTCGCGCACCCGCAGCACGTCCTCGTGGACCTTGAGCGCGACCCCGAGCGTGTCCTGGAGCGACGCATCGTCGCCCAGAGCCAGCAGCGCCCGCGCCCACACGATCGTCTCGCCGACGCCCGGCAGCTTGTACAGATCGCCTTGCTCGCGCAGGCGCGCCACCGCGGCCACCACCCGCGCGGCGACCTGCTCCGGGACCCCCGGCAGCCGAGCGTGGACGATCGCGCGCTCGCGCTCCGGAGTCGGATAGTCGATCCAGTGATACAGGCAGCGCCGCTTGAGGGCGTCATGCAGCTCGCGGGTGCGGTTCGACGTCAGCACCACCAGCGGTCGGCGCCGCGCGGAGATCGTGCCCAGCTCCGGGATCGTGACCGCGAAGTCCGACAGGAACTCCAGCAGGAAGGCCTCGAACTCGTCGTCGGCACGGTCGATCTCGTCGATCAGCAGCACGGCCGGCTGCGCCGCATCGGCCTCGAGCGCGTCGAGCAGCGGCCGACGCAGCAGGAAGCGACGCGAGAACAGCTCGCCCTCGTCAACGCCCCCCTCGGCCGCCCGGATCGCCAGCAGCTGGCGCGCGTAGTCCCAGTCGTAGACCGCGTGATGCAGGTCGATGCCCTCGTGGCACTGAAGCCTGATCAGCCGCGCGCCGGTCGCGGTCGCCCGCGCGCGTGCGACCTCGGTCTTGCCGACCCCGGCCTCGCCCTCCAGCAGCAGCGGCTGCTCGAGCGTGGCGGCGAGGTGGACCGCCATCGCCAGCTGGCGGTCCGCCAGATATCCCTGTGCCGCGAGAGCGTCGCTCGCGCCTGAAACCGATTCGAGCGCCGCGAGCGTCACCTAGCCTGATGTTATCCGTTGGCGATCGCGTCCTCGATCGCGCGCCGCGTCAGCACGCGCGCCAGGTGGCGCTTGTAGTCCGCCGACGCGTTCAGGTCGGCGGGCGGATTGGTGGCATCGGCCGCGTGCTCGGCGGCGGCCGCGATGTTCTCGCCACTCAGCTCGCCACCGCGCAGCGCCTCCTCGACGGCCGTTGCGCGCAGCGGCACCGAGCCCATGCTGGTCAGTCCGATCCGCACCTCCTCGCAGGTGCCGCCGGAGGCCTTGACGGCCGCGCACACGCCGACCATCGCCCAGTCCTCGGAGCGGCGGTTGAACTTGTGGTGGCCGAAGCCCCATCCGTCCATCGACGGCACGCGGATCTCGGTCAGCACCTCATCGGCGCCGACGTCGGTGGTCAGGTAGTCCCGGAACAGATCGGCCGTCGCCACGCTGCGCTGGCCACCCTGGCCCTGCAGCGTCACCTCGGCTTCGCAGACCAGCATCGCCGCCGGCAGGTCCGAGGCGGCGTCGCCGTGCGCCAGGGAGCCGCCGATCGTCCCACGGTGGCGGACCTGGGGGTCGGCGATCGTCGCCGCCACGGCCGATACCAGCCCCAGCTCGGAGGCGTGCTCGAGCGCCGAGTGGGTCGTCATCGCCCCGATCCGCCAGTGGCCGTTCTGGCGCTCGATCCCATGCAGGCCGGGTACCCGACGGAGGTCGACGAGCAGCGACGGCGCCGCCAGCCGGAGCTTCATCAGCGGGATCAGCGAGTGGCCACCGGCCAGCAGCTTGGCGTCCTCGCCACCGTCGGCGAGCGCCGCGATCGCGTCGCTGAGCGACTCGGGCGCGGTGTAGTCGAATTCGGCGGGGATCATGACTGCGTTCCTCCTGCGGCGCTCGCGCCCTCGTGGATTGCGCCCCAGATTCGCATCGGGCTCAGGGGCATGTTGATGTAGTCGACGCCGAGCGGTCGCAGGGCGTCGATCACGGCGTTGGTGACCGCCGCCGAGGCGGCGATCGTGCCGGCCTCACCGACGCCCTTGGCGCCGAGCGAGTTGACCGGCGACGGCGTCTCGGTCCGGTCCGTCTCCAAGCTCGGCAGCTCCGCGGCCGTCGGCAGCGCGTAGTTGACGAACGTCCCGGTTGCCAGCTGGCCCGCGTCGTCGTACTGGACCTGCTCGTACAGCGCCTGCCCGATTCCGTACACGACGCCGCCGTGCACCTGACCCTCGATCAGCATCGGGTTGATCGCACGGCCGCAGTCGTCGACGGCCACGTAGCGGTCCACCCTGACCTTGCCGGTCTCCGCGTCGACGTCGACGATGCACGCGTGCGCGCCGAACGGGAACACGAAGTTCTCCGGGTCGTAGAAGGTCGTCTCCTCCAGCCCCGGCTCCATCCCCTCCGGCACGGCGCCGACGTAGGCGATCCCGGCGACATCGGCGAGCGCCATGCCCTTGTCGGGCGAGCCGCGGACCGAGAAGCGTCCGTCGATCACCTCGATGTCCTGCGCCGCGGCCTCGAGCTCGGCGGCGACGATCGCCTTGGCCTTGGTCGCGACCTTGTCGGCCGCCCGCGCGACCGCCTCGCCACCGGTGGCCAGCGACCGCGACCCGTAGGTGCCGCGTCCCTCGGGGCCCATCGACGTGTCGCCGTGGACCACTTCGACGACCGACGGGTCGACCCCGAGTCGGTCGGCGACGATCTGAGCCATCGCCGTGTCAAGCCCCTGGCCGTGAGGCGAGGTGCCGCTGTAGACGGTCACCGCGCCGGTGTTGTGCACGCGGACCATCGCTGACTCCCACAGCCCAGCCTGCACGCCGACCCCGGCCGGGCCGGTGACCCGCGAGGGCGCCAGGCCGCAGATCTCAGTGTAGGTGGAGAAGCCGATCCCCCGGTGGATCCCCTGCTCTCGCAGCTGCTCCTGCTCGGCGCGGAAGGCATCGATGTCGACGTGCTCCAATAGCCGGTCGAGCGTCTTGTCGTAATCGCCCGAGTCGTACACGACGCCGGTGGCGACCGCGGCGGGGAACTCGTCGGCCGGGATGAAGTTGCGCCGCCTGATCTCGATCGGGTCGATCCCGAGCTCGTGCGCGAGCTGGTCGAGCGTCACCTCGACCATGTGCGTCGCCTCGGGCCGGCCGGCCCCGCGAATCGCGTCCGTCGGGCACTTGTTGGTGAACACCCCGACGATGTCGGTCCGGATGTTCGGGATCTTGTAGCAGCCGCCCATCACGAACGCGCCCAGCGACGGGATCAGGGGCGTCAGCAGCATGTTGTAGGCGCCGAAGTCGGCCAGGATCTTGACGTGGAAGGCCGTGATCCGGCCGTCGCGGGTGGCGCCCATCTTCACCTGCGCGATCTGGTCGCGACCCTGGTGTGCGGTGG
>JBOGYE010000174.1:0-14619 GCA_050696635.1 Solirubrobacteraceae bacterium | reverse complement strand
TGGGAGAGACCGGGTTCCACGGAGACTGGATTACGTGGGGTCTGGGGTCGTTAGGTTGTTGATCTTGTCAGCCAGTCTGCCTGTCTTGAACCCGTAGATCGGAGACGACCCCCGAAGGGGGCCGTACACCTCGGGCAGCGTCTAGGGTGAGCAGCGTCTCGGACGGTGAAGACGTGTTCGGCTGTGAGCGGGCGGCGACAGCGTCGAGCGGACTGTCGGCGCCGAGATTGACGCCGACCGCCGTCAAGCGACGCGTTCTAAGCCCGTTTGCGGGCCTGGGAGCGACCGACGCGACCGATCCATTGGCCGAAATCGGGGCCGCGGCGGCTTCAAACTCGACGGGCGGGACGTCGCCGAGGGACTCGTGCAGCCGCTCGTGGTCATACCAGCTGACCCAGTCGACGGTCTGAAGCTCCAGTTGGGCGCGGCTGCGCCACACCCGGTCTGCGATCAGCTCGGTCTTATAGGTGTCCACGAACGATTCGGCCATCGCGTTGTCATACGCGTCGCCGACTGACCCGACCGACGCCAGCACCTTGGCGTCATCCAGGACCTGCGTGTAGTCCTGGGAGGTGTATTGCGAGCCGGCGTCGGTATGTGCGATCAAGGCGAAGTCCGCGCCGGGCTCACGCAGCCCGAGCGCCATCCGCAGCGCGTCGAGCACCAGGTCGCGGCGCATGTGTGACGCCAGCTGCCAGCCGACGATCATCCTCGAGAACACGTCCAGGATGAACGCGAAGAATATGCGCCCCTCCCAGCAGCGCAGGTAGGTGAAATCGCCGACCCACAGGCGGTTTGGGGCCTGCGCGGTGAAGTCGCGACAGACCAGGTCCGGCCGCCTAAAAGCCGCCGGGTCGCTGATCGTCGTGCGCCATGGCTTGCCGCGTCGCTTGGCGCCCTGGATCCCTGCTGTGGCCATCAGCCGCTGAACCTGGCAGCGCGGCGCGTGCTCGCCGGCCCTGAGCAGCGCCTTCCACGTCTTGCGATACCCGTAGGCCTCCCAGTTGGCCACATGCGTTGAGCGGATCACCCCCAAAAGCCGCTCGTCCTCGACCGTCCTGGCCGAGCGCTCGCCCGTGGCGCGCTGGTAGTACGCGGACGCCGACACGCCCAAGGTCTCACAGATCGGCTCGACCCCGAAGCGGTCGCGATGCTCATCGATGAACACACTCACCTCGGACGGTCTGGATCGAGCTCGCGAGCGAAAAACAGGCTCGCTGACTTCAGGATCTCGTTGGCGCGGCGCAGCTCGTAGTTCTCGCGGCGCAGCTTGCGGATCTCCTCGCGCTCCTGGCTGGTCAACAGGTCAGAGCGCGTGCCGGCATCAGCCTCGGCCCGGCGCACGCGCTTGCGCAGCACCTCGTGGCCGATCCCGAGATCGCGAGCGACCTGCGCGATCGGCCGGCCGGACTCGAACACCAGCCGGACACCGCGGTCCAACAGTTCATCCGGATACTTCTTCTGTCGTGGCATGAGACGGAGTTCCTATCTCGAGGACCGAAATCCTCGTTTCAGAGTCTCCGTAAAACCCGGCCTGGCTCACTATGCGATTGTGGGCCGCCGCGTGGCTGCTACCACGCGGCTGAACACCGCCCCCACGAACGACACGGGGGGACCGGCCCGTTTCTACTTCACAGGCCGGACGAGACTCAATCCATATGGTCTAGCCGACGGATTCTCGGCCGCCTCTTCGTGACCACGCCGCTCGACCCAGGCGGCCTCCTCCGAGAGTTCTACGCCGCCCGCGTCGACCACGTTCTGATCGGCGGACTCGCCGTGAATGCGCACGGCGTGATTCGGTCGACCAAGGACGTTGACATATGCCCCTCGCCCGAATCCGGGAATCTTGCGCGCCTGGCCAAGTTGCTCGCGCAGTTCGGCGTGAGACAACTCGGAGTCGGCGACCAAGGCTTCGCGGCAGATGAGCTCCCGTTCGATCCAACTCGTGCATCGGATCTCGCTGAAAGGGGGAACTTCCGACCGGAAACGCCGCTGGGCGTTCTCGCATCATGCAATGGATTCCCGGAATCGACGCCGACAATGCTTATTCGAAGCTCGCGGCAGATGCACGTCCAGCGGCCGCGTTCGGGATCGAGATCCAGGTGTGCTCCCTCGCCGCGTTGCGCGTGATGAAACGCGCCGCAGGCAGGCCGCAGGATGTGCAGGATCTGGCCGATCTCGAGACCGCGCACCCCGAGCACCGATAACTCCCCGCGCCTGCCTGGAGTCGTGGACCGATTGGTCCGTGGAAGTTCGAGTCTTCTCGGGCGCATTGGAAAAAGCCCCGCAATCCGGCAGGGCTTTTGTTCTCGAAGCTTCAGCCTTGTCTGCAGCTGCGACCTATCCGCGTTCCTCAAGGATCTGGGGGAAGAGTCGGAGCCCCTCGACTCTTGCGGCAGCGTGAAGCCGGCGGTCCCACACCGCCACGATGAGATCTTCACGAGGAAGGACGAGCGCCGACGCCAGATGCAGCGCGTCGAGACTGCGCAGGTCGTGGGCGAGCGCGAGCTCGATCGCACTCTCGACGAGCTCCTGGTCGGCCTCGATCACATTGAACGCCGCCCATTCCTTGTGCACTGCCCGAACCGCTGACGGACTTCCCGCCAGGCCGACGGCGCGAGCGGTCTCAAGGTACCCAACACGACACATGAACCAGCCAGCGGCGTGCCCCATCAACTCCCGAAGACGATCGCTTCCCGGCTCGGCGACGTAACGCTTGACCAGCGCACTGGCGTCGAGATACAGGTTCAGCGCTCAGCGTTCCGCTCGCCGATGACCAGCGCGGAGGCGATGCCATGGGCCTTCACCAACCGCGGGGCACGCTTCGGTCGTGCCGACGCCGGCGGCGTCAGCCGCCCAGCCGCGACAAGCGCTCGGACACGATCATCGCCGGCCGCGGCCCCGGCGGGAACGATGTCCGCGATCGCACGCCCACGGACCGTGACCCGCACCTGGTCGCCACGCTCGACAGCCCGCAGCGTCTCGCTCAGCGCACCCTTCAGTTCACGGACTCCGATCTCACGCATGTGGCCACAGTAGCACTGATGTGGTCATCCACCGTGACAACATCCACCGCTTCCATCGCGTCCAATGCGTCTCCGGCGAGCCCTACGATTTGGACGATCTGGACGCCCATCACCGGATCGACGCGCGCCGACCCAGGTTGAGGGCCTTGTGCACTGAATGGTCCGTGGAGGTTCAAGTCCTCTCGGGCGCATGAGCCGCGTCGCGTCAGCCGGTTCGCTCTGAGACTCGCCCGAGCCACGCGCTCGGCCAACTCGCGTCAGGAGATCAAGGTCGTGCGTCCTCCAAGATCTCGAATCCAAGCACGCGCACAGCGCCGCCTGGGCGCCTCGATGAACTCGCCCCACGGAGGAGGCGAGGCTTGCCGTGAGCGATCACTGTTGCCATGACTGCGGTCGCACCGCCCATGCCGTGACCGGTGCGCGGGACCGAGACGGAGCCAGACGGAGCCGCGTCCGGCCGGACCGCTCGACCCTACGCGGCGGGAGCGTAGAACGGGACCGTCAGCGTCCCCATCATGTAGCCAGTCAGCGAGTCCACGTCGTAGCCGCCCATCCAGAAGCTGATCGACCACGGCTGCGACGTGCCGATCATGCCGGGGAGCCGGCGCTCCGGGTCGGAGACGTGCGGCACACCCCGGATCGGGAACGAGTAGAAGCCGCACAGCCCGAGGAACTGCTGGGCGGGCAGCAACAGGCTGACCAGTCCCCGGTTGTCCTTGACGAGATCGTCCTTCTCGAGCATGCGGATCCGGAGCTCGAGCCCGGCGCGGGTCGCCGGTTCCGGCGGCCGCTCCCCGAGCAGGCGCGCGAGCTGCTCACGGCGATCGCGGCGATACTGCGCGTAATCGACGATCCCAGTCACGCTCGCGACCAGGGGCGACTGCGGCTGCACCGCGATGCAACGGCGCTCGAGCAGCTCCGGGTAGTACGAAGCGACCTCGATGTAGGTCAAAGTCGGGCGGGTGGGGTCCCAAAGATCGTTGATCCGCAGCACGACGCCGTCACCGGCCAGCTCGAGATGGAACGGCTCGATCGGCATCTTCTGGTAGAGGACCACGAAGCCGCGCTCGCCGAAGATGGGGCCGTCGAGCAGGTTGACGCGCGCTCCCAGGAGCGGGTGGTCGGGCAACCTTCTGATGCCGTTCGGAGCGGATGGATCGGCGGTGCAAACCTCGTACACGTCGACGCCGATGTCGTGCTCGTGCGGGTAGCGGGGGCAGACCGGGTCCTGGAGCCGGAGCACGCCGTCGAAGTCCGGCTCGCCCGGGACCGCAACGGTCGGTCCGCTGATCCCGCGTGGCTCATCGTTCGGGTCCGGGTCGATCGCCATCCGCAACTGCCACCATCCCCGGAAGCTGATCGTCAGCATTCAGCTCTGTCCCCCCTCGCTGTAGGGGCGGACCAGGCCGGGCACGAGCAGCGGCGGGGGATACGTGCCCTCCGCGATCGACCGGAACTTGTTGGCCATGATGTCCAGGTTCTCGGCGATCGTCACGAGCCGCGGGCTGAGCCCGCTTGCGCCGAGCTCGCCCGTATACGCCGACAGCTGCTCGAAGCGCTCGAACAGGATCTGAAACGTGCTCTGGACGTGCGGCAGGTGATGGATCGCGCGCGTGATCTCGAAGCCGGGCGCCGCACGGAGCGCGCCCGCCGACTTATCCGCGGGCAGCTCGGTGAGGAGCATCGCCAGCGGCCGCATGATCTGGGTCATCAGCGGGAACAGCGTGTACACCAGCGCCGCCACCTGGTCCTGATTCTCATCGCTGTACGCGTACAGGCGTACGAGCAGCAGCAGCATCAGCTCGTAGACGCCGTTGAACAGGTCGAGCGCGTCGCGCGCCTGTGGGTTGGTGATGACGCGCGCGTCCGGGGCATCGTCGTGCCTGTAGAGACACGGGTTGCGGGCCACGTTGCGTGCCGGCTGAAACGATGGGTCACCGTCCCGAAGCCGCTGATACTCGTCCAGCATCTGCACAAACCAGCGATAGTGGGTGTACTCGTGTTCGGCGGGCGTTCCCTCGCCCTGCTCGATGATCAGATCGATCGCGCGATGCGCGGTCTTGCGGTCGGTGATGTCGAACAGCGTCACACCCCAGACCCCGCCGAGCGCGCCCGGTCTTGGCCAGTTGACATGCAGCAGGTCGCCGCTGATCTGCGCGTTCGGCGGTCCGATGAACAGCTCAGCGTCGCTGAGCGGGATCTGGTCGATCAGCTCGGCGATGCGGTCGTAGAGCTCCTCGATCGAGCGGATGTCGTGGGGTACGTACTCCGCGGTGGCGCGGTCGGCAACCTCCACGGCCGGCCCCGGATCCACGGAGTCCGCCTCGTGCGGAGGCATCCCCCGCGGGCGCTCGAAGCGGATGAAGCGCTTGATCGTCATCTCGCTCAGCGGCTCGAGCGTCATCCTGACCGGAAAGTACTTCGAGCTCTGTGGGAAGTTAGGTCGCACGAAGTGCGGCCCAGCGCCGATCGAGGTGAGCAGGTTGCAGACCAGGCCGAGGTGCTCCATTTCCTGGCGCGCGATCATGAACAGCAGCACGGCCCAGTCGTGCACGACCGCCTGCTGCTCGTACGTGAGGTCCTCCCCCTGCTTGAGCGACACCCCCGCGAATAGGTACTGGCAGCAGAGCATGTGCTCGGTCTCCGCCGCCTGACACAGCAGATGGACGAGAGCATCACGTGTCGGCGCGCGGCTCAAGCGACGACCAGCGATCGATACGGGCCTGGATACCCGAGGTGCGACAGCAGCTTTGCAAACGAGGCGATCACCCACTTCGTCGCGTAGCCGAGTGACGCCGCCGGGACGCCGATCACTGCCACCTTCGTGCTCGGGTGAATCTCCGCGAGATCGGGCGTGGCGTTGGAGAAGGTCCTGCCATCCTCGGTCACGTAACAGATCAAATCGGGGGCCATCGCGATCGGTTCACTGCGGTCGCTGCGCCAGGCGATCAGGTTCTCGTTCTGTCCGTAGATGACCAACTCACAGCGACGGTCGAGCGCGCGCAGCGTGATCGTGTTGACATCGAACCCGCCGCCGGTCTGCTCACTGGCGCTGAGATGATCGCCCTCGAACAGCAGCACGCCGCCGAGGAAGTGGCGGGCCGTCTGAACCTTCTCGCCGGCGGGGGCCGTCCGCAGCGCCTCGCCGAGCTTCCATGCTCTGGTCAAGGTACCGGGCAGCGCCGCCCGCTTCATGTCCGAGCCGGACATGGACCACAGCGCGAGGCCGCCCAATTGCGGAAACGCACCACCCGCGCTGACCACCCCGCGAAGGATCTCGTCGGCCAGCTTCGCGTCCGGCGCGGTCACCCCGAACGTCTGCTCACCGTTGGAGAACGCCAGCGGCGACACCGTCAGCTGGTCGGCGAAGACGCAGTTGGCCAGCAGCGGCATCGCCCTCGGCGCCCCGGAGGCATCCACGATCGGGAGGTTCTTCGCCTGCGCGACCAGCATCGGGATCAGCGCGTTGCCGGCGCCGATCTCGCCGAGCAGCACATGGGTGAACGGCGTCCCAATCTCGAGCGTCTCAAGCGCCGCGAAGGCGCCGACCGCGACCTGCTCGAGTCCGGCCGCGGTGACATTCGCGGCCGCATCCGGCGAGCCAAACGCGGCGGAGATCGCCATCCGGGCGCCGTCAGGCACCGCCTCGGGCACGACCAGCGAAACCGCCGGGGCGCCGGGCGCCGTGAGCGCCTCGACCATCTCCATGCCCAGTGTCAACGGTCCACCGCCTCCGGATCCGAGGACGCAGGCGCCGTTGACGATGTCGAGCAGCGCCTGCCTGTCAAGCTTGGCCGCTGGTTGCGAAGCTGGCTGCGAGGTCATCGGATCGGAGCCTCCAGGCTGCTGGAGCAACCCTCCCTCAGTAGCTCGTCGGCGGCAGCGATGTCGGGGGTGGCGCCCTCGCCGATCGATTCACGGACTGCGCGCAGGATCGTCTCGGCCTCGCTCGCGCCGTCGGCCGCGCGGCACAGCTGCACGAGGCTGATCGCCGCACGCAGCTCGTAAGCCCTTGCGCCCTGCGCGGCGGCGATCGAGATCGCCCTGCGGTAGTCCGCTTCGGCGTCCGCCGGTGCGCCTCCGGCAAGCAGCCGCAGCGCGCCCCGCAGCCGATGCTGCTCGGCAAGGTAGACCGTCTGGCGCTTGAGCTCAGCGCGCTCGATCGCCTGCTCGAGCAGATCGAGGCCGGGGGCGGGACGGCCGCAGCGCAGGTGCGCATCGGCAAGCGCGGTTGACAGGAGCGGCTCGACCAGCCCGACGCCCTCGTCGAGGAACCCCTGGCGGACGGCGGTCAGCATCCCGAGGCCCTCATCACTCTCGCCGCTCGCGGCCTTCGCCCATCCCAGGCAGGCGGTCGCCAGTCCCGCGTAGACCGGGTTCCCGACGCCGGCGGCGGCGACCGCCCACTCCTGAGCCGCGGCGGCGGTCCCTGCTACGTCGCCGACGTGGAGGCTCAGGAACGCCGGGATCTGCAGCGCGATCGTGAGCACGAACTCATGCCCGAGGCCCCGAGCATGCGCGATCGTGTCGGCGCAACGCCGGTACGCGGCGTCGCTGCGTCCCATCATCCACTCCGCCCACGCGGCATCGGCTGCGGCTGTCACCTTCGGGTTCTGGGCGTACCGTGCGACGTAGCGCGCGGCATTCTCAGGTTCGTAGAGCGTGTCGACCTCGTCTGCGTGGGCGACGGTCCCCGCCAGGTCGCCCATCCAGTAGACGGTGGCGGAAACCGCGAAATGCGCCTGGAGCCGCGCCTCGCGATCTCCCACGTGCTCCGCCGCCGCGAGAATCTGGTGCGCCAGGTCGTTGGCGGGCGCCATCTCGCCGCAGAACAGGTAGTAGGTCCACAGGCCGAACAGCGCGCGCACGAGCTGGGGCCCCGGCGGCACGCCCGACGTCAGTGCCAGCGCGCGATCGAAGCACCGCTTCGCCTCGGGCGCCCCCTGGCCGCTCGTGGTCAGGATCACGCCGCCCAACCCGAGCTGCAGTGACAGCTCCTGCGCGGCGCGCTGCGGTGAGTCACCGCCCAGGTCGATGATCTCGAGTCCGCGGCTGAGGTGTTGCGCAGCCTCGTGATAGGCGCCGTGGGCGACCGCCTGCTCGCCGGCGGCGCTCGCGTACTGGAGCTCCTTGGCGCGATTCTGCGACCGCCCATAGTGGTGCGCGAGCAGGTCGACCGACGCCTCCTCGCCGAGCGTCCGCTCGATGTAGGACGCGAACGCTTCGTGCCACGCCTCGCGCGTCGCGAACGAAAGGCTGCGGTAGATGGCCTCCCATGTGGCCACGTGCTTGAACAGGTAGTGCTGCTCGCCGTCGACCTGATCGTGTGCGACCAGGTCCATCCGCGCGAGCGCATCCACGCTGGACCGCACGTCCACCTCCGAGCCCAGCTCCGGATAGGCGCCACGCAGCCAGGTGGCATCGAACCGTCTGCCCACGACCGCGGCCGCCCGCAGCACCAGCTGCTGCGCCGGCGAGAGCCGGTCGACACGGTCGAGGATCAGGCTCTGCAAGCTTCCCGGGAGCTCAACGGTCTGCAGAGCCGCAGCGTCGCCGGGCTCGATGCCCAGGTCGCTCAGGTGGTTGAGGAGCTCCTCCAGGTAGAACGGGTTGCCGCCGGCGCGGGTCGCGAGCGTGCGCACCAGCTCGGCCGGCGCGTCGCCGACGAATCCGAACAGCTCTCCAAGCTTGAGTGCAATCAGCTCCGCCGCGTCGCCGTCATCAAACGACTCCAGCGAGATCTCGCTGGCGCTGGCGGCGAGCTTCAGACCGAGCAGGTGCGGCTCATCCGGAAGCGGCGGCCGGTAGGTGGCCACGAGCAGCAACGGCAGACCGGCGACCTGACCTGCGATGTCGGTGAGCAGCTCCCGCGAGACCGAGTCGAACCAGTGGCAGTCTTCGAGTGAGAGCAGCAGTGGCTGACGCTCGGCACGATCCGCCAGGCATCGCAGCAGGATCCCGGCGACCATCCGCTTGCGAGGTGCAGCGGGAATCGGTCCCGTCGTCTCGTTCTCCGGGATCGGCAGGCCGAGCAGCGGACCGAGCAGCGGCTGCTGCACCACGAGCGCATGCTCGACGCCCCCAAGATAGGCCTCGAGCTCGGCCGTCTGCTGCTCGGGCGAAGCACCCGCGCGCAGACCGAAGAAGCTTCGCCACAGCGATCGCCAGGCGAGGTACGGGGACGCAGTCCCGAACGCATCGACGGCGCCGACCAACACCTCGAAGCCCGATGCGCCGGCGAGCTGGATCACCTCGGTCAGCAGCCGGGATTTCCCCATGCCGCCATCGCCGCAGATCCCGAGCACCTGGCCCTCGCCACGGGCGGCGAGCCGGATCGCCCCCAGCACGCGACGAAGCTCGGCGCGCCGTCCAACGAGCGGTACCGTGTACTGCGGTTCGGGCAGGCACACCGCGCGCTGCGTGCGCGGTCCGATCAACTCCGAGGTCGGAACCGGCTCGTCGTAGCCCTTGAGGAACTGCGGCGGCAACGGCCTGATCTCGAAGCGGCGCGCGGTGCTCGCACCGAAACCGCCACTGAGCAGAACCTTCCCCCGGCCTGCGTGCTGCATGAGCCGTGCCGCGGTGTTGACCGTGGCGCCGAAGATCGTGTACCAGCGGCGCGTCGGTGCCCCGTTGATGGCAGCAAACACGGTGCCGGTCGCAAGGCCGATACCGACGCCTCCGACCGCCTCGCTCGCCGAGGCCGTTCTCAGCTCGTCGGCTGCCGAAACCGCGCGCAGCAGATCGTCGCCGTGGGCGATCGGAACCCCGAACGCGCAGAACACGTACGCGCCCTTATCGCCGGTCATCACGTCTGCAACTGCGCCGCCGTAGCGCGTCACCACCGACTGCAGGTGTGCGATGTATGCGCTCAGCCGGTCAGGACTCTCGTCGGACGCCAGCGTCAGATCCGCCCGATCGACGCCGACGAACAGCGCCACCCCGGGCCGGAAGCTCGGCACGAGCGCCTCCTGGTCTGAGGTCAGCCGCTCGAAGATCACCGGCGGCACCCATGGGCGCACGTCCTCGGCCGAGATCGTGAGCTGCCGCGGAGCGGCCGCCGCCACGGCTGGCGCTGACCGCAGCCCCGACACGACCGCTAGGCGCGAGCCGTCGCCAGTCTCACGCCAGCCGCCGAGCTCCGCATCCGCGGATATGGCCTCGTGGACTTCGCAGTCGACCCCGACCTCGCCGGGGCGGGTTGCGTGGATCAGCACGTTCAGGCGTTCGACGGGGGGCCCGGCGATTGCATCGAACACCTGGACCGAGCGGTCTCCGAGGAGCAGTCGCGACACCTCGCCCGCCGCGACGGCGGCGCGCACGTTCAGTCGCGGCGCGAGGTCGGGCCCCGCCGAGGCGCCGATCGTGTCGCGCATCGCGAGCGCCGCCGCGGTCGCGCGCAGCCCATCATCGTCGGCAAACCAGCACAACAGCGCGTCGCCGGCCGATGCGATCACGCTGCCGCCGGCCGCCTCGACCGGCTCGAGCAAAGTGGTGAAGACGCGGTCGAGGATCACGGCCAGCCGCTCGGCGCCGCGCTTGTCGCCCAGTTCATCGACGAGTGCGGCGGTGAGCGCCGTGAAGCCGACGATGTCGACGAGCACGACGGCGCCGGCAGCGCGGCGTGGCAGTGCAGACTGCGTCGACAGTGCAGCCAAGCGATCCTGCGGAACAAAGCTCCAGATAGCTTGCTGCTGCATTGCGCGCAAGGCTGTCGCGGCTTGTGGTCGCTGTCAAGCTACGCCCGACGTTGAGATCTGCGCCCGTCGCGATCTCAGCGCATCTCCAGCCCGTTGCCCAGCGGTGGCGAGACAATCAGGTCCATGACCCCGCTCCTGCCCGATCCCGCGCAGTGGGCTCGCCTGGCTCCGTCGCCGGGCACGCCGGTGTGGCGCGCCTTCAACGATGTCCGGATGCTATCCACGGCGGTGTACGCGACGCTGCTGCAGGTCGCCGACCCGACCGTCGGTGAGGGGGTGCATCAGTACTCGTCGTTCACTCGCGACCCATGGGGGCGGCTGCTGCGCACCCTGGACTACGTGCATGGCACGATTTATGGCGGGCCGGCGCTGGCGGGCAGCGTCGGAAGGCGCGTGCGCGAGCGCCATCGGACGATCCGCGGAGTCGGCGCCGACGGCACGCGCTTCAACGCGATGGAGCCGGCCGCGTTCGCGTGGGTGCACGCCACGCTGGCGGCCGCGATCTTCGTCGGACGAGCCAGCTTCGCCAGCCCGATGACCCCGGACGAGCGCCAGGCGTTCTGGACCCAGTGGCTGTCGGTGGGCCGCCTGATCGGCGTGCGCGAGCGCGATCTCCCAGCCGACATCGCCGGCTTCGATGCCTACTTCTCCGACGTCAGCGAGCAGCGCCTGGTGCGCACCGCGGCCGTCCCCCAGGTGCTGGCCAGCGTCAGCCGCGCGGCGCCGCCACCGATTCCCGGCCTGCGTCACGGTCCCTGGCGCCTGCTGGCGCTGCCCGGCGGACGCATCCTGGAGGCGGTGACCAGGGGGCTGATGACCCCGCGGCTGCGCAGCCGGCTCGGGCTGAGCCTGACCCGCGCCGACCGCACGACGTTCGCCTCCTACTGCGCGCTGTCGCGGCACTCAGGCGCGCTGATCCGCCGCACGCTGCCCGAGTTCGGGGTCAGCTACGTGCGCTGGCGCCGCGAGGCGCTGGCCCGCGGCGACGTCGCCGGCGGGCGCGTCGAGCTCCGCCACGATCGCGCCGCCGACGTCGTCACCGACTCACCGGGTGGCTGACCGCGTCGCGCTCCATGCCGGGAGCCCGCCGACGAGCCCGCTGATGCGCTCGATCCCGGCGTGGCGCATCACGGACGCCGCGATCGCCGAGCGGTAGCCGCTGGCGCAGTAGACCACCAGCGAGCGATCCGCCGGAACCTCGCCGAGCCGATCTCGCAACCGTGACAGCGGCAGGTGCAGCGCGCCGTCGATGTGCGCCTCTTCGAACTCCGTCGCCGTCCGCACATCGATCGGCAGCGGCGCCGCCGGCTGCTCGAGCCGCTGGGCCAGCGAGAGGGCGGTGATCCGCTCGATCCGCGCCACCAACTCCGGCGCGCAGACCAGCGCCGACATCCCGCCCGCCAGGTGGCCCGCGACCGTGTCGAAGCCGATCCGACCAAGCCGCGTGGCCGCCTCGAACTCGCGGCCGGACTCGGCGATCACGATCACCGCGCGCGCCGGATCAAGCAGCGTCCCGCACCAGGTCGCGAACGAGCCCCCGAGGCCGACGTTGAGCGCGCCCGCAAAATGCGCCCCCTCGAACTCGACCGGCTCGCGGACATCCAGCAACTGCGCCCCGGCGGCGATCAGCTCGCGCACCTGCGCCAGCGACAGAGGCCGCAGCTCGCGCTCCAGCGCCTGATCCAGAGTCGGGCGCTCGCGCGCGTTCAGCACGGCGTCATAGGTGAAGTACGAAGGCGTGTCAGGCTGATCGCTGGTCACGATCTCGACGAACCGCTCGCGGCTCATCGGTGCCAGCGCGTAGTTGTACGCGCGCTGAACCCCGATCGTGGAAACCGTGTCGGTCGACAGCTGCTTGCCGCACAGCGAGCCGGCGCCGTGAGCCGGGTAGACAAGCGTGGCGTCGGGCAGGGGCGCCAGCTTGTCGTGCAGAGAGTCGTACAGCATCGCAGCGAGCCGGTCGGCGCTCCAGCCCAGCGAGGCGCGCAGATCGGGCCTGCCGACGTCGCCGATGAACAGCGTGTCGCCTGTCAGGACCGCGTAGGGCTCGGCTTCGCTGTGCTCAGGATCGAACACGAGGATCGAGATCGACTCGGGGGAGTGCCCCGGCGTCTCGAGCACGCGGAGCCGAACCCGTCCGAGCGCCAGCTCGTCACCTTCGCCCATCCCGATGAACTCGTACTCGGCGCTCGCCCGCGCGCCGAGCCGGATCGTCGCGCCCTCGCGCGCTCGCAGCTCCAGGTGGCCGGCGATGAAATCGGCGTGCATGTGGGTCAGGAACACATCGGTGATCGCGCAGTGCAGCGCTGTCGCCTCGTCGACGTACTGGTCGACGTCACGCTGCGGATCGACCACCGCGGCCCGGCCGGACTCCGGGTCGGCGATCAGATACGACGCGTGGGCCAGGCAGCCGAGGTAGTACTGCTTCAGGATCATCGCAACGCGTATTGTGCGCCCTGCGCCGGCATGTCGGGTCTAGGCTGTGGCACCGTGACGCCGGTTCCCGAGATCCGCGAGCTGCTGCGAGGGCGCCTCGGCGAGGAGATGTTGCTCAACGACCGCCACCTCAACCCGCAGCTGGGCCGGATCCTGCGCACGCTCGGTTTCGACCGGACCTGGGTGGCGGGGGAAGGCCCGTACCTGATCGATTCCCTGGGCGAGCGCTATCTGGACCTGATCTGCGGTTACGGGGTGTTCGCGCTGGGACGCAACCACCCGGACATCTCCGCCGCCGTGCGCCAGGTGCTCGACGCCCGCACTGCCAACCTGCCGCAGCTCGGCACGAGCCTGCTGCCCGGCGTACTGGCCGAGCAGCTGCTGGCGCTGGCGCCCGGGAGCGTGGCGGCGATGGTCCCGGCCAACAGCGGCACCGAGGCGGTCGAGGCCGCGCTCAAGATCTCCCGTGCCGCGACCGGTCGCGCGCGCATCCTGTACACCGACCACGCCTTCCACGGCCTGTCGCTCGGCTCGCTGTCGCTGAACGGAAACGAGGAGTTCCGCGCCGGCTTCGGCCCGCTGCTGCCGGGCTGCGAGCAGGTCCCGTTCGGCGACCTCGATGCGCTCGAGCGCGAGCTGGCGCGCGGCGATGTCGCGGCGCTGGTGCTCGAGCCGGTCCAGGGCAAGGGCGTCAACCTGCCGCCGGACGGCTATCTGGCGGCGGCGCAGCGCCTCTGCCGCCAGGCCGGCACGCTGCTGGTCTGCGACGAGGTCCAGACCGGGCTGGGTCGGACGGGCAGGATGTTCGCGCTCGAGCACTGGGGCCTTGCGCCCGACATGGTGTGCGTCGCCAAGGCGCTGTCGGGCGGGCTGATTCCGACCGGCGCCACGCTCGTCTCCCGGGCGGCGTTCGATGCCGTGTTCGACGGGATGGAGCGCGCCGTCCGCCACGGCTCGACGTTCGGCGGTAACGACCTCGCCGCCGCCGCCGGGCTGGCGACGCTGCGGGTGCTCGAGCGTGACGGCGTGGTCGCGCGCGCCCGGCGACTGGGCGAGCTGCTGCTCGAGCTGACGCGGCCGCTGGTCGACCGCCACGAGATCGTGCGCGACGTCCGCGGGCTGGGCCTGATGTGGGCGATCGAGCTGGGGCCGCCGCAGGGCGCCGCGAGGCGAACCGTGTTCGCCACCGTCGAGCGCGCCCAGCCGGGTCTGTTCGCGCAGCTGATCACGGTGCCTCTGTTTCACGAGCACAGGATCCTGTGCCAGGTCGCCGGCCACCAGATGAACGTCGTCAAGGCGCTGCCGGCGCTTGTGATCGAGGAGGAGGAGATCAGGCGGTTCGCCGCGGCCCTTCAGGAGGTGGTCGCGCAGGCCGAGCGCACGCCGAGCGCGTTCGCGCGGCTCGGCCTGCGGCTTGCGCGCGGGAGCGCACGGGCACGGCGACCGCCGCTCGCCGC
>JBOGYE010000173.1:0-8117 GCA_050696635.1 Solirubrobacteraceae bacterium | reverse complement strand
CTCGGAGACCAGTGACACGATCTCCTCGCGTGCCGCGCGGGGATCCTCGCGCGCGAGCAGGAACAGGTCGTGGCGCATCCCTTCGGCGGGCTTGAAGTTGGGGATGCCCCCGCGCCGGATCGCGTGGGCGCCCTGGACGATCATGCTGCCGGCCGCCTGGCGGAAGATGTGGGTCAGGCGCGTGACCGGCACCCTCGTCGACGAGACCAGCTCGGCGAACGGCTTGCCGGCTCCGACCGGCGCGAGCTGGTCCGCGTCGCCGACCAGCACCACGTGCGTGTGACGCGCCACCGCGCGAAGCAGGAACACGAGCAGCTCCAAATTGGCCATCGACGTCTCGTCGACGATCAGCAGGTCGCACGCCAGCGGCGCATCCTCGTCCTGGCTCGGACCTTCGCCCGGGATCCAGCCGAGCGCGGAGTGGACGGTGCGTGCCCGCAGCCCGCTCGCCTCGCTCATCCGTATCGCTGCCCGCCCCGTCGGCGCGACCAGCATCACGCGCGCGCCGAGCGCGGTCGCGCGGCCGGCGATCGACCGGATCGAGGCGGTCTTACCGGTCCCCGGGCCGCCTGTGATCACCGACAGGCGATGCTGCAACGCGGCCGCCAGCGCTGCCGACTGCTCGCCGGTCAGCTCGTCACCACCGCCCGGGTCGCGGCTCCCGCGGGCGAGGCGCTCGCTGGTCGCGCTCGCCAGCAGCTCGTCCACGCGGGCCGCCAGCTCGGACTCGAGCTGCGCGGTCGCGGCCCGATACACCCACTCGCCCTCGCGCACCAGCGAGCCGGCGGCCAGCAGCGCATCGATCGCGCGGGGGTCCGGCGCCGTCCCGAGCAGCCGGCCCGCCTGGGCCAGGAGCTCGTCGAGCGGCAGGCAGGTCGAGCCGGCGCGCTCGGCCTCGCTCAGCGCGTGCACGATCGCCGCCCGCCGCCGCTCGGGCCCGTCGGCGTCGACGCCGTTCGCGCGGGCGATCCGGTCGGCGATCTGGAAGCCGACTCCGAACACGCTGGTCAACCGGTAGGGATCGCTGCGCAACAGCTCGTGCGCGCCGCCGCCGTAGTGCTCGTGGATCCGCGACGCGAGGTAGGCGAGCCCGTGCGGCGCCAGCAGCAGGTGCAGGCGGCGTGTGACGCGCAGCTTGCGCCAGGAGTCGGCCGCCTCAGCGGCGCGAGCGCCACTGAGACCCGCGGCGGCGAAGGCGGCGCCCGGGTCTGAGTCGATCTCGTCCAGCGCCCGTTCGGCGCCGAAGCCGTCGACCAGCCGCTGCGCGCGCTTGGCGCCAACGTGCTTGACGCGGCGCAGGTATGCGACCACCAGCTCGGGGTCCGACGGCGGCAGCGGCTGGGCCTGCACCACCTTGACCTGGCGCCCAAAGCGACTGTCGTTGACCCACTCCCCCAGTACGTGCGCGCGCTCGCCGACCTCCAGGTGAACGAGCGGCCCGACCAGCGCCAGCGGGGTGCCGTCGCCGGCGGCGGCGTCAAGCACCGCCCAGCCGCTTTGCTGGTTTGCAAACCGGATCTGGCGGACGGTCACCTCATCGTCGAAGGTCACGGTCGCCACGTTACGCGCAGGGTCGGCCGCCGCTCAAGCAGCCGCCGAGGTGCGTGGACTGATCCCGGCGCCCGTGCGCGCGTGGGACGTTGTCGATCCGCTGCCACAGCCCGGACTCCCAGACCCCGGCGCCCGTGCGCGCGTGGGACGTTGACTGACTCACGACCGCACGGCCGCACGGCCGCACGGCCGCACGGCCGCAGGCCACACGGCCAGCGGCCTCCGCCGTCCGCTCAGCGTCCCTCGGCGCGACGGACCGCGGCCGCGATCGCCTCGGACCCGACCAGCGGACCGAACGCCGCCACCAGCGGGCGGACGGCCGCCAGCCCGAGCCGCCCCTGCGCGCCGAACGCCTGCACGCGCGTCTCGGACTCCAAGCCGCCATCGGCGACCCAGTTGGCAAACAGCACCCGCGCAGTGCCGGGCTGGCTCCAGCCCCGGAACTCGTCGGCATCGCGCAGCAGGGGATAGTCACGCCGCAGCGTCCAGATCCGCCCCACCAACCCGGAGACGAGCAGGCGCTCGCCCTCCTGCAGGATCGTGAACGGGGGTGCGCGAAACAGCTCGTCGAAGCTCAGCTCGCCGGTCAGTCCCGGGATCCGCCAGCGCACGAGCCGTCCCAGCGTCGCCGTGTCGCGCAGTCGGATCTCTCGCGCGGCGCGCCACAGCGCGTCGGCCGTGGCATCCGACGGGCGCCGGTGACGGACGCGCAGTGCCGGATCGGCCAGCCACCGGTCCAACTCGGGCGCCATCATCCGTGACCATGATCGTTCACGCGCTCGCCCCCGTCCAGCGCGACGCCGCCCGAGCGCTGGCGCTGCCGCGCACGCTTCCGGGCGCCGCCGGCGTGCTGCTGACGTTCGACGACGGGCCCCATCCCGAGGGCACCCCCGCGGTGCTCGAGGTGCTTGCGCAAGCCGGCGCGCGGGCGACCTTCTTCCTCGTCGGCGAGCAGGTCCGCCGCCGCCCGGATCTGGTCACGCGGATCCTGGCCGGTGGCCATGCGGTGGCGCTGCACTGCGACCGCCACCGCCTGCAGGCGCGCCTGAGCACGAGCCAGGTCACGCACGACATCCAGCGGGGCTTCGCCGCCGTCGCCGACGCCGCCGGCGGGCCGCCGCGCTGGCATCGGCCGCCGTATGGGGTTTACAGCCCCGCCGGGCTGCGCGCAGTCCGTCATGCGGGCCTACAGCCGCTGTTGTGGTCGCGTTGGGGCAAGGACTGGCGCGCGCACACGACCCCGGCCCGGATCGCTGCGCGTGCGATGCGCGGGCTGCTGCCGGGTGATGTGATCCTGCTGCACGACGCTGACTTCTACAGCGCGCGCGGCTCGCACCGGCGGACGGTCGCCGCGCTGCGTCCTATGCTGAGAGAGCTTCAACGCCGCAAACTCGATACCGTCCTTCCCGTCTGACACGCTTGCCGTAGCCCTGATCGGGCACGCGAGTGCTCACATCGACATCGCCGGCCGTCCGGTCGGAAACTCCGAACGCTGGCGTGCCCGGCGCCACCTACATCCCTATGACCACAGCCTCAGTCCCCGGCTCGCAGCAGGCCGCCCCTGACTTCGCACGCTTTGCAATCGGCTTTGACCACCGCGACCGAGCTCGGCTGCACGAGTTGATCGACGAGGTCCTGGACTCCAACCGCTGGGCCGAGGCCGACATGAACGCCCGCCTCGAGGTCGCCTGGGAGGCGCACAACGACGCGGCCGCGGTCGCGATGTCCAGTTGGTCCGGCGGCGCCCTGGCGGCGCTGCACTTCGCCGGGGTGCAGGGCGAGACCGTGCTGTGCCCGTCGAACACGTTCATGGCCACGCCGCTGGCCGCGATTCGCGCGGGTGCGCAGGTGCAGTTCGTCGACTGCAACCGCGAGGATCTGTGCATGTCGTTTGCGGACTTCGAGCGCGCCGCCGAGCAGTTTGCGCCGCGGGCTGCGTTTCTGGTCCACATCGGCGGCCACATCGCGTTCGATGTCGAGCGGATCTCGGCCTACTGCGCCGAGCACGGGATCTTCCTGATCGAGGACTGCGCTCACGCGCACGGGGCCGACTGGCGCGGTCGCCGGGCCGGCACCTGGGGCGACGCCGGCGTCTACTCGCTGTACGCGACCAAGACGATCTCGACCGGCGAGGGCGGCGTGCTCGTCTCGCGCCGGCCGGAGGTGATCGAGCACGCGCGCGCATTTCGCAACTACGGCAAGCCGACCTACGAGGTCCAGGGGCTGAATTTCCGCATGAACGAGCTGACGGCCGCGCTCGGGCTCGTGCAGATCGAACGCCTCCCGGAAATCGTGGCCTGGAAGAACGAGGTGGCGCGCGCCGAGCTGCACCCCGCCTACGCGAGCCGGCTCGAGCTGCCCGAGGGGATGACCTCCGGCTTGTACAAGTACATCGTGTTCGACTGGCTGGAGCGCTCGACCGGTCGCGTGTACGACGAGCCCTGCCATCGGATCATGGGCCACGAGATCGAGCTGCCCAACTCCGACTGGGTGGCGCGAAACCACTCGTGCGTTCCGCTGTACTACAGGCCGAGCGAACAGGCATGAGGGTTCTCGTCACAGGCGGCTCGGGCTTCATCGGCTCGCACGTCGTCGACAAGCTGCGCGAGCGCGGCCACGAGCCGGTGATCTACGACCTGCGACCGTCGCCGTGGCACACCGGCGAAGACGGCGCCGCGCCGGTCGACACCGTGCTCGGCTCGATCACCGATCGCGAGGCGCTCGAGCGCGCGCTGCACTCCTGCGACGCCGTCGCTCACCTCGCTGCGGTCGCCGACGTCAACGACGTCCACGCCGAGCCTGAGGACGCCGAGCGCGTCAACGCGCGCGGCACCGTCGCGGTGCTCGAGGCGGCGCGCCGCGCCGGCGTCAAGCGGATCGTCTACGCGTCGACGATCTGGGTCTACTCCGACTGCGAGCCCGAGGAGGTCGACGAGGACACGCTGCTGCCGCCGCCCAGCCACCTCTACACCTCGACCAAGCTGGCCGGCGAGCTGTACTGCAAGGCCTACCAGGAGCTGTACGGAATCGACTTCACGATCCTGCGCTTCGGTATCCCATATGGCCCGCGCGCGCGAGAGGCCGCGGTGATCCCCGCGTTCGTGAACAAGGCGCTGGCCGGGGAGCCGCTGACGCTCGCCGGCGACGGCATGCAAACACGCAAGTTCGTCTACGTCGAGGACCTTGCAGACGGGGTCGCGCTGGGGCTCGCCGATGTGGCCGTCAACCGGGTCTACAACCTCGCCTCCGACGAGACGGTCACGATCAAGCAGATCGCCGAGACCGTCAAGCAGCTGATCGGCGACGTCGAGATCGTCCACACGCCGGCGCGACCGGGCGACTTCGGAGGCAAGATCGTCTCCTCGGCCCGCGCCCTGGCGGAGCTCGGGTGGCGCGCCGCGACGCCGTTCTCGGAGGGCGTGCGCAGCTACATCGACTGGCGCGGCGACCAGGCCAGGCGCCGCAGCGAGGGGGAGCAGGCCGCGATCATCCCGGCCGGCGAGGCCGACGCCGAGGCGGCGCCCCGCAAGGTGCTGATCATCTCCGCCGACATCGGCGAGGGCCACGATCTGCCGGCCCGCGCGGTCGCGCGGGAGTTTCGTGACGAGGATCCCGACGCGCTGGTGTCGATCGTCAACGGCCTGCCTGCGATGGGCCCCCAGGCGACCAAGCTGCTGCGAGACAACTCCGCCTTCATGTTCCGCTGGCTGCCGTGGCTGTTCGACCTCCAGTACCGGCTGTTCATGTACTTCGGGCCGACGCGCTGGATCTCGCGCTGGCTGCTGTACACGCTCGGGCAGCGCGGGCTGATGCGGCTGATCTGCGCCCACGACCCTGGCGTGATCGTCTCCACCTACCCCGGCGTGACCGCGATCCTCGGCGAGCTACGCCGTCGTGGCCGGCTGAAGGTGCCCTGCTACTCGTCGATCACCGACCTCGCCGGGCTCCGGTTCTGGGCCCACCCGGGGATCGACCTGCACTTCATCACCCATCCCGAGTCCGCGGAGGAGGTCGAGCGGATCGCCGGTCCCGGCAGCGTGCGCTGGGCCAAGCCGCCCACCGCGCCGGCGTTCCTGGCAGCGCGATCCCGGGCCGATGCGCGCCGCGCTCTCGGGCTGGCGCAGGCCGGCCGCGTGATCGCGGTCTCGGGGGGCGGTTGGGGCGTCGGCGACCTGGCGGGTGCGACCGCCGCCGCGCTGCAGTTCGAGGACGCGACCGTACTGTGCCTGTGCGGGCGAAACGACAGGCTGCGCGAGAAGGTCGCGGCCCGCTTCGGCTCCGAGCCGCGCCTGCGCGTGATGGGCTTCAGCGACCGGATGGGGGACGTGCTCGCGGCCGCCGACGTGCTCGTGCACTCGAGCGCCGGGCTGACCGTGCTCGAGGCGATCATCCGCGGCTGTCCGGTCGTCTCCTACGGCTTCGGCTACGGCCACGTGCGCGCGACCAACACGGCACTGGAGCGCTTCAAGCTGGCGCAGGTCGTGCACCGCGAGGAGGATCTGGCGCCGGCGATCGAGCGCGCGCTGTCGGCCGAGCGCCCCGAGCCCGACGCCCGCTTCGCGCGGCGCCCGGCAACCGCCTCGCTGGTGCTCGCCAACGACCGGCGCTCGGTCTCGATCCCCCACTGGCGGCTGCGCGCGGTGCATGCGGTCAGCGCTGCCGCGGCGGTCGTCGCGATCGCCGGCTGGACGTTGACGACCGGCGCCTCGTACTCGCTGGTCTCGCACATCGCGCACATCAAGCCGATGACCGCGGTCGCGACCAGTCGGCCCGAGGTTGGAGTGCTCGTCGATGCGCCCGCCGCCGACATCCCCAAGCTCGCGGCGCAGCTGTCGCACTACGGCATCCACGCGTCGTTCGCGGTCGCCAAGGCGTCGGGGACCGTGGACACGAGCGTCACGGTGCACGACGATCAGCTGCTTCCTCGGCTGCCGAACGGAGGGCTCGTTCGCTGGCTGGGTGCCCGCGGGACGCTGCACCATCTGCTGGCGCGGATGGGCGACCACCGCCACCATTTCCTGTACTGGTCCAGCGGGCCAAGTCTCGGGCAGTGGCTGATCGCGCATGGAGCCGGCGGCAACCTGGTCGCGGGCGCGATCCAGCTTCAGGACTCCGACGACCCGCTCGGCTATCTGCGGCCCGGTGAAGTGGTCCAGTTCAACGTCGGCTCGACGGCGGGCCTGGGCGCGCTGCTCGGCAAGCTGACGGAGGGGCTGGAGCGCGACCACCTCGCCGCGGTCCCGGTCGGGCGCCTGGTGCGCGACGCCGGCATCAGTGCCTGACGAGCAGGCCGGGTCGATCGACGACGGCCGCCGGGCCGCCGCGGGCGACGGGCTCGCCGTCTGCATCGACGACGTTCGCCGGGCCGCCGTCGCGCTGCGGGGCGTCGCCCACCGCACGCCGGTGCTGCACTCGCGCGCGCTTGACGAGCTGCTGGGCGCCCGGGTCGCGCTGAAGGCCGAGACCTTCCAGCGCGCGGGCGCGTTCAAGTTCCGCGGCGCCTACAACGCGTTGTCGTCGCTGGGCCCGGACGTGCTGCGCGCAGGCGTGTGCGCCGTCTCGTCGGGCAACCACGCGCAGGCGGTCGCGCTGGCGGCGCGGTTGTGCGGCGCCGGCGCCACGATCCTGATGCCGTCCGACGCACCGGCCTCCAAGCGCGCGGCGACGCTCGGCTACGGTGCCGAGGTGGTGCAGTTCGACCGCTACGCCGACGATCGCGAGGCGCTGGTCCGGGCGCTGGCGGCGCAGCGCGGCATGGAGCTCGTGCACCCGTTCGACGACCCGCGCGTGATCGCCGGCCAGGGGACGGTGGCGCTCGAGCTGCTCGACCAGGAGCGGGGGCGGTCGCCGGAGGTGGTGGTGGTGCCCGTCGGTGGCGGCGGGCTGATCTCCGGCTGCGCGACCGTCCTGCGCGCGCTGGCGCCGTCCACGCGCGTGGTCGGCGTCGAGCCGGCCGCGTCTGACGATGTCGCGCGCTCGCTCGCGTCCGGCCGGCGCGAGCGGGTGACGGTCGGGCGCACGATCGCCGACGGCCAGCAGACGGCGACCCCCGGTGAGCTGACCTGGCCGATCATCCAGGCGCGGGTGGACGACGTCGTGGTCGTCTCAGACGAGCAGATCGTCGCGGCGTTGCGGTTCTGCTTCGAGCGCCTGAAGCTCGTGGTGGAACCGAGCGGGGCCTGCGCGCTGGCCGCGCTGCTGGCCGGCCTGGTTGACGTTGCGGGCCGGCGGGTCGCCGTGGTGCTGTCGGGCGGCAACGTCGACGGCGCGCGGCTGGGCGCGCTGCTGGGCTGAGGCTGGACCGGCCGACCCTTCGCCTAAGGACGCGTCAAACAATTAGCTGACGTTCTGGCGGCGTCTGGACGCGCCTGGCGGGCGGCGGCGAACCCACCGGACCACCAGTACGACTTGGTTCGCCGCCACCCGCCAGACACGCCCAGCCACTCGCCGGCTCCGCCAGATAATTGCCTGACGCGTCCTAATTCCCCAGCTACTTAGCTCGTATGCTAAATTGCGCAGCACGATGACACTCGCGAACGCGTACCGAGCCCTGGGCGATCCCACCC
>JBOGYE010000172.1:0-6125 GCA_050696635.1 Solirubrobacteraceae bacterium | reverse complement strand
CGCCCCGCCGGTCGTGCCAGCCGCACCGGCGCTGGTACCCGCTGCACCAGCCACCGCCGAGCTCGCCCGCGCCGCCGAGGCGCCCCCCCCTGCGCCGAAGTTCGCCGAGCAGCCGGGCACCGCGGTGGTGGCGTAGTTGGTGCAGCTGGAGACGAGTGGCTCGTCGCGAACGTAGTGGCCGAGGCTGTCGAACCCGTTGCCCGCGATCGCGCCGTTGAACAGCAGCTTCATCAGTTCATCGATGCCACCGCTCGACTGCAGGCTTGAGAGCAGCTTGTCGAGGGTGGCGGCGGTCGGCCGGCCCGAGCTCCCCAGCGCTCGCAGCCGCTGCGCCAGCGGCATCGTCGCGACCAGCGACGGCTGCGAGGCCTTGGCCGCGGCGCCCAGCTCGATCAGCGCCTTGCGCGCCTGCGTGGCAAACGGCGTCAGGTTGGCGAACTGCCGCCCGAGCGCGGCGGCGCTGGTCCCCAGCGAGGTCAGCAGCGGCGTGCCCTGCTGTGCGAGCTGCCCGAGATCGGCCATCAGCGGACGCAGCTTGGCCAGGTAGGTCGGGAACAGCCTGAACGTCTCGGAGATGTCGTGTGCGCGCGCGGCGCTGGCGAGTGCCGTCCGGTTGGCCGCCACCACGAAGCCCGAGATCTGCCGCCTGACCTTCGCCAGCGGCGCCAGCACCTGGTCAGAAGTCGTCGCCAGCTGCGCCAGCACGCGGTTCTGGCGGTCGAGGATCTTGAGCACCCGGTCGGTCTGGCCAAGCGCCGGGTTGGCACGGAGGATCACCGCGTTCAGATCCGAGCCGCGAGCCGCCAGGCCGGTGCCGAACTCGTCGATGATCACCGACAGCGCCTGTCTCACCGGCTCGTTGGAGATGTCCTGGACGATGTCGAAGTCGACCGGCGAGCTGGTTTCGGTGACCGGCAGGTAGTGGCTGCCCGCTCCCGGTCCCGAGCGAATCAGCGCCAGCCTCGGCGCGGCGGGCGTCCCGGGCATGCAGTCGACGTACTCCTCCCCGATCAGCGACTGGGGCCGGATCGCGCAGCTGGCATTGGCGTGAAACGGCGCAAAGCCAGGATTGGTGATCGAGATCGTCACCGCCGCGCGGTTGTCGCGGGTCACCCCCAGCGACTGGATCGAGCCGACGTTCGCGCCCGCGATCCTGACGTCCTCGCCGGTTGCCGCGAACGACGCGTCGTCGAAGATCGCCCGCACCAGATAGCTCGGGCGCGACGACCGCGGCTGGCTCTGGGCCAGCAGCGTCGCCCCGACGACCACCAGCACGGCCGCCACGATCAGCGCCAGGCGCCTCATGGTCCGGGCGGCACCTGGCTGGGGTCGCAGCCCGGAACCTGCTGCGGCGCGGACCCGTCGGGAGTGGCCTGCACGGCGCTGCCCGGGCAGCGCTGGCGAACGGCGTGCAGGTTCTGGTAGCGCTGCGAGGGGAACTCGGTCTGCAGCTGGTTTGAGGAGTCCAGCGCGAACGGGAACAGCGCCGGCTGGGTGCGTACGTAGTGGCCGTTGGCGTCGTAGTAGGCCCCGGCCTGGCCGAGATTGGTCAGCGCCGCGATGACGTCAGGCGCGTAGTAGCGCAGGTAGTCGACCTGCAGCTTGGAGTCGGTGAACTGCTGGATCATGTGCGAGAACGCGCCCGCGGCGATCCGGGCCAGCGACGGGGTCGCGAGCGCCAGCTGCGTCAGGTCGCCGGTCCCCGCCGGGTTGTGGATCAGGCCGTCGAGCGCCGCCACGGTCGGGATCGAGGCCGACACCAGCGAGCGCAGAGATCCCAGGAACTGCGGCAGGCGCCGGACCGCCGGCTTGGAGGCTGCGACCAGCGGATCGAGCCTGTCAAGCGTCGTGCGCAGCCCGGCGAAGGCGGTGCTCGACCGCCGCAGTGTGCTGGGCAGCAACGTCAGGGCCGTCTCCAGCGCCTGGCTCTGCCGCGCGATCGCCCCGGTGGCGGTGCTGGTGTTGGAGATCAGCTGCGAGAGCTGGGCGCTGCGCGCCGCCAGCGCCTGCATCGCCTGAGCGCCCTGAACGACCAGCGAGTCGAACACCGGCTCGTCGCGGGTCAGTTCCGCGGTCACCTGGCTGGTGCTCTGGAGTCCGGGCGCCAGATAGTCCAGCGCCCTGTTGGCGAGCGCCCCCTTGCCCTTCAGCGACGCGCCCTCGCCGCGGATCAGCCCCGCCAGCCCTGAGCGCGTGAGCGGATCGAACGTGTCGAACAGTTCGTCGATGTTGACCTCGGAGTAGGTGTGGGTCGTGTCGATCCGCCCACCGTCGGCGATCTGCGGCGCGGCGTTCGGGCCAGGCTCGAGCTCGACATAGCGGCTGGCGATCCCCGACAGCGAGTCCTCGAAGATCCGCGCCACCGTTCCCTGGTGCAGCGGGCCGACGCCGCCGTTGAGCGACAGGGCGACGGCCGCGCGCCCGTCGGGCGTCAGCGAGATCGACTTGATCGTTCCGACGACGGCCGGACCGATCAGCACGTCGTCGCCGGTCACCAGACCGCTGGCGTTCTCGAAGTCAGCGTTCAGCGTGTAGCTGGAGCCGCTCGTGAGCAAGAGCACCAGGACGACCACGACCGCCACGGCGAGCGCGCCGACGGCCAGCCGGCGGGCCGCGCCGCCCGAGCGCGGCGCGGAGCCGCCGCTGCCCGAAGGGGGCACGCCGTGTCCAGTGCGCTCTGTCGTGATGGCGATCTGGCTCTCCTCTCGATCGACGGCGGATGGCATCCTCCCAGAGCAACCGGCCGACTGCGGCGCAAACATAACGTGGCGCGCGCCTCGTGTGCGCAGGTTGGGGCGGCCGCCGGCGCCGGCGCTGTGGCTGGAGGCCGCACCGCGGTCTCGCCGGCGCCACGGCCGGGACGGAGGCGGCGGGCAGCCACAGAGGCACGGACCGTGGCGGTCAGGCGGGGTGGGCAGGGGCCGCGTCGACCAGCATCGCCGCGCCCAGCGCGCCCCCAAGGTCGCCCAGCGCCGCCACCGTCACGACGGGCGGGCGCGCGTCGTTGAACAGGTGCGGCGCCATCGCCTCGATGATCCGCCCCACGAACGCCTCGCCGAAGCGGACTCCGAGCCCGCCGCCGATCACGACCGCCTCGACATCGAGCAGGTTGACCGCCGACGCGATCCCCGCCCCGAGCGCGGCGACCGCGTCGTCGAGCAGCTCGGTCGCCAGCTCGTCGCCCTGCGCATGGGCCTCGAACCAGATCGCGCTGGTCATCCGAGCGCGGCCGTGGTGCTCCATCAGCTTCAGCAGCTCGCTGTCCGCGCCCTTGGCGATCTTGTGTCGGGCACGCGCCTCCATCGCCCCGCGTCCCGCGTAGGCCTCCAGGCAGCCCCGGCGCCCGCATGGACAGCGACGGCCGTCGCGCCGCACGACGGTGTGGCCGATCTCGCCCGCGCCGCCGCGGCCCAGCCACGGTCGCCCATCGAGGATCAGGCCGCCGCCCACGCCGGTGCCCCAGAACACGCCCAGCAGCGAGCTGTAGGGCCTGCCGGCGCCCAACTCGAACTCCGCCTGAGTGGCGACGCCGACATCGTTGCCGACCCGCACCGGCGCGCCCAACCCATCCGCCAGCACGCCGGCGAGATCGAAGCTGTCGCTCCAGCCAGGCAGGTTGCCCGCGTTGGCGACCGTGCCGAACTGCTCGTCGACGTCGCCCGGAGAGCCGACGCCGATGCCGGCCAGCTGCGCGGGCTCCACGCTCGCGGCCTTGGCAGCCTGCTTCACCGCATCGACCATCGCCGCGGCCACGTCCTGTGGTCCGCCCCCGGTGGGCGTCGGCGTCCGCGCCTGGCCAAGCACCCGCTGCTCACCGTCGACCACGATCGCCTCGATCTTGGTCCCGCCGAGGTCGATCCCGCCGCGCAGCTGCCGCACCGCCTCCATCTGCGCGCCAGCGTAGCCGACAGCGCACACTATGAGCCCGCTTGCACCTCAGCCAGGCGGCGCGCGAGGTAGCGCCGCTCCGGCTCGGTGCGCACCGCCGCCAGCGCGCGCCGGTAGGCGGCCGCCGCGGCCTCCCGGTCGCCCCGACGGCGGTGCAGGTCCGCCCGGGTCGCATCGAGCAGGTGGTAGTCGTCCAGCGTCCCTTGCGCCGCCAGCTCCTCCACCAGCGCCAGCCCGGCATCGAGCTCGCCGGCCATCGCCACGGCCACGGCCCGGTTCAGGCGTACGACCGGCGACGCCGTGCATCGTTCGAGCAGCTCATATAGCGAGGCGATCTGCGGCCAGTCGGTGGCCGCGGCCGTCGGCGCCTGGGAATGACAGGCCGCGATCGCCGCCTGCAGCTGGTAGGGCCCGGGCTCCTTTCGCGCCAGCGCCGAGCGCAGCAGCGCGCTCGCCTCGTCGATCTCTGCCGCATCCCAGGCGCCGCGGTCCTGGTGCTCGAGCGTGACGATCTCCCCGGCCTCGTCAAGCCGGGCCGCACGTCGTGAGTGCGCCAGCAGCATCAGCGCCAGCAGGGCGGCGGCCTCCGGCTCGTCGGGCATCAGCGCCGCCAGCAGCCGTGCCAGGCGGATCGCCTCGTCGCACAGCGATCCGCGGATCAGCCGCTCGCCGCCCGAGGCGGCGTAGCCCTCGTTAAACAGCAGATACAGGACCGCCAGCACGCCGCCGGTGCGCTCCGGCAGCAGGTGGCCGGGCGGCACCCGGTACGGGATCCGCGCGCGAGCGATCTTCGCCTTGGCCCGCGTCAGTCGCTTGGCCATCGTCGCCTCGGACACCAGGAAGGCGCGCGCGATCTCGGGCGTCGTCAGCCCGGCGAGCGAGCGCAGCGTCAGCGCCACCCGGCCTTCGAGCGCCAGCGCGGGGTGACAGCAGGTGAAGATCAGCCGCAGCCGATCGTCCTCGATCCCGTTCCCGTCGGGCGCCTCGTCGTCGCGTGAGTCGTGTGAGTCGTGTGAGTCGGTCATGGTCTGCCCCGGGGCGCGAGTCGGATCGCGGCCGGCCTGCTCCAGCAGCTCGGCGCCTCGACGAGCGCGCCGCAGCCGATCCAGCGCACGGTTTGACGCGACCGTCGTCAACCACGCTCCGGGCCGTTCCGGCACGCCGTCCGCGGGCCAGCGCGCCAGCGCCTGCGTGAATGCCTCCTGGGCGCACTCCTCGGCCAGATCCCAGTCGCCGGTGCGCCGGATCAGGGTCGCGACGACCCTCCCCCACTCCTCCCGGAAGGCGATCTCGACGGCGCAGCGCGCGCCCGCCTCGCTCATCCCCGGGCGAACGGCCTGACCTCGACCATGTGGTGGCGGGCCAGCGGGTGCGCGGCAGCGAGCGAGATCGCCTCGTCTCGGTCTGCGCAGTCGAGGATGTCAAAGCCGCCGATGAACTCCTTGGTCTCGGCGAACGGACCGTCCGACAGCAGCGTCTCGCCCTCGCGGACGCGCACGGTGGTGGCGTTGTCGGCGGACTCGAGCGCGTGCCCGTATACGCGGGCGCCGCGCTGCGCGGCGTTGGTCACCCAGGCCTCCGCATCGCGGCGGACCCCCTCCTCGACCTCGTCGCCGGCCGGGATCCCATCGACGCAGATCGCCAGCAGGTAGCGCCGGCGGCCCGGCGCCGGCGCTCCGATCTCCGCCTCGGTCGGCACCTCCGACCCGCCAGGACCGTCGGCCGCGATCTGCCATTCGCCGAACTGCGTCGGCGCGAACGGCCGCACCTCGATGCTGTGAAACCACGACACAGGATGGCTCGCGGCGACCTCGATCGCCTTATCGAGATCGGCGCAGTCGATCACGTCGAAGCCCCCGACGAACTCCTTGGTCTCGGCGAACGGACCGTCGGACACGATCGTCTCGCCGCCGCGGACGCGGACCGTGACCGCGCTGGACGGGAGCTCCAGCTCATAGCCCATCAGGCGCACACCGCGCCGATCCATCTCCTGGACCCACCGGGGGACCTCGGTCCGCATCGTGGCGGTCTTCTCGGGCGTCTGCACGCCGTCGCTGCAGATGAACAGCAGGTAGTTCATGGCTGCCGGCCGATCCTAGATGGTTGATTCCACGACCCCGCGTGCCGGATGAATCCGGATGATCTGCGCCGGATCATCGTCCTCGAACTCGCCAATACCGCCAGTATTGGCTTCGTTCTGCGTCCTTGACCGGCTTGATCCCCGAATCCCCCGGCAC
>JBOGYE010000171.1:0-9414 GCA_050696635.1 Solirubrobacteraceae bacterium | reverse complement strand
CGCGTGCCCAGTCCGCGCCCGTTTGCTCGGGCCCCGCGAGCGTGCCGGCATCCAGCTCATCCAGGACCGCGCCGAGCGCCGCCAGCGCCGCGGCGATCTGACCGCTCAAGTGCACGCACGCCACCCGCCGGCCGTCGAGCAGACCGGCGCGGAAGCTCATACGCGCACGCGGTCCCGAGCGGCACGCCGCGCCCCACGGTGCCCGCGAGCCTCGAGACCGTCGTGCATCGCTCGGATCCGCTCGAGGATCAGGTCGGCGGCGCGCTGCTGCTGGTCGCGCGTCGGCGCCTGGACCGGCTCGAAGCGCACCGGCACGCCGTACCACACGGTCACGCGCGGGAACTGCAGCCGCTTCCAGTTGCGGATCTGGTGGGACCCGAGGATCGCCACCGGTACCACCGGAGCGCCGGACTCGAGCGCCAGCCGGCCAATCCCGGGGCGCCCCTGCGCCGCGACCTCGCCGGTGCGACTGCGCCCGCCCTCGCAGTACATCCCGACCGCGCCGCCGCGCTCCAGGATCTTGTACGCGCTGATGAACGCCTCATCGTCGTGCGCGCCGCGGCGCACCGGGAAAACCCCCCCATGGCTGAAGATGTACTGCGGCAGCCCGGGCGCGAACAGCTGCGACTTGGCCATGAACTGGATCCTGCGGCGCACGAACGCGCCGGTGAAGAAGTGGTCCATGAACGAGGCGTGGTTGGGGGCCAGGATCACCGGCCCTGCGGGAACGTTGTCTGACCCGATCCCGCGGGCTCTGAACGCGATCAGCGCGTGCAGCACGGTCACGATCCGCACCAGCTCGTAGACGTGCGCCTCGGGCTCGCGCGCGCGCACGCGCGCGTGAAAGGGGGCAAACGCCTCCGGCGGCCGCTCGTCGCGGTAGCGCTGGGGCTTGATCTCGACGTCCGGCATCCGGCGCCGACGATAGCTCGGGGGCCGTCGAGGCGGCCCCCGCCACAGACGCGGGTGCCCGGGCCGGCGAGACAACGAAGGCCGGGCGTCAGCCCGGCCCAACTACTCAGACGCGGCGCCGCGCGGCGTCACTTCAGCCGATGGTCGATGGCGAAGATCACGGGCGGCGGCGCGTCGCGGTAGACGGCGAGGACCCGGCTGGTGACGCTCGGGTCGAACCACGCCCCTCCCTCGGCGACCGTCTGGACCGCGCGCTGCAGCTGCTCCCGGGCGGCGATCTCGACACTGAGCGCCGCGGTCGGCGACGAGCACGGTCACAGGCCGACCCGGGGCGTGCTTGGCAGCATTGGTCAGCGGCTCCTGAGAGCTTCGAGTGCATCGTCGGAGTCGTGCTCGACGGCGAGCCGGGCGCTCGAGACGTGCAGCAGCGAGACGGCCCGACGATCTCACCGGCGCAAACGTGCCCTTCGCGCACCGTAGGCCTGCGCTTCTGACGTGGCGGGCGGCGGAGGTGGACGGTGGGCGGAGGTGAAGCCCCGGGAGTTAGAGTGCGCGTCGTGCCCCATCGCCTGCCCGCACTGCTCGCCGACGCCGCGCCCGCCGCGGGGCAGCTGTGGCTGACCGGTGGCGCGGTGTTCGACGGAGTCAGTCTGACCCGCCGAGAGGGGGTCTCGGTGCTCGTGACCGATGGCCGGATCGTGGCCGTTCCGTCCGCCGGCGAGGACCCGCCCGAGGACGCCACGGTGCTGGAGCTCGAGGGACGCACCCTGCTGCCGGGGCTGATCGACGCCCACGCCCACGTCAAGGCCGACCTGCCTGTGCCCGACCCGGGCGCCGAGGCGCTGCTGTCAGAGGCCAGCCCGCACTTTCTGGCCGCCGACCTGCGCGAGACGCTGCGACGCGGGATCACAACGCTGCGCGACGTCGGCTCCTACGGCGACATCGTGTTCGCAGCGCGCCAGGGGATGCGCTACGGCGCGTTTCGCGGGCCGCGGCTCTTGACCTGTGGCGCGATCGTGTCGGCCACCGCGCCCGGCGGCCGGTTCTTCGAGGGCATGTACCGCGAGGCCGATGGGTGCGACGAGGTCCGCAAGGCGGTACGGGAGCAGCTGCGCCGCGGCGCCGACTTCATCAAGGTGATGACGACCGGCTCGCGCTCGGTCGAGCTCGAGGATCCCGATCCGGCACAGCTCACCAGGCAGGAGATCGCCGTGCTCGTGGAGGAGGCGCACCGCCAGGGGTACCGCACAGCAGCCCACGCCGAGGGGTTGGCGGGCACCGAGCTGGCGATCGAGGAGGGCGTCGACACGATCGAGCACGGCATGTATCTAAACCAGCGGCCCGACCTGCTGGAGCGAATGGCCGCCGGCGACCAGATGCTGGTGCCAACGCTGTCGTGCTTCTACGGAGTCGCCGGGCTGGAGCGAGCGGTCGGCGCCGGCGATGCGCTCGTCGACTCCGACACCGATCTTGACCCTGCGCCGTACACGCCGAGCGCCGGCGCCGCACCTTGCTGGTCGCCGCTGCTGGTGGAGCTGGCGCACCACAACCTTGAGCAGGCCGACCTGACGCTGCGCGCCGCCAAGGCGGCCGGAGTGAGAATCGCCGCCGGCCACGACTGGCATCCGTTCTGGAATCACGCGCTGGAGATCCGGCGCATGATCGCCCACGGCTTGACCGCTGCCGAGGCGCTGTCGGCGGCCACTGCGGGCGCGGCCCACGCGCTCGGGATCGACGCGCACGTGGGGACGATCGTGCCCGGCAAGCTCGCCGACCTCGTGGTCGTCGACGGCGATCCGCTCGCCGATCCGGCCCTGCTCGGCGCCCGGGACCGGATCTGGTTGGTGCTCCAGGGCGGGACGCCAGTGGCCGGCGCCGCGCTGGAGCGGCGGCCGACGATCGCGCCGGTGCTGACGCCGCGGTAGCCGATCACTGCCCGAACTGGCGCTCAACCCTGCAGCGGCAGCACCAGCGTCGGCCTCTCGATCTGGTGGTCGGGACTGGTCGACACGACGGCCGTTCCGATCGCGAAGAACTCGATCACGTGCGACCCCCAGCCGTGACTGCGCTCGATGATCCGCGCGCCGACGATCCCCTCGGCCTGCGCCTCGTCGGCCTCGGTCTGCATCCGCTCCATCGCCAGTTCACGCGCCTCGTACAGGGCCTGGGTGAAGTTCGGCATCTCCAGGTTGCGTCCGACCTGCTTGAAGGAGGCCATCATCCCCTGGCGCGCGACGTGGTAGACGCAGTTGCCCATCACCAGCCCTGCAGGCCGGTAGCCGGCCCGCAGCAGCGTGGCGAAGTCCTGGCCGCTCATGTCCGAGGTGAACGGGCGCCCGTTGGGGGCGCGGTGAAGCTCGCCCTCGCGATGCTTGACGGCCGTCCCGACGGCGATGAATTCGGCCAGATCGGCACCCCACTCGTAGCGGCCGATGTCGAGCCGCACGCCGACGACGCCGTCCGCCCCGAGCTGGTCGGCCTCCTCCTCCATCCGCGTCATCGCCAGCTCGCGCGCGTGGTACATGGCCTGCGTCAGAACGCCCATCTCCTGGCTCTGGTTCCACATCGCCTGCTGGTAGCCGATGTGGTAGATCGAGCTGCCGAGCACGAGCCCGAGCGGCTCGAAGCCCGACTCCTTGACGAGCAGGAACTCGTTCACCGACAGGTCGGAGGTGAAGAACCCGCGCGCGACATCCTGCTTCATGCGCGCGATCCGCTGGCGACCGGACTCCGGGATCCCGGCCAGCGAGCCGGACTGGTAGGCGGCCGCGTGCGGCGCGTCCTCGGTGGCGACCTGCGGCGCTGGCTGCGCCGCTGCGGCCTGCTGGTCGTCGTCGCGCTTGAGAAAGCCCATCCGTCGCTCCTTACTCGTAGAGCAGGCGCTCGAGCGCCTGCCGGGTCTCAGTGCTCTGCTGCGCCTGCGCCGCCAGCGCCTCGCTGAGCGCGCGCAGCCAGTCGTCGGTTCCGACGCGCTCGCGCTTGAGCACGATCCCGCCCGATGTGCGCGAGCAGTAGGTCTCGACCGCGCCGCCGCCGGCCCGCAGCTCGAGCGCCATCCCTCCTGCGTCGAGCGCGATCCGTGCAACCTGCTTGGGGCCGAACATACCGTTGCGCCTGCGTTCGACGACGACCGCGCCGGCGGGGAGAGCCTGTTCTAGCTTGGTCGCCAGCGCCTCCACGAAGCTGTGCACGTCGCTCGCGTCCGCGCGCAGAGCCGCGGTCAGCAGTTCGATGTCGGCATGCTCCTCGGTGGCCATCGCTTCCGCCATCCAGCCTACGCCACCGCCCGATCGCGAGCGATGGCCCTACCGTCAGAGCGTCCAGCCGCCCTGGCCGAGAAGCAGGGAGGCGACGACGATCGCGGCCGCCAGCGCGGTGCCCAGTGCCAGGACGCGCCAGTGGTGGGAGCGCCCGGTACGCCGTCGCGCCAGCTCGCGGCGCGACAGCGAACTCATGAACAGTCGGGATTCGGGCGTCATCGTCTGGACGTGACCTGCGTCTCTCGTCTCCCGTGAATGATCCAAGCCTCTGCCACATCATCAGTCAACCGCAGACGCCGGACGGACACCGGAATGTGAGCGCTTTTTCGGCGTCGGTATCGTTGCGGCCCCACCGGCGAGCGAAGGAGGCCGTGCCAGTTGCCCGAGGTCGAGGCCCATATCACGGGCACCGTCTGGAAGATCGAGGTGCAGGTCGGCGACGCGGTCGCCGAGGGCGACACGGTCGTGATCCTCGAGTCGATGAAGATGGAGATGCCGGTCGAGGCCGAGGACCCCGGGGTCGTCGCCGAGATCCTCTGCGAGGAGGGCCAGTCGGTGTCCGAGGGCGATCCGCTCGTTGTCCTCGAGTAGCGGTCGGCTGCTGGTCGACGAGCCCGCGCCGGGGATCGCGCGGCTGACGATCTCCAATCCGGCCCGGCGCGGCGCGCTTGACCGGTCGATCCTTGACGGGCTGGTGGCAGAGCTCGCGTCGCTGCGCGAGGCGCGATGCGTGATCCTGACCGGCGAGGGCAGCGTGTTCTCGGCCGGCTACGACATCGGCGATCTGTCTCGCGATCTGTCTCGCGAGCGCCCGGAGGCCGATGCCGACGCGCTGGTGGCCAATCCGTTCGAGGCCGCACTCGCGGCACTCGACGCCCATCCCGGACCGACGCTCGCCGCGCTCAACGGCCACGCGATCGGCGGCGGCCTTGAACTGGCGCTGGCCTGCGACCTGCGCGTGGCGGCCGAGAACGCGCGGTTCGGGATGCCACCGGCGAGGATCGGCCTGGTCTACTCCCACACCGGCATCAGGCGCTTCATCGACGCGATCGGCGCGTCGCGCACGCGCGAGCTGTTCCTGGTCGCGGGGCGGATAGACGCCGCCACCGCGCTTGGCTGGGGCCTGGTCAACGCGGTCCACCCCGCCGCGCAGCTCGCCGGCGCCGCGCTCGCGCTGGCGGGCGAGATGGCGCGCAACGCGCCGCTCGCTCAGCGGGGCAACAAGCGCGTGATCGAGGCGCTGCTGGACGGGCACGGGTCGCTGACGGCCGACGTGCAGCGCGAACTGCTGGCGCTGCGCCACGCGAGCCTGCGCTCGGACGACTTCCGCGAGGGGCTGCGCGCGTTCGCCGACAAGCGCGACCCGGAATGGCGCGGGCGGTAGGCTCGGTGCGGGCGACCCTGGAGTGGAGCGCCGACCGGCTCGGCGACCCGGATGGGCCGATCGTCTCCGTGTTCGTGCACGGCGGTTTCTGGCGCGCCCGCTACACGGCAGTGGAGATCGAGCAGCTGGCGCTGGCTTGCGCGGGCGACGGCCAGCTCGAACCGTGGGTGTGGAACGTCGAGTATCCGCGGGTCGGGATGCCGGGTGGCGGCTGGCCGGGGACGGCTCGGTCGGTCGCCGCCGCGGTCGGGGCCGCCGTGGACGAGGCCCGCGGCCGCCCCGTGGTCGTGATCGGGCATTCGGCGGGCGGCCATCTGGCGCTGTGGGCCGCGGGCGAGCAGCCTGTTTGCCTGGTGGTCTCGCTGGCCGGCGTCTGCGATCTGGAGGCCGCGGTCGCGCAGCGGCTGGGAAACGGCGCCGTGCAGGCGTTCCTCGGCGCCGACCCGGACGCCGACCTGTACGCGGCCGCCAATCCGATCGCAAGGCTGCCGCTGCGTTGCGGCGTGCTGCTGATCCACGGCGACGCCGACGACACCGTGCCCGTGCAGCAGAGCCGTGCGTTCGGGGCGGCGGCCGCGGCGGCCGCGGTTGCTGCGGACTCCGGCTCGCGTGCGCCGGGCGGGTTTGGCTGCGAGCTGCACGAGCTGCCCGGCGGCGACCACTTCGAGGTCGTGGACCCGGCCGGACGGGCGTGGCCGATCCTGCGTGGCGCTCTGGCGCGCCTGGTCGACGAGCGGCCGGGGATCGGAAGCGTCTGATCGGTCCCGGAGCCCCGCAAACGCTACGGCGCCGTGGCGCCGGCACGGCCGGCCATCCACTCGGCCTTGTGCGCACGCTTGGCGGCCTGGTAATCGAGCAGCGCCTGAGGTGAGTCCACGTCGCCGAGTGTCGGGTGCGAGGGCACCAGGTCCTGAGCGGCGGCGACTCCGTAGCGCTTGGCGAGCACCGAGCCGAGCGCCTTGACCTTCATCTCGCCAAAGCCGGGCAGGCCGCCGAGGTTGGCGCGCAGCTGCCGGGCGTCGTCAGCCCCGGTCCAGACGCCCGCAGCGTCGCCACCGTACTCGTCGCGCACGTGGACGGCGAGGTCGTGCACGCGCTTGGCCATCGAGCCGGGGAAGCGGTGCACGGCCGGGCGGGTGCGGAACACCGGATCCAGATCGGACTCGGCGAGCTTGGCGGCGTCGATCGAGCCGAGCCGTTGCTTGAGCGCAAGCGGTCCGGAGAACGCCTTCTGCACCGGCACCTGCTGGTCAAGCGCGAAGCCGATCAACAGCGCCATCGGATCGGTGGCGATCAGCTCGTTGGCCTCCTCGGAGTCGGTGAAGTACAGCCGGTCGGGCGCCACGGCGCGATCATAGCCCCGCCGAGCGGCGCCGCGGGACGATTCCGTCCGGCCCGCTCTTTACCGTAAGGTCGCCATGGTCCAGATCGAAGCGCGGCTTGACGAGCTAAAGGTCCTTGGCCTGCAGCGCCGCACCCGCCTGGTCAGCGGCCCGCAGGGCCCGCACGTGGTGCTCGACGGCAAGCCGGTGCTGCTGTGCTCGGACAACTGCCTCGGGCTGGCCGACCATCCCCGTGTGCGCGAGGCCGCCGCCGACGCCGCCACGCGCTGGGGAGTCGGCGCGGGCGCATCGCGGCTCGCTTCGGGCACGATGACGATCCACCGCCGGCTCGAGGAGCGACTGGCCGAGTTCCTCGGCCGCGAGTCCACGCTTCAGTTCGGCTCGCGCCACCTGGCCAACGTCGGGACGATCACCGCGCTGGCGCGCGCCGGCGACGTCGTCTTCTGCGACGAGTGCAACCATCCCTCGATCGTCGACGGATGCCGCCTGTCAGGCGCGGAGACGTTCGTCTACGAGCACTGCGACACCGATCACCTGCGCTGGGGGATCGAACGGGCCGAGGGGCGCGGCGCCCTGATCGCCAGCGCCTCCGTGTTCCCGATCGACGGCGATCTGGCTCCGCTGGCCGAGATCGTCGGGCTCGCGCAGCGGTTCAGTCTCCGAACGCTGATCGATGAATCACATGCGCTCGGCGCGCTCGGGCCCGGCGGGCGCGGGGCGCTCGCGGCCTCCGGGCTGGAGGACCACGTCGATGCGATCACCGGCACGCTCGGCGCCGCGCTCGGCGCGTTCGGCGGCTACGTCGCCTGCGACCGCCAGATGGCGCGCTACCTGGTCAACGCGGCGCACACGTTCGCCTGCACGGCGCTGCCGCCGCCGGTCGTCGCGGGAGCGCTGGCGGCGCTTGGGTTGCTGGCCGAGCGGCCAGAGCGCGTCAGGCGACTGGCCGCGAACGCGGGCGTGCTGCGTGACGGGCTGCAACGAGCGGGCTTCGAGCTGGACGCAGCCGCAACGCACATCGTCCCGGTGCCATTGGGCGATCCCAAGCTCGCGGTCGCGGTCGGCGAGTCAGCGCTGCTGCACGGCGTATTCGTCGAGGCGATCCGCCCGCCCGCGGTCCCGGCGCCCGCCGCGCGCCTGCGGCTGACCGCAATGGCCACGCATCGCCCCGAGGAGCTCGCGAGCGCGGCGCGGACGCTGGCGACCGTGGCGCGGGCGCTCGGCTTCGAGCCGCGGGCGGCGCGGGCCGAGGCTGCGCAGGCCACGACCGAGGCGAACCAGGGCATGGACGACGACCGGCCGGGCCGCGACCGGCCGGGTCACGACCGCTCGGGTAGAGAGCCGGGGCACGACGACCTCCCGGCAGCGCCCGGCGTGTTCGACTTCGAGGCCCCCGAGCGCGCCCGGCGCGCGGCCTGAGCCGAGAGCGCTGCCCCTACTCGTCGTAGGGCGTGAAGTCGCGCTTGCGAGCGCCGCACACCGGACAGAACCAGGTGTCCGGGATGTCGGCGAACTGCGTGCCGGGCGGGATGCCGCCGTCGGGATCGCCGTCCGCAGGGTCGTAGATGAACCCGCACGATTCGCAGATGTAGCGCATCGCGGCAAGGGTAGTACGACGCTCGAGAGCACGACGACGACGGCCTGGCCGGTGTAGGGTCGGCGCCGTGGAGCACGCCCGTCCGGCTCCCGGAGAGGAGCTCAACGCCGGCCCGGAGACCGTTCCGCGGCTCGCCGCGACCGTGATCCTGCTGCGCGGTGGCGATGCCGGCCTCGAGGTCCTTCTGACCCAGCGCAATCCGCGGGCGCGGTTCATGGGTGGCGCCTGGGTGTTCCCGGGCGGCGCGCTGTCGCCCGGCGACGGGAGCGGCGAGCCCGGCCTGCGTGCCGCCGCCGTCCGCGAGCTACGCGAGGAGGCGGGCGTGACGCTCGACGATCCCTCGACGCTGGTGCTGTTCTCCCGCTGGATCACACCCGCCGTGGTCAAGATCCGCTACGACACCTGGTTCTTCCTCGCCACCGCACCGCCGGGCGCCGAGCCTCGAATCGACGGCTCCGAGGTGGTCGATGCCCGCTGGCTGACGCCCGACGCGGCGCTGGCGGCCTCGCGCGCGGGTGAGATCCTGCTCGTGTTCCCGACCATCAAGCACCTGCAGCAGCTATCGGGATTCCCCTCGTCGGCGAAGCTGCTGTCCTACGCGTCGACCCGAGAGGTCGCGCCCGTGCAGCCCCAGGTCGTCGGGATGGGCGAGACCGCGCGGATCGTGCTGCCCGGCGAGCCCGGCTACGAGGACTAAGCGCCCCCGAATCCTAAGAGGTTCGTTTCGTGAGTACGGCGACACCGACAGGGGTCGCCGGTGGATACCAATCGCCCACGTGGCGTGGCACAGTTTCCCGATGCGCGAGGATCACTTCGACGAGCCCGTGGCCGAGATCTATGACGGGTCGGTGGCCGAGATGTTCGAGCCCGAGGCGGTGGCGCCGGCCGTCGAGCTGCTCGCCGGGCTCGCGGGCGATG
>JBOGYE010000170.1:0-4803 GCA_050696635.1 Solirubrobacteraceae bacterium | reverse complement strand
CGGCTGCTGGCCGACGGGCTGGCCGCCGCCCCGGCCGGCGCGCCCGCCGCCGTGGCCGGGATGATCGCCGCGGGCAACCAGATCGCCGGCCGTCCGTACGTATACGGCGGCGGCCACGGACTGGCGCTGAGCGAGGCGGCGCCCTCGTATGACTGCTCGTCGAGCGTCGAGCACCTGCTGTGGGGTGGCGGCCTGCTGCCCGCGAGCTACGACGCGCCCTCGGGCGCGCTGGAGTCGTTCGGACTCCCCGGGCCCGGGCGCTGGGTGACGATCTACGCCAGCGCCGACCATGTCTTCATGTACGTCGCCGGGCTGCGCTGGGACACGCACGACGCCGCCGGGCCTGGCGACGGGAGCGCCGGCATCGGCTGGCATCCGCTGGTGCGCGAGTCGGCCGGATTCGTCGTCCGCCACCCGGTGGGGCTGTAGATGCTCGGGCGCGGCCAAACCACGGCCGTGTGCGCGGCGCTGGCGCTGGGCTGCGCGAGCTGCTCGTTGGGCGGTGGGGGCGCCGGCGGAGCCGGCGCGACGGGCGCGACCGCTCCCACAACCGCGACCGCCGCCTCGAACCGCTCGATCAGCGCCGCGGTCTCGGGCGCCGAGTCCACGCACGAGCTCCCGACGCCCGTCCCGCGCCAGACGGTGATCGGTGGCTGGCCGACGCCCGTGCAGGCGGTGCGGGCCTTCGCGACCACCTACATCAACTGGACCGCCGCCACCGTCTCGCTGCGGCTGCGCACGCTGGCGCTGGTCAGCGTCGGCCAGGCGCGCTCGGCGGTGACGCTCGCCGCAGCGCAGACGGCGTCGGACTACGAGCTGCGTCGCGGCGGGATTGCCAACCAAGGCGTGGTCGAGGCGATCGCTCCGGCGCCCGGCGCCCAACACCGGTACGTGGTCGTGACCAGGGAGCGGACGACGTCGTCGGATTCCGCCGCCTACCGCGCGCTGATGCCGGCCTGGCACGTGACACTGGCGACCGTGGCGGAGATCCAGGGTGGCCACTGGGTGGTCTCGTCCTGGCAGCCGCAGAGCTGAAGCTGGCAAGGGTTGTCCACTTTCTCACGCATAGGCTCAGAAACTGGACAACCCTCAGGCCGCGGGTCAATGCGCGGCAGCGTTGATCGCCACCGCCGCGCCGAAGCAGACCACGGCGGCCGCGCGCAGCGCCCAGCCGGCCCGGGGGCCGGGCCGTCCGACAACCATGCCGGCGATCGCCAGCAGCATGCAGATCGCGGCGGCGAGCGCCAGCGCCAGGGCCAGCAGGTGCACCGCTACGGGGTCCGCATCCCCAGCAGCCGCAGGTAGCGGGCCACGGCCTCGGCCCGGTTGGCGACCCGCAGCTTGCGCAGAATGCTGTTGACGTGGAACTTCACGGTTCCGTCGGAGATCACCAGCGCTTGCGCGATCGAGCGGTTCGAGCCGCCGTCGGCGAGCAGGCGCAGGACCTCCAGCTCGCGGCGCGTCAGCAGCCCCTCGAACACCGCGCGATCGTCGCGCACGCGCGTCGCGGGAGCCGGGCGCGCGGGTCCCGCCACGGGAGCCGGCGGCGGGCGCTGGATCGTGGACAGGCGCACCGGCGCGTCGGTCAGCTCGCCGGAGCGGGCGCCGAGCCAGTCCAGGAACTCGCGCATCTGCTCGCGCTCCTGGCGCAGCGTGCGGCGCAGTCCGGCGCTCTCGTAGGCCTGGCCCAGCAGCGAGGCGAACTCCCACAGCACATCGCGGTCGAGCACGTCGAGTCGCTCGCCCGGACCGCGGTCCGCGTGCACCATCCCGATCACGTGCGGCCCGACGACCAGCGGCGCGGCGACGTAGGAGCGGTAGCCCATCACCTCCACCAGGTGACGGTCCACGCGCGGGTGCACCTGCGCGTCATCGACGATCGTCGCGCGCCGCCGGCGCAGCAGCTCGGCCTCCAGCAGGGGATGCTCGAGCCGGATCGGGCTCTCGCGCAGCCGCGTCAGGGCCGCTGCCGCGCCGGGGCCATCGCCGTCGAAGTGGCTGGAGGCGGCGACCAGCCCACCGTCGCGCACCAGGCCGAGCAGGACGCGCCGCAGGTTCGACGCTCCGCACAGAGCGCCCGGCGCGCGCGCCAGCATCGAGGCGGGCGAGGTGATCGTGCGCAGCTCGTCGATCGCACGGCGGACCGTCGCCAGTGCCTGGAAGCGCGCGTCGTAGCGGCTGTCCAACCGCGCGAGCGCGGCCCCCTGCTCGGCCACCGCGCCGGCGACGCCGGCGCCGAGCTGCTCGGACAGGCGCTCGATCAGATTCCGCAGCCGCTCGGGGTCCAGCGCCTGCGTCGGGTCCGGCGGGAGCCCCAGCGCCCGCTGCGCCCGCAGCGTCGCGGCGGTCAGCCGATCGTGCAGCTGAGCGCCGAGCGGTCCGTCGAGGATCACCGGGGCGATCGCCACACTCATTGCGGCCCGCCTCCGGCGTCGGCCGCGCGGACGAAGCGGCCGACCGCATCGGCCCGACTGGTCGCTCCCAGTTTGCGGAGGATGTTCTTGACGTGGTACTTGACGGTTCCCTCGCGCACGACCAGCGCGGCGGCGATCTGGAGGTTGGTGCTGCCGCGCGCCAGCAGTCGCAGCACGTCCAGCTCACGCGGCGTGAGTTGCGCCAGTTCGGCCTCGGCGCCCGCGGGCAGCGGCGGGCGAGCAAGGCCGCCGTCGTCCTCCAGCCGGCTCAGGCGGACCCCCATCCAGTCCACCGCCCCGGCCAGCTGCGCGCGGTGCAGGGCCAGCGTGTGGCGCAGCACAGCCCGTTCCAGCACGCCCGACAGCTCCTCGGCGTAGCGGCCCACGACCTCGCCGGCGAGCCCGTCGACGCCGGCCTGCGAGTCGGCGTGCAGCAGTCCGATCGTCTCGCCCGCGACCGTCAGCGCGCCGACCGCATAGGCGTGCCAACCGAGGACTCTGCAAAGCGGCTGCGGGGTGCGCGCGCCCGCCGCCGCCACGGACACGACCTGCGCGACGTGGCTGCGCGCGACATCATGCTCGAGCAGCGGGTACTCGAGCCGGATCTCGACGCCCGTCAGCTGTGCGAGCGCCGCCTCGGCCCGCGCCTGCTGATCGCCGGCCCAGATCGTCAGCGGGACCAGTTGGCCGTCGACGATCTCCGAGATCAGGACTCGGTCCAGCTCTGAGGCGGCTCCCAGCCCGGCCGTCGCCCGGGCGAGGATCCGCTCGCTGCTCGGCAGCTCTCCGAGCCGGCGGGCAGCGTCGGAGGCCCGCTCCAGCGCGTCGCTACGGCGCACGTAGATCAGCTCGCGCAGCTCGCGTTCCAGCGCCAGCAGCTCTATCAGCACCGACTGGCGGCTCTCGAGGGCGCTCATCCTATCCTTTGGGTGAGAGTTGACCGATCGAACAGGCAGCAGGTGTTCGTCGGGCGGCTCAGACCGTCTCCCAACCTCGCCGTGTCAGCCATGCTGCTCGAAAGTCTAGGTCGTTCAGGAAGTGTGAGAGTGGCGATGCCGGCCGCCGCGCGAGAAGCTGTGACGGCCCCCCGGAGCGCCGGGCCGGCCAACAGGGAGGGACAGCGATGACAACGCAATCGAGCCGCGCCGCCCGCTACGAGCGGCTGGCACGGATGATCGCCACCGACCAGCCGGTGATCCTCGATGGCGCCAACGGCAGCGAGCTGATCAAGCTGCGCGGCGGTCCGGCCGCCGGCGCGGACGAGCACGTTTGGGGGTTGACGGCGCTGATCGACTCGCCGCAGGACGTGGAGCGCGTGCATCGCAGCTACATCGACGTCGGCTGCGACGTGATCTGCACCAACACCTGGGGCCTGCCGACGGCGCTGCGCGAGGGCGGGCGGCTGTCGGAATCATCGGAGCCGCTGCACTGGATGGACATCGCGCGACGCGCCGTGGCGCTCGCGCGTCGCGCGGCCGCCGACGCCGGTCGGGCCGACGAGGTAACGGTCGCGTTCAGCCTCAACGGCGACGTCGACACTCCCGATGGCCGTGAGACGATCGCGCTTCTGTCCCGCGCCTTCGAGGAGGAGCCGCCGGACCTGATCCTGCTGGAGACGCTGTCGCTGGTGCGCAGCTCCACCTACGCCACGGTCGAGGCGCTGCTGGGCACGGGGATCCCGGTCTGGCTCAGCTTCCGCCGCTGCCGCCACGGCGTCTGCGGGGTCTACGGCGAGCATTGGGGCGGCCCGGAGGGCGACGCGTTCGGCCGAGCCGCGCGGCGGTTTGAGGAGATGGGGGTGGGCGCGCTGGCCGTCAACTGCATCCCCCCCGACCACGTCGCCGGCATGCTCTCGTGGCTGCGGGACTTCACGGACCTCCCCCTCGGCGTCTACCCCAACCTGGGCTACCTGTCTGCGGCGGGATGGCGCGAGGAGCCCGGCGTCAAGGGCACGGAGTACGCCGAGCTGGCGCTGAGCTGGCGCGACGAGGGCGCCCAGGTGATCGGGGGCTGCTGTGGCGTGAGCCCGGAGCACCTGAAGGCGGCGCGGGAGGCCCTGAGCGACACCAAGCCCGGGCACGAGCGCCCGGCCGTCCTGACCACGGAGAACGGCTCCAGCGGCAAGCGCCGCGAGCCGCCGTCGTGGGCCGACCCGCGCGGGCGCGAGATGTTCCCCCTGGACATGCCCGAGATCGACGTGGAGGACGGCGTGTTCATCCCCACCCAGGGCAGCTTCCTCATCTGGAAATACCTCTACCGGGAGGGCGTCGGCGCCCATCAGCGCTGCCTGGACATCGGGTCAGGCAGCGGGTTGCTCACGGTGCAACTCGCACGCAACGGGGCCGCCCACGTCCACGCGATCGACATCGACCCGACCTCGGTCAAGAAC
>JBOGYE010000169.1:0-3806 GCA_050696635.1 Solirubrobacteraceae bacterium | reverse complement strand
TCGCGGAACTGCCCGTCGGCCTGCGCTGCGTACAGCGGCGCGTAGAGGGCGCTCGGCGCCCCGTCGATCGCGACGGTCATCGGGCGCGCGGGGCCGAGCGTCATCCGCGCATGGACCTCGCCGCACCCGGCGCAGACGGCGAGCGCGATCAGACTCGCGGCCGCCAGCAGGCCGCGCCTGCTGAGCTCCGGGCGCATGGAGCGCAAGATAGCGGGCCCTCGGGCGTCAGCTCACCGGGTCGCTCGCGCCGCCGGCGACTGCGTGAGCGCCTTGACGAAATCCTCGAGCTGGCGCGTCGTCCAGCACTCGAAGGCGACGCAGTGGGCTGCGTAGGAGTCGATCACCGAGTCGCCGTAGTTCCAATACAGGCGCGGCTCGGGGTTCAGCCAGAAGGTGCGGCCGGCGCGCGCGGCGATCGTCGCGAAGATGTCGGCGCGGGGATCGCGTCCGTTGGTGCGCGCGTCGCCGAGCACGATCACGGTGGCGCGAGGGTGCAGCTCGTCCTCGATCAGCGCCAGCAGCTCGGTCCAGACGCGCCCGTAGTCCGTGTAGCCGGAGATGTCGGCCACGCCGGCGTCGCGGGACACCGCCTCCGATGCGGCGCGGAAGTCCCGCTCCCGCTCGAACACCTCGGTCACCTCGCTGATCCGCTCGATGAACACGAACGAGCGCAGCTTGCGAAACGAGTCGTGCAGGGCGTGCAGCACGCTGAGGAAGAAGGTGCTGGCGCTGGTGACGCTGGTGGATACGTCGCACACGACGAAGATCTCGGGACGCCGCGGACGCCGCGGTCGGTAGCGCAGCTCGATCGGCACGCCGCCGGTCTGCAGCGAGGCTCGCATCGTCCGGCGAACGTCGACGTGGGCGTGCCGCCTGCGCCCCTTGCGCTCGTGCCCCTGGGAGGCGAGCCGGCGCTTGAGCTGCGCGACCACCCTGTGCACCGCGGCCAGATCCTGGATCGGCCCCGTGGGCAGCGCGCGGTCCAGCTCCGTCAGCGGCCGCTTGGGCGGCAGGCTAGAGGTCCGCTCGATCATCGCCCGCTCCAGCTCGCGGCGCAGGTGCTGTTCGAAGCGCCGCAGCCGGTCGCGCGGGAGCCCGTCTCTGCGGGGGTCGTCGGTTGGCAGCTCGGGCTGCGGCTCGGTCCGCAGGCCCAGCGCGCGGCGGATCCGCTGCACGTCGACGCCCAGCACGCCAGAGCCCTCGCCGCGCCCGAATGCCGCGATCGCCAGCCGCGCGAGGTCGCGCATCGCGGCCTCCGAGCCGTCGAGCAGAGCTCGCGCGATCTGCCGTCGCAGCTCGTCGAGGTCGAGGTCCAGATCGGCCGACGCCGTGGCTGTCGCGCCCGGCGGGCCCTCGGTCACCCGCTGGCGGGCGGCCTCCGCCTCCACCGCACGAAAGAAGAACCGCTCGAACACGAGCTCGAACAGGTGCCTGTCGTCCGGTGACTTGGCCAGCGTCGCCGCGAGCGCCTCCTTGAAGTCAGGTTGAGAGGTCCAGCCGATCTGCGCCAGCGCCGCGAACGCGTCCAGCAGCTCCGAGGTCCCGACCGCGACGCCCTCGTCTCGCAGCTCCTGCGCGAACTCCAGCAGGTGCCCGCCAAAGGCGCCCGGGCCGCGGTCGGGGATTCGGGCGTACACCCTGCTCTCGCCGGACACCGTGCCCTCGCCGGCCAACTCGTCCGCTAGCGGCTCGCGGCCTGCGCGGCCGGGCTCGCGGCCCGCGTCGCCGCCTCCCCGGAGTCCAGGTGGAGTCCGACGCGCGCCGCCACCACGTCCAGGTCGGTGCGGTGCTTGACGATCACGCTCATCGTCTGACGGAACGTATCGCCGTCGATCTCGGTCGCACCCAGCAGCAGCAGCGCCCGCGCCCAGTCGATCGATTCGGCGATGCTCGGCGGCTTCTTGAGGTCCAGCTCGCGGACCATCGCGATCACCTCCACCAGCCGGCGCGCGACGGTCTGGTCCAGGTCGGGGGAGTGCAGGCGCACGATCTGCAGCTCGTGCTCGAGGTCCGGGTAGTAGAGCCACAGGTACAGGCAGCGGCGCTTGAGCGCCTCGGTCAGCTCGCGCGTGTTGTTCGAGGTCAACAGCACCACCGGTCTGGTCCGCGCCTCTATGCGCCCCAGCTCGGGGATGCTGATCTGGAACTCGGACAGGAGTTCGAGCAGCATCGCCTCGAACTCCTGGTCGGTCTTATCGATCTCGTCGATCAGCAGCACCACCGGGTCGGGCGACGCGATTGCGGTCATCAGCGGGCGCGCAAGCAGGAACTCCTCGCCGAAGATGTCCTGCTGGACGTCGCTCCAGCCGGCGGCGCCGGGACCGCCGGCTTCTGCCGCGGTGCCCGCCTGGATCCTCAGCAGCTGCTTGCGGTAGTTCCATTCGTACAGCGCCTTGGCCTCGTCGAGTCCCTCGTAGCACTGCAGCCGCACCAGCGTGCGGCCCAGGTAGCGAGACAGCGCCTTCGCCAGCTCTGTCTTTCCTACGCCGGCAGGCCCTTCAACCAGGACCGGCTTGCCGAGCTTGGCGGCCAGGAACGAGACCAGCGCCGTCGACTCACCGGCCAGATACCCGGCCCGGCGCAGGCCCGCGACGACCTCGTCGACGCCTGCGGGCTCGACCGTGGATCGCGGGGCGGTGTGAGGGGCGGCCTCGGACACCAGCCCAAATATAGGTGGCGCCAAATGTGACGGTACGGTGCCAGTCCATGTAGGCGCGCGGGCCGCGGCGGACAATCGCCGCTGTGATCGTCCCGGAGCAGACGCCTGGTCGTCCCGCAGCTCGGGCTGACGGTCGCGCTGATCGACAACGCGATCGGCCGCGGGCGCCTGAACGTCGTTCACCGCGGCGTCTACGCCGCGGGCCATCTCGCGCTGCCGCCGCGGGCGGCCTACATGGCCGCGGTGCTCGCCGTCGGCACGGGAGCGCTGCTCAGCCACGGATCCGCCGCGGCCCTTTGGGACCTTTCGCCCGCCAGCGATGGCGACGCCGACGTCGAGATCAGCGTCGTCGGGCGAGACGCCGGCCGCCGGCGCTCCTGCATCCGAGCGCACCGCATTCGGGCGCTCGATCGCCGGGATGCCGCGGTCCTGCACGGCATCCCCGTCACCTCGGCCGCGCGGGCCTTGCTCGAGATCGCGCCGCGCTACGGCGACCGCAGGCTCGCGCAGCTGTTCGACAAGGGGCTGAAGGCGCGGATCCTGAAGCGCGCCGCCGTGGCCGCAAGCGCCACCAGCTCCTCCGGCCGGCCGGGAGCGCCGAGGCTCGCCGATCTCGCACGGGGGCCGAGCTGGGCTCATCGTTCACGCGCTCGCAGGCCGAGGAGCGTCTGCTGGCGCTTGTTCGCGCGGGCGGCCTGCCGGGCCCGAGACAAACGTGTGGATCGGTCGCCACCTCGTCGACGCGCTGTGGCGGCGTCAGAAGCTGGTGGTCGAGGTCGACGGGTTGACGTTTCACAGCACCCGGCGATCGTTCGAAGACGACCGCAAGCGGGACCTGGAGCTCGAAGCCGCCGGCTTCGTCGTGATCCGCCTCACTTTCAACCAGCTGGTGAAGTGGCCGGCGCAGACGCTGGTCAGGCTCGCGCAGCGGCTTGCGCTCGCGGAGGCTCAGCTACGGCGAGACGTCGGCTGACCGGCCGGGTCGTCGGTCCCGGACGCCTCCGGTGGGTTCTCGCGCGGGTCGGCGCCGGGCCACGGCGCCGGCTTGGCGCTGGCCAGCCGCGGGGCGGGGGGCTCGGCGATCTCCAGCTCCTGGATCTCGTGGCGCGACAGAGGCGCGCGCCGGCGTGGGCGCGCGGACGTGCCG
>JBOGYE010000168.1:0-5897 GCA_050696635.1 Solirubrobacteraceae bacterium | reverse complement strand
CGTGCTGCTCGATGTAGACGCCGGGGCCGGTGGGCTCGGGGATCAGATCGCCGTCTGCGGCGAGGCCCTCAAGATGGAAGGCGATCGCCTCGCGCATCTCCGCGACCGTCTCCTCGATCGTGTCGCCGGTGCTCACGCACCCTGGCAGGTCGGGCGACCACGCCGAGTAGTTGGACGGAGGGCCGCCCTCGATCAGGATCAGATAGTGCTCGGCTTCGGTCATCGTTGCAGTCCTGCCTGCTTGAGGATGCTCGCCTCGGTCTTCGGATGCAAGTCATCGGCCGGTTTGCCGGCTACGGTGACCCCTCCCGGCTTGCTTGAGTGCCTGAACTGATGGTGGCTGCCCGCTGGGAGACCTGCTTCCAGCCGTCGGCGTCGAAGTGTCACGCAGGTAGCGGATGGAGGCGTAGACGAGGACGCTCGCATCGACGGTCGAGCTCAGGACGCCCGATCGAGCGCGTCGCGCAGCGCCTGTTGGTCCTCCAGATCGATCAGTGGAGCTCCGAGGTGGGCGGTGGTCCAACGGAACGCTGGTCGCCCGCCCTTGCGAGTGGCCGCACACTTGGCGCCACATCGCTGTCGGCGGCCGGTGACCGGCCCGGGCTCGTCAGATGCCTGTGATGACCCAGGGAAGGAAGACGCTCGCCGCAGCGGCAGCCAGGCACACGGCGCGGGCGGCTCGGGAGCGCCGCTCGACCAGCCCGGCGAGCAGAAGCGCGCCGAACAGCGGCGCCGTATAGCGACTCAGCACCCACTGGTCGTCGAATGGGATCAGGGTCAGCGTCGCCGCGCACAGCAGCGCTGTCAGCGCCGCGACGCCGCCGCGCCGCGCCAGCCAGACCGCGACGCCGAGCGCAACGGCCGTCAGCGCGACGTAGACCAGCTCCCACGCTGAGACCAACGAACCGAAGCCGTGCAGCATCGGCGAGATCCGAGCGGCGAGCCCGGTGAGGGAGAGCGCGCCCGCCGGCGCTGCGGTCACGCCGACGCTGACCGAGCCGGGGATTTGCGGGATCGCGAGGCGGATGTACAGCTGCCAGGCCGCGTAGGCGACGGTCGGCACGACCACCGACGGCCACGCGAAGCGTGCCGTCCTGGCCAGCGCAGCGCGGTCTCGGCGCGCGCCCCAGGCGCTCACGATCGAGTCGAGCAGGATCGCGACCACCGCCACCGCCATCGGCTCACGCGCCAGCACGGCGATCGTCAGCAGCGCGGCGGCGCCCCAGCGGCGTCGCCCGTACCACGCGAGCAGCCCGCCGAGCATCATCGCGGTCGCCAACGGATCGGTCAGGTCCCGCAGCGCGGGCATCAGCAGCCCTGGCAAGGCCCCAACCGCGAGCGACCACCAGACCGACCACCCCCGCCTGCGGCAGAACAGCGCCAGTCCGAGCGTCAGCCCGAGGATCGCCAGCACGTTGACCGCCAGCATCGACACCGGCAGGGCCGAGCGGCGGCCGAGCGCGAGCGCGTAGGCGAGCGCGGGATAGGCGGGGCGCTGGAAGTGGTAGCCGGCCGGTCCCACCATGTCGGCGACGGTCGCCCTTCGTAGCAGCAGCGGATCGTTGGCCTCGATCCAATAGAACTGGCCGTCGTAGCCCTGCGGCGACTCGACCGGCGCGCCGCCAGGCGGATGCGTGTAGCGCACATAGTCGCGGCCGAACAGGATGAAGCCGGCCAGGTTGCCGTGGTACTCGTTCAGCCGGGTGGCGATCATCAGCGCGAGCGCGAGCGAGACGATCAGCACCGGCCCGAGCACGGCCAGCCGGACGACCGCCTGTCGAACACCGGCGGCCGTGGGCAGGGGGTTCCGTTCGGCTGTGTACACCTCAGCGCACGTAATCGGCACGTGCCGGCCAGCGCTGTATGGCTGATCCCATCGGCGTCGTGTGCGCGAGCTATCGCTCCTCGGGATGGGGCCTGGAGTGGCTGTAGAACCTCCAAGCAGCTGGCCGACCAATACCGCGAGGACCGATGAGCACTGAGATGGTGCCGGTCCGCGTTGCCCCCGAGCAGCTGGCGGAGGCGCGCCGCGCCTGGAGGGATCGCATGATCTCTCCTACTCTGGTGGTATGGTTTTCCTCATGCCCCGTGGCCGTCCTTCACCCAAGCTCGCGATCACCGTTGACCCCGACGTCCACCAACGAGTGAGGGAGGCGGCTGCCGAGGACCAGGTGAGCGTCTCGGCCTGGATGACCCAAGCCGCTCGGGCGGCCCTTACTGTCCGAGACGGGCTGTCGGCCGTCGCCGAGTGGGAGGCGGAGAACGGGGCGCTCACCGACGCCGAGCTGTCCGAGGCCCGCCGGCGGGTAGCTGCCCAGCTCGGGTGGAGCACCGCCGCGCCAGCGTGAACGTCGTCTATGACGCCGGCGTGCTGGTGGGCGCCGATCGCGGTGACCGGGCTGCCTGGGCCGATCACCGAGTCCGCTTGGAGCTCGGGCTGGCTCCGGTGACCACAGCGCCCGTCCTAGCCCAGGTGAGCCGCTCCGCCCGCCAGGCCCAGCTGCGCCGTTTCCTCCGCGGCTGCGTGGTGGTCCCGTTCGCGCCCGACGAGGCCCACGTGGTGGGTGCCCTGCTTGGGAAGGCCGGCAGCTCGGACGTGACCGATGGACACGTTGTCACGGTGGCGGCGTCGGCCGAGGCCGCCGTGCTCACCGCCGACATGGACGACCTGGGTCGGCTCTCGGCCTGTCTCGACACCCCGGTCCCCATCGTGCGGATCTGACCGAGCCTCGTCGCTGATGGAGGATGCGCTCAGTCGTCACGTGGAGGGAGAGCGACGGCGCGATGCCGTCCCCATCGAGCGCTCCTGCCGCGATAGCACTTGTGCTACAATGATCGTCATGGCCACCGTGGGACTTCGAGAGCTCCGCCAGCAGGCCTCAGAGCTGGTGCGGCGAGCACAGGCTGGCGAAGAGGTCACTGTCACCGTCGCCGGCCGGCCGAGCGCCCGACTTGTGCCCGCCGCCTCGCGGACCTGGCGGCGGTGGGACGAGATCGCCGAGCTGTTCAGGGGCCCGGGGGATCCATTCTGGAAGCAGGATCGCGACCGCATCGACCAGGAGCTGCGCGATCCCTGGACGACCCGGTGAGGGCCGTTTTGGACACCAGCGTGGTGCTCGCCACCGATGTTGCTCCGCTGCCCGACGAGCTGGCCATCAGCGTGGTCACGCTGGCTGAGCTGCACTTCGGCGTGCTGGTCGCAGGCGACCAGGCGACACGGGCCGAACGCCTTCGCCGGCTCACGTCATTGCGGAGCCGGTTCGACGCGCTGCCGGTCGATGACGCGGTAGCGACCAGCTACGGCACGCTGGCCGCTGCCCTAGCTGCCGCCGGACGCCAGCCCCGCGCTCGCGTCATGGACCTCCTCATAGCCGCCACAGCGCACGCTCACGACGCCCGGCTGTACACGCGCAACCCACAAGACCTCAAGGGAGCCGACGAGCTGCTCGATATCGCGACTGTGTAGCCGTTCCCGCTGGGATTCGTCACGCGTGATCCAACGCTTTCGCTGCTCCTCAATGGCGTTGACCGGCGGCATGGTCGCTGATGGCTCGGGTTGGAGTCCGATGGTGGATCCGAGCGCGAGCGGATCAGCCGCACCTCTATCTCAAGACCCAGCTCAGCCCAGGCATGCTCGGCGGTCACAGCCGGCACGCCGAGCCGTTGCGCGAGCGCCAGACACGCGCGATCACCCAACGACAAGCCCCTCGAAGACGTCAGGGGATACGGGCCGGCGGCAGCCAGCGCGTCATCGGCGGCAAACGGCTCAACCTTCAACTGCTCGCGCACCGCAGCAAGGATCACGGCCGGATCCTGCCGGTGGCGAACAAGAACGGTGGCGACCTCTGAGAGGTTGACCGCGCTGACCGCCGCGCCGCCCGCAACCGCCTCGGCCACGACCTCAGCGCCAGGCTCACCAAACAGCAACGCCAACAACGCCGAAGCGTCGATCGCAGCGCTCACCCGTCAAGCTCGGCGTCTCGGTCCTCAGCCTCAGCCTGGCGGCGACGATCGACACGCAGCTCCTCAACCACCGAACGCTCCGCGCGACCGGCCAAGCCGATCAGCGCCCGCGCCGCCGCGCGCCGGCTCTGCAAGCGCAGCACTCCGTCGGCCTCCTCGCTGATCGTCACCTCATCGCCGACGCCCAACCCAAGCCGCCGACGCAACGCCGCCGGCAAAACCAGACGCCCACGATCATCAAGCCGTGCTGTCCCACGAACACCCATCGCATGGGAAAGACTAGCAGTATCCCACCAGTCTGATCGCACCTCCCGACGTGGACGTGGTCGCTGCCAGCCGCGGGCTTCAGGGGTCCCGGGTCCCGTCAGGGGCCGGCGAGCACCCCGCGCAGCCCGTCGGTCAGCGACACCTGAGCCTCCCAGCCCAGCCGCGCGTGAGCCCTGGTCACGTCCAGGCAGCTGCGGCGCACCTCGCCCGGGCGCTCGGGCGCGAACGCGGGCGCGAGCGGGTGTCTGCCGTCGGCGACCTCGTTCAGCGCCGTCACCAGGTCCAGCACCGAGGTCTCCCGTCCGTGGCCGATGTTGACGGCGCCTACGAGGTCGGACTCGGCCGCGATCAGGTTGGCCCTCACCACATCCGCCACGCTGACCCAGTCGCGCGTCTGGCGCCCGTCGCCGAACACGGTCACCGTGCGCCCGTCGACCAGGCAGCCGCAGAAGATCGCCACCACGCCGGCCTCGCCGTGGGCGTCCTGGCGCGGGCCATAGACGTTGCCGTAGCGCAGCGACACGGTCGACAGGCCGTGCAGCCGCGCATACAGCTCGCAGTAGCCCTCGGCGGCCAGCTTGCTCTGGCCGTAGGGCGCCAGCGGGGCGATCGGATGCTCCTCGGGGGTCGGCAACAGCTCCGCGTCGCCGTACAGACCGCCGCCGGTCGACGTGTTGACCAGGCGACGCGCCCCGGCCGCACGCGCCGCCGCCAGGACGTTGATCGTCCCCAGCACGTTGGTGGCAGCGTCGAAGCCGGGATCGGCCACGGAGCGGCGCACGTCGATCTGAGCCGCCATATGGAACACGACCTCGGGCGCCGCCGCGGCGATCGCCGCGCCGACCGCGGCCGCATCGCGGACGTCGATCTCATGCAGCGCCGCCCCCCGCTCCAGGGCACCGGTCAGGTTGGCGCGGCGCCCGGTCACGAGCGTGTCGATCACCGTCACCCGGTCGCCACGCGCGATCAGGGCGTCGACGAGATTGGAGCCGATGAAGCCGGCTCCCCCGGTGACGAGGCAGTCCATGACTGCGCGCAGGCTAGCCTCTGGGGCTGGGCGCCGCGTTGCGCAGGGCCGGGGTCCGGACAAACCGCGTAACTTGCGCCGCGCAATCGCGTTGATAGCCCCGATCGCCGCCATGACCGGCAACACCTCGACAGGAGCCCGCACCACCTTGACTCACCCGCAAGGGTCAATCGAGCCGCTGCAGTCCGCCGCCCCGCGCCCCCCGGAGATGGCGCGGCTGGTCGGCGTTCCGATCGGACTGATCAACTACGACGCTGCGCTTGAGTGGATCGACGCGACCGTGGCGACGCGCGAGCGCGGCTATGTCTGCGTATGCAACGTGCACGCGCTGATGGCTTCGGCCGAGGACGCGGAGCTGCGCGAGGCGCTGCTGCACTCGTCGCTGAACGTGCCCGACGGCCAGCCGCTGGTGTGGGCGCTCAACCTCCTCGGCCACGGGCTCGAGGACCGCGTCTACGGCCCCGAGCTGATGGCGCGCTCGTGTGCCCGCGCCGTGGATTCCGGGCAGCGGATGTACCTGTACGGAGGACGCAACCAGGGGGAGCTGGTCCAGCTCGCGCTCAACCTCCGCCAGCGCTACCCCGGCGTACGCATCGTAGTGGGCTACTCCCCGCCGCATCGCCCACTCACCGAGGAGGAG
>JBOGYE010000167.1:0-10946 GCA_050696635.1 Solirubrobacteraceae bacterium | reverse complement strand
CGCGAGGCGCTGGCGATGGACCCCCAGCAGCGGCTGCTGCTGGAGTGCTCCTGGGAGGCGCTGGAGCACGCCGGGATCGACCCGCTGAGCCTGCGCGGCTCAGACACCGGCGTGTTCGCCGGAGCGTTTCACTCCGGCTACGGGTCCGGAGAGGTTCCACCGGAGCTCGAGGGCTTTCGCCTCACCGGCGGGATCACGAGCGCGATCTCAGGTCGGGTGTCCTACGTGCTGGGGCTGCAGGGGCCGGCGATCTCTGTCGACACGGCGTGCTCGTCGTCGCTGGTCGCCACCCACCTCGCCTGCCAGGCGCTGCGCGCCGGCGAGTGCGACCTGGCGCTCGGCGGCGGCGTGACGGTGGTCGTCACCCCGGAGGACTTCGTCGAGCTGTCGCGCCAGCGGGCGCTGTCGCCGGACGGCCGCTGCCGGGCGTTCGGAGCGGGCGCCAACGGCGCCGGCTTCTCCGACGGCGTCGGGGTGCTGGTGCTGGAGCGCCTGTCGGTCGCCGAGCAGCGTGGCCATCGGGTGCTGGCGCTGGTGCGCGGCAGCGCGGTCAACCAGGACGGGGCGTCCAACGGGCTGACCGCCCCGTCGGGCCCCTCCCAGGAGCGCGTGATCACCGCCGCGCTGGCCAACGCCGGCCTGGCCCCCGCCGACATCGACGCGGTCGAGGCGCACGGCACCGGCACCACGCTGGGCGACCCGATCGAAGCCCAAGCGCTGATCGCCGCCTACGGACAGCACCGCGACGGCGCGCCGCCACTGCGCCTGGGGTCGCTGAAGTCCAACATCGGCCACGCGCAGGCCGCCGCGGGCGTCGGCGGCCTGATCAAGATGGTCGCAGCCCTGCAGCACGAGACGCTGCCGGCGACGCTGTGGGCGCAGCAGCCATCGCCCCATGTACGCTGGCAAGGCAGCCAGCTTGAGCTGCTGACCGAGCCCGTGCCCTGGCCCACCGGGGCGCGCACCCGCCGCGCAGCGATCTCCGCCTTCGGCGTCTCTGGCACCAACGCCCACGTGCTGATCGAAGAGGCACCGCCGCGACCCGCCACCACCGCGCCCCGGGTCAGCGCCTCCGTGCTGCCGTTCATGATCTCGGGCTCGAGCGAGGCCGCGCTGCGCGCCCAGGCCCAGCGACTGGCGGACCACCTCGCCCACCACCCCGATCTGGACCCCGCGGCCGTCGCCGCCACGCTCGCGCACGGGCGCGCGCACCTGACCCACCGCGCCGTCGCCGTCGCGGACGGCCTGCACGAGCTCACAGACTGCCTGCGCGCCCACGCTCGCGGCGATCACCATGACGCGCTGATCGGTGCCACCGCCGGCCACGACCGGCGCACCGCCTTCATCTTCCCCGGCCAGGGCGGCCAGTGGCCGGGAATGGCGGTCGAGCTGCTGGCGCAGTCGCCGGCGTTCGCGGCGGCGATGCGCGACTGTGGAGACGTGCTCGCGGCCCTCGCCGGCTTCTCGCTCGACGCCGTCCTGCGGGGCGATCCCGACCAGCCGTCGATCGACCTGATCGAGGTCGTGCAACCGGTGCTGTTCGCGATCATGGCGTCGCTGGCGGCGCTGTGGCGCTCCTACGGCGTTCACCCGAGCGCGGTGTTGGGCCACTCCCAGGGCGAGATCGCCGCCGCCCACGTCGCCGGCTCGCTGTCGCTCGACGACGCCGCGCGGATCGTGGTCGTGCGCAGCCGGGCGCTTGCGAGGATCGCGGGGCAGGGAGGGATGATCAGCGTGGGCCTCTCGCCGGAGCAGCTGGCGCCGCGCACTGCGGACTTCGGCGAGCGCCTGGCGATCGCCGCGGTCAACTCCCCGACCTCGCTGGTGGTGTCCGGCGACCTGGACGCGCTCGAGCGACTGCTGCGCAGCTGCGAGGCCGACGGCATCCCCGCGCGTGCAGTTGCCTCGACGGTCGCCGGTCACTGTGCTCAAATCGAGCCGCTGCGTGACGAGATGCGGCGAGAGCTGGCCACGGTGACGCCTCGGCCCGCCGAGGTGCCGCTCTACTCGACCGTGACGGGCGGGCTTCTGGACACCGCGACGATGGGCGCCGAGCACTGGTTCCGGAACCTGCGCCAGACGGTGCTGTTCGAGCCCGCCGTGCGGGCGATGATGGGTGACGGCGTCAATGCCCTGATCGAGGTCAGCCCCCACCCCATCCTGACCACCGGCGTGCTGCAGACGATCGAGACAACCGGCCACGACCCCGACACGATCGCGGTCATCGGATCGCTCAGACGCCAAGACGGCGGCCCCGAACGCTTCACCAGATCCCTGGCCGAAGCCCACGCCACCGGCATCAAGATCGACTGGCGAGCGCTGCTTGACACAGACACCATCAAGCACGCCCCGCTACCCACATACGCCTTCCAACACCGCCGCTACTGGCTGACCGGCGACCACAGCAGGAACGACCCCACCAGCCTCGGCCAAGCCCCCGCCCAACACCCACTCCTGGACGCCGCCATCACCCTCGCCGACGGCCAGGGCACCATCTTCACCGGCCGCCTCTCACTGGACCGCCACCCCTGGCTGGCCGACCACACCGTCCGGGGCACCACGCTCCTGCCGGCAACCGCGCTGCTCGAGCTCGCGCTGCACGCCGCCACCCACATCGGCACCCCCCACATCCAGCACCTCACCATCACCCAACCCCTCCCCCTACACCCAGAACACGCGGTCGCGCTCCAACTCAACGTCACAGAACCCGACCACGACGGCCACCGCCGACTCACGATCCACTCCCGCCCCGACGACCCGGACACCACCACCAACTGGACCACCCACGCCACCGCCACCCTCACCCCCACCCCCGACGCCACCGACACCCTCCCAACTCCACCCCCACCCGACGACACCACCGAAATTCAGACCGACGAGCTCTACGACCGCTTGGAGCGGACGGGACTCGAGTACGGACCGGCGTTCCAGAGCGTGAGAAGGGTCTGGCAGCATGACGGGGAGATCCTCGCCGAGGTCCAGCTCGCCGATGCGGAGCTTGACCGAGCCGACGGCTTTCTTCTGCACCCGTCGATGCTCGACGCCGCGCTCCAGTCGGCCGCGCTGCTGGCCCCAGAGCGCCGGTCCGACGCGCTCTTGCTGGTCGACTCGTGGAGCGATGTGCGGCTGCTCGGCGCCGCGCCGCCATCGCTCAAGGTCCGCGTCAGGCTCGGCGATCACGGCGACGCCGCGCATGCGACGGTTACCGACGACGAGGACCACCCGGTCGCCTCGCTGCGCGCCACGCTGAGCGCCGCGGCCGGCAGGCGCGCAGCGCACGCCCCGAGCGCGGGCTTCCGCGATTCGCTCCTGCGAGTCGCCTGGCACGAGCTGGCGGCGTCGGACTCCAACGACGCCCGGTATGCGCTGCTCGGCGCGCCGCTCGGCGGCCGTCACGACCCGCTCGCTGACCTGATCGTCCACCCGGACCTCGCCTCGGTCGCGGCGTCGATCGACCCGGCGCAGCCCGCGCCCGCCGCCGTGTTCGCGGACTTTCGGACCGCGCCCGCCGCGCAGGCGACGGCCCAGGCGGCCCGCATCGCGCTCGGGCGAGCGCTCGAGCTGATCCAGTCCTGGCTGAGCGCCGAGGATCTGAGCGCCTCCCGCCTGGTGTTCGTCACCAGCGGCGCGATCGCGGCCGCCGAAGGGGATGGCGTGCCGGCGCTCGCCTCGGCCCCGCTGTGGGGACTGGTGCGCTCAGCTCAATCCGAGCATCCGGATCGCTTCGCGCTGATCGACGTGGACGAGGGCAACTGCTCGCCGTCGACGCTGACCGCGGCGGTGGCGAGCGGCGAGCCGCAGTTGGCGGTGCGCCAGAGCAGGATCCTCGTCCCGCGGCTGGCGCGGCTCGACGACAACGGATCGCCGCCCGATTTGGGCGAACAGTCCGCCGGCACGGTGCTGATCACCGGCGGCACCGGCGGGGTCGGCGCGCTGATCGCCCGCCACCTCGTCGCGCGGCATGGAGTCTCGCGCCTGCTGTTGGTCAGCCGGCGCGGTCGGCTCGCTCCGGGCGCAGTCGAGCTCGAGGCGGAGCTGACCGCCACCGGCGCCGATGTCCGCGTGGCCGCATGCGATGTCGGCGACCGCGCGCAGGTCGAGAGGCTGATCCGGTCGATCCCCAGCGCGCATTCGCTGACGGGCGTCGTCCACGCCGCCGGCGACGCCGACAACGGCCTGATCGAGTCGATGACGCCCGAGCAGATCGATCGGGTGCTGGCGCCCAAGGCCGACGGCGCGCTGCATCTGCACGAGCTGACGCTGGATCTCGAGCTCGATCTGTTCGTGCTCTGCTCGTCGATGGCGGCCACGTTCGGAGGGCCGGGCCAGGCCAACTACGCCGCCGCCAATGCGCTGCTCGACGCGCTCGCCGAGCACCGTCGCGCACGCGGTCTCGCCGGCACCTCCGTTGAGTGGGGGATCTGGGACGGAGTCGGAAGGGCTCGCGCGCTGGGCGACGCAAGGCGGTTGCTGCGCCGGATGTCAGGCTCGGCGAGCTTCCGCCCGTTCGCGGCCGAGACCGGCCTCGAGATGTTCGAGGGGGCCCTCGCCGCTGCGCCGCCGGTGGTGCTCGCCTCGCCCTTCCGGGCCGACGTCGTCAGGGACGAGGTCGCCGCCGCGACCGCGCCACCGTTGCTGTCGGCACTGGTCCGATCGCGCCCGCGGCGGGTGGCGGTCAACGGGAACGGGTCGCCGCGGCGTCGCCCGTCCGACGGCGGCGCCGGACAGCCGCGGCGTTCGATCGTCGACGAGACACGTGCGCAGATCGCCGGCGCGCTCGGGCACGAGTCGGCCGACCGGCTCCAGATGGGCCTCTCGTTCGTCGAGCTCGGCTTCGACTCACTCGTCAGCCTCGAGCTGCGCAGGCGATTGCAGTCAGTCACCGGGCTCGCCCTCCCGGCAACCGTGATGTTCGACCATCCCACGCCGGCTGCGCTGATCGAGTACCTCCAGGGGCGGCTGGGGTCTGCCGATGGCGCACAGCCCGAGCTCCGGGTCGAGTCCCGGGGCACCGACGGAGCCGAGTCCGGCACGCTGGCCGCGATGTTCAGGCGCGCTCACCGGCTCGGCAGGGCACGGGACGGGGTAGCGATCGCGGAGGCGGCGGCGCGGCTGCGCCCCCGGTTCGGCGTCAGCCACATCGAAGCTCAGGCGCCGGCCCTGATCCCGCTGACCCACGGCGACGACGGTCCGGTCCTGTTCTGCCTCCCGTCGCTGGTCGCCACCGGCGGACCGCACGAATTCGCCCGTTTCGCCAGAGAGCTGGGTCCCGGGGGGGCCGTCGTGGCGGTGCCGGCGCCGGGCTTCGGCGCCGACGAGCTGCTGCCATCCACGCTGGATGCCGTCGTCGGCGCGCAGGTAGCCGCCGTCGGCGCCCACGCCGGCGGTCGCCAAATCGCGTTGCTCGGCTACTCGACCGGAGGGCTGCTGGCCTACGCGGTCGCAGCAGGCTGCGTCCGCGCCGGGATCGCCCCGGCGGCCGTGGTGCTGATCGACTCCTACACGATGGACACGATGTGGAGCATCGCCGATCCGGTGTTTCACCGGATGCTCGACGGCGACGGGTCGCGTCCGGCGGTCGACGACGCGACGCTGACCGCGATGGGGGCCTACCTGGGGCTGCTGTCGAGGTGGTCACCCGGCCCACCGCCGGCGCCCACCCTGCTGGTCAAGGCGGCCGACCCGGTGCCCGGGGTCGATCGCAACGGCGACTGGACCGCGACGTGGTCGCTGCGGCACGCCACCAGCGCGCGGCCCGGCACCCATCTGACACTGCTGGAGGACCACGCCGAGTCCACCGCCCACGCGGTCCAGGAGTGGCTGTCAGCCCATCCGCAAGGCGAGCTCGACGCGCTGCCGCGACGCCGCCGGCGCCATGAACTGGCACGTCGCCGGTGACCGCCCCCGCCGCTGGGTCAGCGCGATCGCGCGTGCGCTGCAGCGGCGCGGCGCGCAAGCTCGTGGCTGACCTCGTCGGCGGCATCGAGCGCCTGGCGCATGCAGTCGTCCATGTCGATGTAAACGTAGTTGGCCAGCCGGCCGGCGAAGTACGCGCGGTCCGCGCCCAGCGCCTCCCTGATGTACGCCCGGTAGCGCTCGTTCAGCGCCCGGTTCTCGGGCAGCTCGATCGGGTAGTAGCGCGTCGGCGCGCCCGTGAACTCGATCCCGAGCACGGTTCCCTCGCACCGCTGGCCGGACGCGTGCTTGGTCTCGTGGATGCGGATGAACGGGTACTCGGCGCCGGGGTAGTTGACGACCATCGCGCCCTGCGCGTACTCGATGTGCGGGATGTGGATCGGGCGCACGACGATCCCTCGCCAGTCCAGCCGGCCAAAGCGCTCGCCGCTGAACACGTCCAGCGGGCAGGTGAGCACGACCAGCTCGGCGCGCTCGCGCTCGAGCAGCGCCTCGACGCTTGCCAGATCGACATCCGCGCCGGTGCGCAGTGCCACGAGCTCCGGCTGCAGCAGCCCGTCGATCAGATCGGTGTACCCGTTGGGCCCCGCCGGCCAGCCCTGGAATGGATCGGGAAACAGGTAGGGATCGTTGTCCCAGCGCACCGACACCCGCCGCGGCGCCCACTGTGCCGACAGCGTGCGCGCCGGCCGTCCCCACTGCTTCTCGGTGTAGGGCTTGATGTAGCGCTCGTACAGGATCGGACCCATCAGCTCCAGGCACCAGTCCTCGAAGTTCGACGCCTGGGCGCGGGCGGCCGCATCGACCCCCCGGCGCTCGGCCAGCTGGGCCTTGATCTCGTCGCCGCGCGACTGCGCGTCGATGTCGCTCAGCAGGATCGGCCAGTTCAGCACTTTGCCCTCGACGACGATGTCGACGCGGTGGCGGTAGGACCGAAACGGCGTCATCGAGTTCGCAATCCGCCACACCTCCTCGTCCTCGGTGTGGAAGATGTGCGATCCGTGCGGCTCGTAGAGCACCCCTTCCAGGTGCGCCGAGCGGATCAGACCCCCGGGCTCCGAGGCGCGCTCGAACAGGACGGACGGGATGCCGTCCTGCGCCAGCCGCCATGCGACCGTGCAGCCGGTCAAACCTGCTCCGATGATCGCGACGCGCGGTCCCAATGCGCCCACGCCCTATGTCTATCACGCCGGGATGGGATTTCGGGGGCGACCGGTGCGACCCGCCGCCGGGGTCGTTGCGCCCCGCGCGCAGCCGTGAGGGCCACCGGATGACGTGCACCCGCCGCCTGTCCGCGGTCCTGGCGGCGCTGGCCGCAGGGTCGCTGCTGATCGCCGGTTGCGGTGGAGGCGGGGGCCACGCGGTCCGCGGCTCTGACACGGTCGGCCTGGTGACCGCTCACACGATCACTTACAGGTCGTCGTCCGACGGCAGTCGCGTCACCGGACTGGTGGCGATCCCGCGCGCCGTCGCCTCGCGCGGGTGCGTGATCTGGCAGTTCGGCCTTGGATCGACAATGCAGGACTCGTCACAGGCCTGGCAGGGGCTCGCGTCACTCGGCCTGGTGACGTTCTCGATCGACTTTCGCGACCAGGGCGCTCGGGCGTCCAGCCCCGACGAGTACAAGCAGGTGATCCGCAACCCCAACCGGCTCGCCGAGATGATCCGCGGAACGGTCGCCGACCTGCACAGCGCGGTCGGCTTCCTCGAGCGCCAGCCGTACTGCGCGCACACGGTCGCCTACGGCGGTGTCAGCCTGGGTGGGATCGTCGGCACGATCCTCGCGGCAACCGACAGGCGCGTCAAGGCGCTGGAGCTGATCGCGACGCCGGGGAGCTTCCGCGCCGTCCTGACCACGCCGGGCGACACGATCCTGCCCGGGATCGCGCGGCACCCCGCGCAACTCGCCGCCGCGCTGAGGGTGCTGTCCCCGCTGGACCCGGCCAGGTTCGTCGGACGCGTCTCGCCTCGCCCGGTGCTAATCCTCAGCGGCCGCAAGGACACCACCGTGCTGCTGTCGAACGCCCGCCTGCTCCAGGCCGCGACGAGACCGCCGCGCACGATCATCGATTACGACGGTGGCCACAACCCCGCGCTGGGACCGGCCGCCGCGGCGACCGCGCAGGCCGTCGCGTCGTTCCTGCTGCGCCACGTCGTCGAGCCGAGCTACGGGATCTCGGGGAATGAGAACGGGACCTTCATCCAGCAGCAGTGACGCCGCCGCCGCGCTGACCGCGGGTCCGGGCCGGTCGCTGCCGCTCGTGTCGGTCGTGTTCCTGTCCTATAACCGGCGCCAGCCGCTGCTCGAGTCCCTGCGCCGGACGCTGGTTCACAGCGGCTACCCTCCGGCGCGACTCGATGTCAGCGTCGTGGACAACGCCTCGAGCGACGGTACCGCCGAGGCCGTCGCTCGCGAGTTCCCGGAGGTGAGGGTGATCCGCAACCCCACCAATGCCGGCGCGCCGGGGTGGAACCGGGGCTTCCAGACCGCGCGCGGCGACTACGTCCTGATCCTCGACGACGATGCCTACCTGCGCCCGGGCGCCCTCGAGCGGGCGGTGCGGGCGGCGATCGCGCAGGACGCCGGGCTGGTGTCGTTCTCGGTGGTCAGCTCGTTCGACGAGTCGCGCCGTCTCAACGACGACTGGCGGACCGGGCTGCTCAGCTTCTGGGGCTGCGCCGCCCTGATCAGCGCGCCGGCGCTGCGAGCGCTCGGCGGCTATGACCCGCGGATCTTCATCTGGGGCAACGAGGTCGAGCTGACGATGAGGCTGCTCGACCACGGCTTCCGCCACCTCCATCTGCCCGACGTGTACGCGGTTCACATGAAGGAGCGGATCGTGGCCTTCGAGCCGCATCGGTACCTGGTCAACGCCCGCCACCACGGTTACATCGCCGGCAAGCTGATGCGTCGCGCCGATGCGCTGGCCACCGTTGGCAACATCATCTCGCGCGCGGTCGTCGACGCGCTGGTGGTGGACCGCGCCGCGATCGGCGCCGTCGGGCAGGTGTGCGCCGGATTCGCGGCCGGCGTTCGCCGGCGGCGCCCGGTCCGGGCGGTGGTCTCGACGACCTATCGCCGCAACTTTCACCCGTTCTCAGCGCCGTGGCAGTTCATGCGCACGCCCGACGACCGGATGCGCTCGCGGCGCGACGTGGCGGTCGCGGACGCCCGTCGCGAGCGCTGGGAGGCCTACTGGGCACAGCGAGCCGCGTTCTACCCCACCACCGAGGCCTCGCTACTGCTGTGAGCGCCGTGGCCGGGAGACCCGAGCGGCTCGCCTCGCAGCGCGTCTGCGCGGTGGTCGTCACCCGCGAGCGGCGCGAGCTGCTGCGGCGCTGCCTGCAGGCGTTGCGCGCTCAGACGCGGCCCGTGGACGGGATCCTGGTGGTCGACAACGCCAGCCGCGACGGCACCGGCGAGATGGTCGACAGCGAGTTTCCCGACGCCGCGCTGATCCGCTTGGCGGCCAATCTCGGCGGCGCGGGCGGGTTCTCACGCGGTCTTGCGCGCGCCCACGCCGACGGCTACGACTGGCTGTGGCTGATGGACGACGACACGATCGCCAGGCACGACGCGCTCGCGTGCCTGCTGGACGGAGCGGCGCGGGCTCCTCACGGGGAGCCGCTGCTGGTCTGCAGCCAGGTGCGCTGGAAGGACGAGCGGCCGCATCCGATGAACGTCCCGGTGCCCCGGTGGCGATCGGGACGAGAGCTGGCCGACGGCGTCGCGGCCGGGCTGCTGCTGCTGCGCTACACGACCTTCGTCTCGGTCGCGATGCACCGGCAGGCGATCGATCGCTGCGGGCTGCCACTCGAGCGCTACTTCATCTGGGGCGACGACGTCGAGTACACGGCTCGGGTGCTGCGCGAGGCGCGTGGCTACCTCGTGCCCGACAGCGTCGTCTACCACTGGACCCCGACGCCGCACCCGCCGGCGGATCCCGGCAGCGACCGCTTCTACTACCACGCGCGCAACTCGCTGTTGCTGCTGCGCGGGTCGAGCCTGACAGCGATCGAGCGGGCCGACTACGCGCGGTTCTACCTCCGTTCACTGGCCCGCTACCTGCGCGTCAACGGCGCCGGCCCGCGGCACTGGGCGCTGCTGGCACGCGCGATCGGTGACGGTCTGCGGGGTGAGGCGAGGTGAGCTGGTGAACGGCTCGCGCCCCGAGGCGACGATCGCGATCGTCACGCGCGATCGCCGCGACGAGCTGCGCCGGGCCGTGCGCTCGGCACTGGCGCAGGAGGGCGCGACGGAGGTGCTGGTGCTCGACGACGGCTCGACGGACGGCACCTCGGAGATGATCCGTGACGAGTTCCCGCAGGCTCGCGTCGTGCGCTTCGCCGATGGCGCCGGCGTGGCCGCGCGCCGCAACGACGCCGCCAGGCTGGCACGCGGCGATGTGATCGTGTCGATCGACGACGACGCCGACTTCCCGTCCGCGCGAATCGTCGCCGACACGTTGAGCGAGCTGGACCACCCGCGGATCGCGGCCGTCGCGATCCCCTTCATCGACATCGGCGTCAGCCCCGACGTGCAGCAGCGCGCCCCGGACGCCCAGGTGCGCTGGGTGACGACGATCTTTCGAGCCACCGCCTACGCGATCCGCAGGGAGGTGCTGCTCGAGGTCGGCGGCTACACCTCCGAGATCGACCAGTTCGGCGAGGAGTGGGACCTGTCGCTGAAGCTGCTCGACGCCGGCTACCTGATCCGGCTGGGCTGTGCCGACGCGATCCACCACCGCCCCTCTTCCCGGCGCGACGTGCGCCGGATGGACGTCTGCTACCGGCGCAACGAGTGGCTGATCTGCTGGATCTACTTCCCGCTGCCGTGGAGCCTGCTGTACCCGGTCGGCTACTCGCTGAGGGGGCTGCGGGCCGGCGTCAGGGCCGGACGGGCGCGGAACATGGTCGCCGGGATCGCCGCCGGGCTGCGGGCCGTCGTGGCCCTGCGTCACAGGCGGCGCCCGATCGGCCGCGCGGCGTTCGCGGTCGACCAGCTCGCCCGCTCACGGCTGCGGGCCGGG
>JBOGYE010000166.1:0-2158 GCA_050696635.1 Solirubrobacteraceae bacterium | reverse complement strand
GTGGTGATGGATCGGGGCCATCAGGAAGATCCGCTTTCGCAGCACCTGGAACGAGAGGACCTGGGCCACGACAGAGAGCACCTCGATCACGAAGATCCCGCCCAGCAGGATCAGCAGAACCTCGGTGTTGGTCATGATCGCAAGGCCGGCGATCGCGCCCCCGAGCCCGAGCGAGCCGGTGTCGCCCATGAAGATCGAGGCTGGGAAGCTGTTGAACCAGAGAAAGCCGATGCACGCGCCTGCCAGGCAGCCGGCCAGCAGTGCCAGGTCTGGCTGGTGGCTGATGAAGGTGATCCCGATGTAGGCCAGCATCACGATCGCCGCGCAGCCGGCCGCCAGCCCGTCGAGGCCGTCGGTGAAGTTGACCGCCGTGGTGGTGCCCGCCACGACGAGGAAGATGAACACCGGAAACAGCGGGCCGAGATCGACCGACGCGTTGACGAAACGCAGCTGCACGGTCGCGCCGATACCGCCCCGCTGAGTGGCGATCCACCACAGCCCGAACGAGATCGCGATCGTAACGGCGAGCTTGGTCCGCGCTCGCAGCCCGAGCGAGCGCCGCCGCAGAATCTTGGTGTAGTCGTCGGCGAACCCCAGCAGCGCGCACGCGATTGCCGCTCCGAACACGCCGACGGACTGCCAGTCGCGCTTGGACAGCAGCAGGTAGGGCACCGCGATCGCCAGGAACACGATGATCCCGCCCATCGTCGGCGTTCCTGCCTTCGTGCGGTGTCCCTGCGGGCCCTCCTCGCGGATGTTCTGGCCGAACTCGCGGTTGCGCAGAAAGCGGGTGAACGCGGGGCTCAAGAACAGGCACAGCAACAGCGACGCGGTCCCGGCGATCAGAATCCGTCCCGATTCCGAGCCGGCGTGGATCGCATGCCGGGCGGCCGTTTGGGCCAGCCCATCGGCGACCCCGAACAGGATGTGCGTCAAGCGTCGTCCCTCGCTCCCAGCGCCCGGCAGACGATGTCGAGTCCGACCCCCAGCGACCCCTTGACCAGAACCGCGTCTCCCGGCTGCAGCAGCTCTCCGAGCATGACGGCCGCCTGGGTCGCGTCGGCGGCGGTCCGGCTCTCGCCGGCGAAACCGTCGACGGCATGGCGCGCCAGCGGTCCGACGGCCACCAGCAGGTCGACCCCGGCCACGGTCGCCTGCTCGCCGAGCGCGGCGTGGTACTCGTCACCGGCCGGCCCCAGCTCGAGCATGTCGCCGAGCACCGCGACCCGCCGAGCCGCGCCGGTCGCCTTGAGGTCGTCGAGTGCGGCCCGCATCGAGATCGGATTCGCGTTGTAGCAGTCGTCGATGACGGTCACGCCGTTGGCGAGCACCCGCCGGCGGCCTCGGCCGGCGCCCGGCTCGTACCGGACCCGGCCCTCGGGCACCACGCCGACGGCGAGCGAGGCGGCAACCGCGGCGAGCAGGTCGTGTCGCAGGTGCGCCTGGGCGAAGCCGACCTCGAGCTCGATCCGTCGCCCTGACGCGTCGATCTGGACGCTGCGCTCGTCGCCGGTCAGGAGCCGCACGTCGCCGTGTTCGCCGAACGTTACCGTGGTCGTGTCGGATCGCAGGTAAGGCGCCAGCAGCGGCTCGTCGTGCGGCACCACGGCGATCCCTCCGGGCGGCAGCCCGGCGATCAGCTCGGCCTTGGCGGCGGCGATCGCCTCAATCGTGCCCAGCAGCTCCAGGTGGACCGGGCCGATTCCGACGATCACGGCCACCTGCGGTGCTGCGATCGCGGCCAGCTCTGCGATCTGCCCGGGACCGCGCATCCCCATCTCGAGCACGAGCAGCTCGGTGTCGGCGGGGGCGGCCAGCAGCTCGAGCGGTAGACCGATCTCGGTGTTGAAGTTCGCGGCCGACGCGACCGTGCGTCGAACCGGCGATAGCAGCGCGCGCAGCAGTTCCTTGGTCGAGGTCTTGCCGACCGAGCCGGTGATGCCGATCACCTGGGCGCTCAGCGCGCGACGCCAGGCGCTCGCCAGCGACTGCAGCGCGCGCAGCGGGTCGTCGGCGGCGAGCACGACGCCGGGAGCGGCGGCCCGCTCGGCGCCGGGCCGCCCAGCGGCGGCGGCCTGCGCGGCGTGGGCGTGGTCGGGCGCCGTCAGCACCCCCCAGGCCCCGGCCGCGAGCGCCGCGGGCGCGTGGACGCCCCCGT
>JBOGYE010000165.1:0-8903 GCA_050696635.1 Solirubrobacteraceae bacterium | reverse complement strand
GGCCACCGGCGTGCCCGCCACCGGTGTGCCCGCCACCGGCGTGCCGGCCACCGGCGCGCCCAGCGCCTGCGCCACCGGCTGAGGGCGACCGTGGTAGTAACCCTGGGAGTAGTCGACTCCCTTGGTCCGCAGCAGCTGGGCGACCTCCCCGGTCTCGACGAATTCGGCGATCGTCTTCATCCCCAGCCCGCGCGCGATGTCGACCATCGACTGGACCACCAGCCGGTCGGTGGCGCTCGAGTTCAGCCCCTTGATGAAGTCCCCGTCGATCTTGACGTAGCGCAGCGGCAGGTACTTGAGGTAGTAGAACGACGAGAATCCGGCGCCGAAGTCGTCCAGCGCGACCTGGCAGCCGAGCTCGTTCAGCCGGTCGGCGAACGCGCGCGCCTCCTCCATGTTGTGGATCGCCGCCGTCTCGGTGATCTCGAACACGAGGTTGGATGGGTCGACGCCCGTCTCCGCAAGCCGCCGCTCGACGAGCTCCAGCAGCTCGGAGTCGCTCATCGACTTGCCCGACACGTTGACCTCCAACCGCAGGCCGCCCGGGCGGTCACGGTGCTCCTCGAGCAGGGAGATCGCCTGCGAGACGACCCAGCGATCGAGCTCCTGGATCAGCCCGTAGCGCTCCGCGGTCGGGATGAACGCGGCCGGCGGGATCAGCTCGCCGTCGTCTCCGCGCAGGCGCAGCAGCAGCTCCCACTGTGTGACCCGGTCGCAGTCGAGCTGGACGATCGGCTGACAGTGCAGGACGAATCGCTGCTCGTCGAGCCCGCGCCTGATCTGATCGACCCAGCCCAGGCGCGCCTGCATGCTGGACAGGTGCTCGCCGTCCCCGGCCGAGACCTCGTAGCGGTTGCCGCCCGCGTCCTTGGCGACGTACATCGCCAGGTCGGCGTTGACGAGCAGGTTCTCGGTCGGTGTGTCGTCGCCCATCAGTGCGACCCCGATGCTGGTCGTGACCGTGGCGTGCGTGGTGCCGAGCGGCAGCTGGCGCGTCCTGACGGTCTCCAGCAGCGCCGTGGCGACGCGCTCTGCCTCCGCGCGTCCGACGTTCTTCAGCAGCACTGCGAACTCGTCGCCCCCCAATCGCGCGACCACGTCGCTGGTCCGGACCGCGTCGTTCAGCGCAGAGCCGACCGCCCGGATGACCTCGTCGCCCGCCTTGTGACCGTGCGTGTCGTTGATCAGCTTGAAGCGGTCGAGGTCGAGCAGCATGACGGCGCCGGACTCCTTGTAGCGCTGCGCGTAGCCGCCGTACTCCTCCAGCTCCTCCTCGAACCGGCGGCGGTTGAACAGCTCGGTCAGCGCGTCGTGGTCGGCGAGGTGGCGCAGGCGCCCCTCGAACCGCTTGCGCTCGGTGACGTCACGGATGATGCTCGTCAGCAGCGGCCCGTCGTCGGTCTGCACGATGCTGACGGTGACGTCGACGGGGAACTCGGAGCCGTCCCGGCGTCGACCCCAGAGGTCCTGATCGAAGCTCAGGGCGCCGCCGCTGTCGTCGACGCCGGTGATCGCTTCGTGGAAGCGATCGGCGACCAGCTCGCGCGAGCGCTCGGCGAACAGCTTCTCGATCGGACGCTTGACGAGCTCCGCGCGTTCGTAGCCGAACAGCGCGTCGGCGCGCGCGTTGGCGAGCACGATCCGGCCGTCGCCGTCGATCTCGACGATCGGATCGGGCGCCGTCTCCAGCAGCGCCCGGATCTTGTCCTCGGCCTTGCGGCGCTCGGAGACGTCGCGGATGATCCCCGAGAAGCAGCGGCCGTTGGGCGTGTCCCAGGTGGCCAGCGACAGCTCCAGCGGAAACTCGCGGCCGTCCTTGCGCAGCCCGACGACCTCGACGGTGGCGCCGATCACCCGCGACGCGGCCACGCCGCCATCGACGACCCGGGCAAGCCCTGCGTCGTGCATCGCGCGAAAGCGCTCTGGCATCAGGATCGACAGCGGCTTGCCGAGCACCTCCGGCTCGGTGAAGCCGAAGATCCGCTCCGCGCCGCGGTTCCAGGAGATCATCAACCCGTGCTGGTCGGCGGCCACGATCGCGTCGGTGGCGGACTCGGCGACCGAGCGGAAGCGCTGCTCTGACTCGCGCAGCGCGACCTCGGTCTCGAGCTTCTCGACCACGCGCCCGAGCTGGCGCCCCAGGTGCTCGCTGACCGCCAGCCAGCGGTCGTCGGGCTTGACGGCGGCGGTCGATAGGCACTCGACCACCGCGCGCACGCGTCCGTCGGCGATCACCGGGAACGAAAAGGCGCCGCGCAGGCCGGCCCGCTCGCATGCTTCGGCGCGCGGGAAGTTGGGGTCCTGGGTCACGTCGACGATCCAAGCGGGGCGGCCGCTGGCCAGCACCCGTCCCGGGAGGCCGACGCCGATCGGGATCGGCGTGTCCGCGGTCGTGTCCCGGAAGGACCGGAAGCGGACCGGATCGGTCAAGTACCACACCCCCGAGGAGGCCAGCGGATCGTCGATCCTGTCGCCGGCGACGTACACGTGCCCGACGGACCAGCCGGTCCACTGGCAGATCCGTCCCAGCGCCGCGAACAGCGCGTCGGGAACCGAGGCGGCTGCGGAGGTGGCAGCCGAGACGTTCTCGATCAGATCCACGAACGAGGCGTCGCCGCCCGCCATCTGGACGCCCGTCGGCGCGCTCTCGGTTGGCGGCGCGAGGTGCAGCCGCCACCAGGCCGCGGCGCCCGCCACTGCGGGGCCGGCGAGCCTTGCCAGGCGCGGGGAGTCGGCGCGTCGCGACACGGACGTGATATCGGCGCTGCGAAACGACGCTTGATGGGTTGCGGACGGACGGACGTCGATCTTCGGGGGGGCGTAAAGGATCTGGCGCCGGCGCGCGATAAGGGCTCGATGTACGCCCCGAACCCATTGTCGGTCGCGATCGTCGGCTTCGGGCCGTCCGGCGCCTACGTCGCCGGCCACCTGCTGTCGAACACCGGCATCGACGCGCGCGTGGACGTGTTCGAGCGGCTGCCGACGCCGTGGGGCCTGGTGCGGGCCGGGGTCGCGCCGGATCACCCCAAGATCAAGGCGGTGACGCGCGTCTACGAGCAGACGGCGCAGGACCCCCGCCTGCGCTACTTCGGCAACGTGCAGCTCGGCGCCCAGGTGACGCGCGACGACCTGCTGGCTCGCTATCACGCCGTGATCTACGCGTTCGGCGCGCCCGCCGAGCGGCCGCTCTCGATCCCCGGCGAACGGCTTGCCGGTTGCATCACCGCGGGCGCGTTCGTCGGCTGGTACAACGGCCACCCCGATCATCGCGACCACTCAATCGACCTCAGCGGCCGGCGGGCGGTCGTGATCGGCGCGGGGAACGTGGCGCTGGACGTCGCGCGGATGCTGACGCTGGCACCGGCCCAGCTGGCGAGGACCGATATCGCCGATCACGCGCTGCAGGCGCTCGCCCACAGCCGGATCGAGGAGGTCGTGGTGGTCGGGCGCCGCGGGCCCGAGCAGGCGGCGTTCACCGACGCCGAGCTGCGCGAGCTCGGCGAGCTCGCCGACGTCGACCTGGACGTCGATCCGGTCGAGGTGTCGGTGCCCGCGCGCCTGCGCGAGCGGCGCCCGAGCAGGGGCTCGCAGCGCAACCTGGCGCTGCTGCTGCGATACGCCGGACGTCCGGCTCGCGGCCGCCCGAGGCGGATCGCGCTGCGCTTTCTGCTGTCGCCCACCAGGGTGCTGGGCGACGATCGGGTGCGGGCGGTCGAGCTGGTTCGCAACGGCCTGGTGCGCGGCTCCGATGGTCGCCTGCACGCGCGGCCGACCGGGGCCGGTGCGCGCGTGCCGGCGGGGCTCGTGCTGAGCGCGGTCGGCTACCGCGGCCTGCCGATCGACGGCGTGCCGTTTGACGAGCGGCGCGGCACCGTCGCCAACCTTCACGGTCGCGTGCGCCACGCACACGCTGCCCACTCGCGCGAGTACGTGGTCGGATGGGCCAAGCGGGGACCGACCGGGACGATCGGGACCAACAAGCGCTGCGCGCTCGAGACCGTGCGGGTGCTTCTGCAGGACATGATCGCCGGACGGCTCGATGCACCGATCCAGGGCGCGCCGGCGGTCGAGGCGTTCCTGCGCTCGCGCCAGCCCGAGCTGGTGCAGTGGGCCGACTGGGAGGCGATCGACCGCCACGAGCGGTCGCTGGGGCAGGCGGCGCAGCGCCCCCGGGTCAAGCTCACCCGCGTGCACGAGCTGCTGGACGCCGCGGCCGGCGAGCGCCGGCTCAGCGCCTGACGAGCGCCGCCTCAGCGCCTGACAGGGCTACAGGCCTTCCGGCCGCCGGCCGATAGAGAGCACGGGATGCATGACGGACGACCAGGATCAAGCGGCGAGCACGCGCTCCAGGAGCGCCACGGGACCGCCTCACGCGCAGCGGCGTTCTACGACAAGCAGACGCTCGACCATCTGACCCCCCAGATGCGGGAGTACCTCGGTCGTCAGGAGATGATGTTCATCTCCACCGCCGACGCCGACGGCGAGTGCGACGCGTCGTTCAGAGCGGGACCGGCCGGGTTCGTGCGGGTGCTCGACGACCGCACGCTGCTGTGCCCCGAGTATCGCGGCAACGGCGTCATGGCGAGCCTCGGCAACATCTCCGAGAATCCGCAGGTCGGGCTGCTGTTCCTGGACTTCTTCCACAGCGGGGTCGGCCTGCACGTCAACGGCCGCGCGCAGATCGTCGAGCACGGAGCCGTCGAGGGCTTCGGGCCGCTGCTGCGGCGACTGGCGGGGGTGCAGGAGCTGTACGACCCCCATGGCGGCAAGGCCAAGGTTCCCGACCGCTGGATCCTGGTCGACGTGGTCGAGGCCTACGTCCACTGCTCAAAGCACATCCCGATCCTCGCCCACCTGCCCGGCAACGCCAACCAGGCGCCGCCCAGCGGCGACTACTTCGAGGCCAAGGACGTGCCGCGACCGTGGACGCGCGACGAGGCCGAGCCGGCCGAGCTGACCGCCACCGCGCAGGAGCTGACGGTCACCGCCCACGAGCTGACGGCCGGCGCGCAGCCCCGCGCCGGCGCGTCGATCGTCGCCGGAATCGAGAGCTTCCTGGACGACCGGGAGCCGGCGCACGACGACGAGACGCTGGCCCCCTCGGACGTCGCGCCCGCGCCCGCGTCCTCGCCGGCGCCGCTGGACGAGCTTGCCCGCCTGCTGCCCGAGGCGTGGGCGAGCATGGGCGACGACGCGTAGCGGGCACGCCTGCAGGACGTCTCGGGGCGGGGTCGCAGGTCTGCTTGAATGAATCGCATGCCGACCAGAGAGCAGATCACCCAGTCGCTGCGCTCGGTGATCGACCCCGAGCTGCGCCGCGACATCGTCGAGCTGGAGATGGTCCGCTCGATCGAGATCCACGCCAACGGCGTGGTCGACGTGAAGGTGTCGCTGACGACCCCGGGCTGTCCGATCCGCGGCCACTTCCAGACGGCCGTCTCAAACGCGGTGCGCGCGCTCGACGGCGTGAGCGCCGTCAACATCAGCTTCGACGTTCTGTCGGGCGACGAGAAGGCCGCGCTGGGGCGCAAGCTCGGGCGCAACGGCCTGCCCGAGGGCGCGCTGGCCCAGGTCTCAAACGTGGTCTGCATCGGCTCGGGCAAGGGCGGGGTCGGCAAGTCCAGCGTGACCGCCAACCTGGCGGCAGCGCTGGCCGCCGAGGGCAAGCGGGTCGGCGTGCTCGATGCCGACGTGTGGGGCTACTCGCAGCCGCGGATGCTCGGGGTCGCAGCGGAGCGCCCGCTCGTGAACGAGGAGCGCAAGCTGGTCCCGATCTCCGCGCACGACGGGATCGGCGTGATGTCGATCGGCTTCTTCGTCGAGCCCGACGCGGCAGTCGTGTGGCGCGGCCCGATGCTCCACAAGGCGCTGCAGCAGTTCCTCGAGGACGTCGACTGGGGCGAGCTTGACTACCTGCTGATCGACCTGCCGCCCGGCACCGGCGACGTGTCGATGACGCTCGCGCAGCTGCTGCCGCAGGCCAGGTTCCTGATCGTGACCACCCCGCAGCCGGTCGCCCAGAAGGTCGCGGCGCGCTCGGCCGAGATGGCGGCCAAGCTCAAGCTGGAGATCTGCGGCGTGATCGAGAACATGTCCGGTTTCATGACCCCCGGCGGCGAGCGCTTCCAGATCTTCGGCGAGGGCGGCGGCCAGCTGCTGGCCGACGAGCTGGATGTGCCGCTGCTGGCCAAGGTGCCGCTGACGATGCCGCTGCGCGAGCAGTCGGACTCGGGCCTCCCACTGGTGCTCTCAGACCCCGACGACCCGGCAGCGCAGGCGCTGCGCCAGGCCGCGCGCGGGCTGATCGCGCTGTCGCCGATCGAGCTGCCAGTGATGCAGGCTCCGGCGCCCGCGGCCGCGCCGAAGCCGGCCGGGATGTCGCTTCCGATGGCCTGAGGGCGCCCGGGGGTGGGCTCACCGCCTCCAACACGAGCCCGAGAAGCAGCCTGCGCGGCGACAGCTGCGGAGGAATGGCCCTTACGTGAGGCGTCCGCGGGGCGCACGAACATGCCGGCGACCTGGAGGTCGGCGTCGAGCACGATGCGCCCGACCCCCTCCATGCGCTCGAGCGCGACGGGGATGTCGACGACGGTGTAGCCGTCGCGCACCGACACCCTGGGGGCGCCCAGTTCCTGGACCGCGCCCGCCTGCAGGCGCACCTTCTCGCGCACGTCGGCTAGCAGCTGCACCGAGCAGGCCTCGAGCATCCGCTTGTCGAACGTCGCGCGCGCGTCTTCCAGGCGGCCGTCCAGGAACGCCTCCAGGACCGGGAGCGCATGCTCGGCGGCGCCCTCCACCGGGACCGTGATCGGGCCGTCCTCAGGGCGCGAGGGCGAGCCACCGCCGAAGCGCTGGAAGGCGGCCTACGTGGCGCGCGCTACTTCTTGTAGTAGTCGGAGTTGACCTTGATGAAGCCCTGCCACTCGTCGGGGAGCTGGTCCTCGGCGAAGCACGCGTCCACCGGGCAGGCCTCGACGCAGGCGTCGCAGTCGATGCACTCCTCCGGGTCGATGTAGAGCTGCTTGACGTTCTCGTAGTCGGGCTCGTCGGGAGTCGGATGGATGCAGTCGACCGGGCAGACCTCGACGCACGAGTTGTCTTTGGTGTCGATGCACGGCTCGGCGATTACGTAGGCCATCTGTGGTCGGACTCCCCTTCTAATAAGTTCGAGTTGGGAGAGGCGGATTCTAGGCGGGCGGCCGCCGCTGCGCCCACGGGAGCGACCGCTCCAGCGCGAGCGCGAGCGCGAGCACCAGCTCCTCGCGCGCGGGCGGACCGATCAGCTGGATCCCGACCGGGAGCCCGTCCTCGCCCTGGTAGAGCGGCAGCGAGATCGCCGGCAGCCCCATCACGTTGACGATCGCGGTGTATGGCGTGAACGAGCCGGAGCGGCGGTAGCTGGCCCACGGATCCGGGCCGAGGCCATGGATCTCCCCGATCGCGGGCGGCCGCGTGGCGAGCGCGGGCGTGAGCACGGCGTCGTAGGCCGACAGCCGCGCCACCAGCCGGCGGGCGATCCCCTCGAGCTTCACCCGCGTCGCGAGCATCGTCAGGCCGTCCTGCTCGCGAGCGTGCTCCCAGATCGCCCAGGTGAGCGGCTCGACGTCGTCGGGCGTCGGCTCGCGGCCGCGCAGCCGCGCGCCGTGCAGGGTCGTCAGCGAGATCGCCGGGCCGAACGCGCGCGTGAAGTCAGACAGCAGCCCTCCGGCCCGCCACGGCGCCTCGATCTCCTCGACGCCATGCCCCAGCGACTCCAGCAGCGTGGCCGCGTCGCGGGCAGCGCGCTCGCAGACCGGATCGAGCACCGCGCCCTCGAAAGCGCCCTCGAGCACGAGCGCGATCCTCAGCCCGGCGGGCTCGCGCTGCACCAGCTGCGCGTAGGCGCCGGGCGGGGGTGGGGCCCAGCTGGCGTCGCCCGGCTCGTAGCCGGCGAGCACGTCGAGCACCGCGGCGGTGTCGGCGACCGTGTGCGTCAGCACTCCGTCTGAGGCGAGGAAGCTCTGGCCGGCGTCGGGCCCGGAGGAGACGCGCCCGCGCGCGGGCTTGAGTCCGACCAGGCCGCAGCAGGCGGCCGGGATCCGGATCGAGCCGCCGCCATCGTTGCCGTGCGCGATCGGCACCATCCCGGCCGCGACCGCGGCGCCCGCGCCGCCGCTCGAGCCGCCCGGGGTTCGCTCCGGGTCCCACGGGTTGCGGGTCGGGCCGAAGCGGCGCGACTCGGTCGTCGGCAGGATCGCCATCTCCGGCAGCGCGGTCTTGCCGACGATCACGAACCCGGCGTCCCTCAGTCGGCGCACGCAGTGCGCGTCGTAGTCGGGCACGTAGCCATCGAACAATTCTGAGCAGTTGCTGAGCGGCATGCCGGCGACCGCACGGTTGTCCTTGATCGCGATCGGGACGCCCGCAAACGGACGCGGGTCACCTGGATCGATCGCCTGCGCCTCTTCAAGCGCGCGGTCGTACGCGACGTGCGTGAACGCGTTCAGGGTCGGCTGAAGCTCATCGATCCGCCGCAGTGACGCCTCGACCAGCTCCTGCGCGGACAGCTCGCCGGAGCCGACCATCGCCGCCAGGTCGAGCGCCGGAAGCTCAAGGAGGGCGGGCATCGGCGGCCAGGCTAGCCGGTCGCGTGTTACCGCATCGTCCGACTTTGGGGACCGCCCGATGGGGCCGCGCGGATTGTGCGGCGCGCGACCCGACGACCCCGCGGGCACGCGATCCCGATCCGGATCGCCGCAGCCAGGGTCCATTAGGGCCCGCAGCCGTACGATTCCCGGACGATGAGTGCCGTCGAAGAGGTCCGCTCCGGCCTGGAGGGCGTGGTCGCGTTCGCGACCGAGATCGCCGAGCCCGACCGTGCGGGCGGCGCGCTGCGCTACCGCGGGGTCGACATCGAGGAGTTG
>JBOGYE010000164.1:0-5670 GCA_050696635.1 Solirubrobacteraceae bacterium | reverse complement strand
AGCCTCCGGCGGCCGACCCGGCCGGGTCACCCCGGCCGGGTCCGTCGGCGCGTCCGTCCGGTGCGCGGCCGCCGACCATCGCTACGGGGTCGCCTGCGCGAGCGCCTTGGCGCTCAACACCGCGATCTGGTGCTCGTTGCCCTTCAGGTCGACCTGGAAGGCGCCGTACGGGCCGAACACGTTGTTGTACTGGTTGTAGTCGAGGTCCCCGCTGGCCCCCTGGTAGTTGATCTTCGTGTGCTTGGCCAGCAGCGCCTTGCAGGACGCGTACTCGTAGCAGGCCGTTCCCGGCGGGTTCGTCACCTGCTTCATCGTCGCCGCCACCTTGGTGCCGTTCGACGTGCCGGCCGCATCCTGCGCCAGCGCCAGCGAGACGACCGCGTCATAGGCGTAGTTGGCGTTGGCCAGCGGCTGCTGGTTGGCGTACAGCCCGTTGAACACCTTCACGAACTCGTCGTTGGCCTGCCCCGTCACCGAGGTGCCGTAGACCGACACCAGGTGCGCGTGCGCAGTCGGGAAGGTGACCGCCTTGAGGTACTCGCTGGCGCCCGTCACGTCGGTTCCGACGAACGGGATCGCGAGGTTGTCGGCCTGCTGAAAGTCCCGGTACAGGACCGCGGCGGTCGGCGCGTCGGTCTGGGTGAAGATCACCTGCGGCTTGGCGGCGATCACCTGTTGGACCTGCGGGACGTACGACGTCTGGCCCGGCGCGACGTTGACGTTGGCGACGATCTTGCCGCCGAGCTTCTCGAACGTCTTCATCACCGGGGAGATCAGCGTCTGGGCCGCGATGTCGGTGTAGAACAGCAGCGCCGCGCGGGTATACCCCTTCTGGTGGGCGTACAGCGCCATCGCGACCCCCAGCTGCGAATCCGACGGGCTGTCGCGGAACAGGAACGGGTCGGTCTGGTGATCTCGGTGCGTGTCGCCGCCCTGGAACTCGTCGATGATCTTGGAGTTCTTCAGGATCGGCTCGACCGCCGCGATCTCCTGCGTCTCGGGCCCGATCACCCCCGAGACGCCCTTGGACAGGAGCTTCTGAGTGGCCGGCACCGAGTCGGCCAGGTCACAGCCGGTGTCCTCGGGCGACAGCTGGACCTGCTTGCCAAGCACGCCGCCGCCCGCGTCGATCGCCTTCTGGGCCACCTTCGCGCCCTGGAGCATCGCCTGCCCGAGGCTCGCCAGCCGCCCGCTGAAGCACGACAGCACGCCGTAGTTGCCGGCACCGCCTCCTCCGCCGCCTCCTCCTCCGCTCGCGGCAGCCGCTGAGCTGCTCGCCCCGCCGCCGGACGCGCCGGCCGACGAGCTCGACGAGCTGCCACCGCACGCCGCCAGCGTAAGCGCCAACAGAACCGCGACCGCGAGGCCGGGGATCCCCTCTCTCCTCACTGAAATCACGAACTCCTCCTTGCCGTCACCGAGGGTCTCCCGGCCGGGGTCCAACGTCCCGACCGGGTGTGGGCGGCGATCACGACAGCCGCCCGAGATACAGATTCACAACTGCCTCGTCCGTCGCCAGCTGCCTTGCCGGCCCGTCGAGCTGGTTTTTGCCAAGCACCATCACGTACGCCCAGTCGGCGTGCTGCAACGTCCTGCGCGTGTTCTGCTCGACGACCAGGACGCTCACCCCCGTCTCCGCGATCTTCGTGATCTGCCCCCACAGGAGCGTCTGGAAGATCGGCGACAGCCCCGCGCTGGGCTCGTCGAGCACCAGTACGGCCGGGTCGAGCATCAGGCCGCGCGCCATCGCGAGCATCGACCGCTGCCCGCCGCTGAGCGTGCCGGCCCTGCGCCGCAGCGCCGCGGTCAGGTCGGGGAACAGCTCGCAGAGCTCGGCGATCCGCGCCGTCAGTCCGGCGCTGCGACAGTAGCCGCCCATCTCCAGGTTCTCGCGGACCGTCAGTCCGGGGAAGACGTTGGCGACCTGCGGAACGTAGGAGATGCCGGAGCGCACGAGCTTCTCGGTCGCGGCCCCGGTCACGTCGCGTTCGCCGAGCATGACCCGCCCCGAGCTGATCTTGACGATCCCGACGAGTGCCTTGAGCAGCGTCGACTTGCCGGCCCCGTTGGGCCCGACGATCGCCGTGATCCGGCCGGGCCGGGTGCTGAGGCTGACGTCCGAGATCACCGGCGCCCCGCCGTAGCCGGCGGTCACCCCGGAGACCTCCAGTACGACGCCCGCGCTCGACTCAGGCATGCTCGTCGACCGAGCCGAGGTAGGCGGTGACGACGCGCTCGTCCTCGCGCAGCGAGGCGTACGAGCCCTGGGCGATCACGTGGCCGAGGTCCATCACGACGACCTCATCGCAGGTCTCCTCGATGAATTTCATGTTGTGCTCGACGATCACCACGGTGCTGCCGTCGAGGACGAACTGCCTGATCGCCTGGCTCATCCGCTCGCCGAGGACAGGATTGACCCCGCCCATCGGCTCGTCGAGGATCACCAGCCTGGGCTGCGCGGCCGCGACGCGCGCGAACTCGACGAGCCGCTTCTGGCCGCCGCTGAGCGTCTCGGCTCGCGCGTCGCGCAGGTGGCCGAGGTTGAAGCGCTCGATGATCGCCTCGGCGCGGGGGAGGTCGTCTCGCTCCTCGCGCCGCACGCGGCGCAAGGCGAACAGGTTGGCGCGGATCGACTCGCGCCCGAACGCGCGCAGTCCGAGCGTGACGTTGTCCAGCACGGTCAGGCTTCCCCACTCTCGCGGGGCCTGGAAGGTCCGGATCAGCCCCATCCTCGAGATCGTGTGCGGGGCGCGGTTGACGATCTCGCGGCCGTCCAGCGAGACGGAGCCCGTGTCGGGACGGCTGAAGCCGGAGATCAGGTCGATCGTCGTGCTCTTGCCGGCGCCGTTTGGACCGATCAGCCCGACGATCGTCCCGGCACGAACGTCGAACGTGCAGTCGTTGACCGCGTGAACGCCGCCGAAGCTCTTGCTCAGCCCCTTTACCTGAAGGATCGAGGTCACGTCGGGACGCCTTCCCCCGAGCGCTCGGGGTCGCCCTGCGCGTCCGGCTGGCCGCCGCCCCGCTCGTGCCGGTGCGCCCGTGCTGCGCGGCGCGCGGCGCGCGAGATCCCGTGGTGGTCGGGGAACAGCCCCTGGGGGCGAAACTTCAGCATCAGCACGATCAGCAGCCCGATCAGCACCTGGCGCAGCGACGAGGCGAACTCGGGCCGCGAGCCGATGTTGGGCAGGTAGCGCGTCAGCTCCTCGAAGCCGATGTAGACGATGAACGTGCCGGCGACGACGCCGCGGACGTTCCCGCGCCCGCCGACCAGCACGGCGGCGTACAGCGTCAGGATCTCGGCCGGCTGCCAGGCCGACGGGTTGAAGGCGCCCAGATAGGCTGCGAACAGGCCGCCGCCGAGGGCCGCCAGCCCGGCGCCGAGCACGTAGGCGATCAGCTTGGCGCTGAAGACCGAGCGGCCGAAGGCCGCGGCCGCCTGCTCGTTGTCCCGGATCGATCGCATCGCCCGCCCGTAGGGGCTCTTCGACAGCATCTGGAGCACGAGCGTCACGATCGCCAGCACGAGCGCGCACATCCCGAGCAGGAAGTACTTGTAGCTCGAGTAGCTGATCCCGAGCGGCGCCGCCATCGGCGTCTGCAGTCCGTAGACCCCGTTGAAACCGTTGAACAGTGGCGTGTCGACCTGCACGACCACGTAGATCACGCTGATCACCCCGAGCGTGGCGATCGCGAAGTAGATCTCGCGCAGGTTTCGCAGCGCGACCGCGCCGACGGCCGCCGCGATCGGCAACATGAACAGGATCGAGAGCGCGACGGCCAGCAGGTAGGGCAGGTGCCAGCCGAGGATGTACTCGGTCGGCGCCTGCGCCGGGCCGGCGGTCATCACGATCGTGAGGTAGACGCCGAGCGCCACGTAGCCGTACAGCGCCAGGTCGAAGTCGCCCGCCCAGCCCCAGATCACGTTCAGGCCGAGCGCCATCACGGCGAAGATGCACGACTCGGTCAGGACCGAGATCCAGTAGCCCATTACAGGTTCGCGCTGCGTCCGGGAACGAGCAGGCCGTTGGGGCGGAACAGAAGCATCAGCACCAGCACTCCGAGCGCGAACGCCACCTGGTAGCTGGCGTTGATGTAGGCGCCGGCGAGCTCGAGCACGAGGCCGACGAGCAGCGCGCCGACCATCGTCCCGTAGGGCCTGCCGAGGCCGCCGGCGACCGCGGCCGTGAGCGTGATCAGCAGGTAGCCAAAGCCGAGCGACGGGCTGAAGGTGCCGATCGTCTCGGCCAGCACGAATCCGGAGAAACCCGCGATCGCTCCGGCCAGCGCCCAGGTGGCGGTGACCACCCGCGCGGCCGGAATACCGCTGACACGCGCCAGCTCGCGGTTGTCGGACACCGCCCGCAGCGCCTTACCGAACTTCGTGTACTGGAGCAGCGCGAACAGCCCGGTCGCCACGAGCACGGCGCTGAACGCCACCAGGAGCTCGGCCGTCGTCAGCTGGAAGGGGCCGATGTGGTTCAGCGCGCCCTGGTTGATCGTGTACGCGACGCTGGCCGCGCCGAACCCGATCACGAGCAGGTTCTGGACGAGCAGCGATACCCCGAGCGTCGCGATCACGGTGACGATCGCCGGCCGCGTGGCGAACCGCTCGATCATCGCCACGTTCATCAGGATCCCGGCGATCGCGCCCGCGACGATCGATGCGACCACCGCCACCGGCACGCTGCCGGTCCAGTTCAGCGCCTCGTAGGCGGCGTAGGCGCCGACAGTCAACAGCTCGCCGTGGGCGAGGTTCGCAACCCGGCTGACGGCGTACTCGAGCGTCAGCGCGACCGCCGATAGCGACAGCACCGCCGCCGTGACGACGCCGAAGCCGATGTAGAGCAGGAACTGATTCATGGCGGGTGCGAAAGGGCAGCGGTGAACGGCGGCCGCGAGCGGCCGATGGCGACGACGCTTGCGGTCGACGGCCGCGCCGTCGCCGAGAGCAAAGAGCGCCAGTGACTAGGTGCGCCAGTGGCTAGCCCACTTGCACTCTATGCGCGCCCGTGCCGACTTGTCAAGCGAGACGGACGCGCCTGGGACGAATGGGCGTACCGATCCCTTATAGAGGCGGCAGCGGGGTGCGCATATGGACCGCTGCTGCGCGCCCCCGCCGCGCAGCGCCGGCTGCGGTCCGGTCGACTACGGCGCGGTGGCGCCCGCGACCACCGACGCCGACCAGTCGATCACCGAGGTCGGCCTGATCACGTGCTTGCTCATCCCCAACTCCTTGGGGTCCAGGCCGAGCGCCAGACCGACCAGCTGAGGCAGATGCAGCACCGGCAGCCCCAGCTCGCGGCCGGCGACGCGCGCCGCGGCCGGCTGCTGAAGGTCGAGGTTGAGGTGGCACAGGGGGCAGGGGACGACCAGGCAGTCGGCTTCGGCGTCGATCGCGTCGCCGATGTGACGGCCGGCCATCGCCAGCGATGCCTGCTTGTTCATCGTGATGATCGGAAAGCCGCAGCACTTGTAGACGCCGGCGTAGTCGATCACGGTGCCGCCGAGGGCCTCGATCACCATCTGCATGTAGCGGTCGCGCGGGTGCTCGGCGTCGATCTGCAGGCGGTGGACCGGGCGGACGATGTAGCAGCCGTAGAAGGGCCCCACCTTGAGTCCGGTCAACGGACGCTTCACCTTCGCGCGCAGGGCATCGAGCCCGATCTC
>JBOGYE010000163.1:0-8338 GCA_050696635.1 Solirubrobacteraceae bacterium | reverse complement strand
GGCGCTGGGACGCGGCCGGCTGATCCCCAACGACACCGAGCCCGAGCGGCTGATCGAGCTGGTAGCGAGCGGGGCCACCGTCGGGATCGCGTTTGACGTCCCGGGCTCCGCGGCGACGCCGTTCCTCGGCAGGTCGGTGGCGCTCAGCGGCGGGCCGGCGACGGTCGCGTTCCGGACCGGATGCAAGGTGCTGCCGGTGATCACGGAGCGGCGCGGCGCCCGGATCGACCTGCGGATGCTGGCGCCGCTGGACCCCGCCGACCACCGCGACCTGGCGTCGCTGCGAGTGGCGATCGCGCGGACCTACGAGCCGTTCGTGGTCGCGAGGCCGGAGATCGTGGAGATCGCGTGGTACCCGTCGCCGCTGGTCACCGAAGCGGTCAGCTCGCAGGCGGCGTCCGCCCCAAGCGAGATCGGATGACGGCCGGCGCGGCGCGGGGCGACGGCGCCTGGGAGGACAACGTCACCCGGGGCAGCGGCGAGCGGCTGAAGCCGGCGGCGATCAGTTCAGGGGGCTACCGGGACCACCTCGCGCGGTACCTGTTCGCGGCGCACTTCGTGGCCGGCAGGTCGGTCGCGGATCTGTGCTGTGGCAACGGCTACGGTTCCAACCTGCTGCTGGCCGCGGGCGCGGTTCGCGTGCGGGGGATCGACATCGCCGCCGACGCGATCGAGGTGGCTCGCGCCCACTACAGCGGGCCGGAGTTCGAGCTGGGCGCGGTGGACCGGCCGCTCGATCTGGGCGAGTTCGACGTGGCGGTCTGCTTCGAGGGGATCGAGCACGTCGACGACCCGGACCGGCTGCTGGCCAACATGCGCTCCGCCGGGCTGGCGCTCGTCTCCTCGCCCAACGCCGAGTTCTTCCCCGGGGGCTTCAGCGGCAACCCGCACCACCTGCGCGAGTGGACCCGCGGCGAGTTCGAGGCGGCGCTGTCACGGCACTTCTCCGAGGTGCGGATGTACTTCCAGTGGCACTATCCGGATCCGCTGGACCTGGACCACAGCATGCACACGATCGCCAAGGCGGTGCTCCCCGTGGCGCTCAAGCGACGGCTGCGTTCGCCTCGCGCGCCCGGCCCGGTCGGCGCGGGCGCCGCGCCGCTTGCGCAGACGGGCGACGACCGCGCGAACTACCGCGTCCACAGGACCACCAGCCTGCTGCTGACGCGGCTGCTGCCGGGGCTCCGCTACGGCAAGCCGGCCGACTGGGTGGCGGTGTGCCGTCGCTGATCGCGGCGCGCCGTCGCGCCGCAGCGATCGTCGCACGCCGCGCCTCGTGGCTCTCCATGCGGCTGTTCTACCGGTATCGCGCGGTGCGCGAGCTGGTCCTGCTGCTGAGCTGGCCACGGCTGCGACGCCAGGCACCTGACCTGGCGCACATCCCGCTGCTGAAGGAGCTGGTCGTCGGTCCGGTCCGGCGCGACGAGGCGCTGGCGCTGTTCGGGCTCGTGCGCGTGCTCAGGCCGGCGGTCGTGGTGGAGATCGGCTTCTTCCGCGGCCAGAGCGCGTTCAACTTCCTGCGCGCGATGGACGCCGGCGCCCGGCTGTACTCGTTCGACATCGACCCCGAGTGCGCCGCGATCGCGCATCACCGCTTCGCGCACGATCCGCGGCTGCGCTTCCGGCTTCGGTCGCAGGGCGCGATCGAGCAGGCCGACCTCGACGGCGACCGGGCGGACCTGATCTTCCTCGACGCATCGCACGACCTCGCGCTCAACAAGGCGACGTTTGCGCGACTGCGGGACGTGATGGCCGAGCGGGCGCTGCTGATCGTCCACGACACCGGCACGCTGCCGCGCCACGTGTTCCCCGCGCGCCACCCGGCGCTGGCGGAGCGCGATCACTGGATCGGGGGGGATGAGTACGAGCACCTACCCGACGAGCGAGCGTTCGTCAACTGGATCCTCGACACCAACCCCGAGTTCGCCCAGATCCATTTGCACTCGAACCGAACTCTGCGCTGGGGACTGACCCTGCTGCAGCGGACGATGCCGCTGCCGCGCTCGTCCTAGTCCGTCCGAGTGGCGATCCCCTCGAGCTCCCGCACCGCGCAGGCGACGCTGTCGTGCGCGCGGATCCGCTCGCCGAGCCGCGCCGCGGCGGCGTCGTACCGGCCCGACGCCAGCTGCGCCAGCCGCCCGGCGAGCCGCCGCGACGACAGCGAGCGGAACGGCAGCGGCGCCGGGCCCGCTCCGAGGCGGCGCACCCGCTGACCCCAGAAGAACTGGTCGAACACGAACGGGGTCACGAGCGTCGGCAGGCCCGCCCGCAGGCCGGCGCCGACCGTGCCGCTGCCGCCGTGGTGCACGACCGCACGAACGCGCTCGAACAGGCGCTCGTGCGGCAGCTCCGGGGCCGTCAGGACCCCGTCGGCGGCCAGCAGCACGGGCGCGTCCGCGAGCGCGGACCCGCAGACGATCGCGCGCTGGCCGGTCCGGCGCAGCGCGGCGAGGAGCAGCGACGCCACGCGGTCGCGATCGCCGGCGGGCACCGGCATGCTGCCGAAGCCGACGTAGATCGGCGCCTCGCCGCCCGCCAGGAACCGCTGTACGCGCTCGGGCAGCTGCTCGCGGGAGGGCTCGGGCGCCAGCCAGCCGGTGACCGTCACGTGGCGCGGCCAGTCGGGCGGCCGCGCGACGACCTCTGCGCTGTAGGCGTGAAGCAGCGGGACCGGCGGCCAGGTGGCGTCGCGGCGGCGCGCGCCCAGCGCCGACGGCGGCAGTCTCCATGCCAGTCTCGCCGCTGGCTTCAGCGGCTCCTTGAACGATTGGCGCGCGAGCCGCTCGCCGACAAGCCAGCTGGCCAGATTGCCGTGCGCTCCGGCCGCCAGCCCCGGCGTCAGGACCGGGTGCGCGAACGCGCCGGTCGCGACCGCGGGGGTCATCACGACCATCGCGCGGCGCGCCCCGAGACGGCGGGCCACCGGATCGGCGAAGGTCGTCGAGCCGGTGAAGACCACGAGCTCACGGCCGGCCCAGGCGTCCAGCAGCGGTGCGGGGTCGGTCTGGCTGACCAGCGCGTGCACCGCGGCGTGCACGACCCGCAGGTGGTGCAGCGGGCGCCAGCGGGAGACATCGATTCGCCCGGCGCCGAACACGTCGGATGGGTCGCCGGGTAGGGCGTGAAAGGACAGCGATGCGTCCTCGACGAGCCCCTGGTAGCCCTGCATCGTGGAGACCAGCACCTCGTGCCCGGCGGCCCGCAGGCCGCGGCCGAGCACGACGTAGGGCACCACGTCTCCGCGCGTGCCCAGGGCGGCGATCGCGACCCGCACTAGTGGCCCGGACCGGAGATTCGTCGCTTGGTGCGGGACACTAGAACGGCAGGTTCAGGTTGGCGACCAGGAACTGCGCCAGCTGCACGAGCACCGTCTTGTACCCGGGCCCGGGCGCGAACGGATCGTGTCCGCCGTTGAAGTAGACGACCGTCTTGGGCTCCTGTGCCGCCTGGGCGAGCTGCAGGGCGTCGACCGGAGGCACCAGCGGGTCGAAGCGCCCCTCGATCAGCATCAGGGGACGAGGCGCGATCCGGGGCACCATCTTCTCCGGGTCGTAGGGGCTCAGAACGCGCACCGCGCGAGCCAGCAGCGATGGACTGCTCGCGGCTCCGGGCACCTGCACCGGGAGGTCGTGGATGCCCTTCGCCGCCTCGGCCCCCACCAGCATCGCCTGCTCGAACGTTGCGCCAATCGACGTCAGGATGACCGCCTTGACGCGAGGGTCCTGGGCGGCGAGGATCGCGCCGACCACGCCGCCGAACGAGGTGCCCAGGTAGGCGATGTCGTGGTGGCACTGCGGACGGCTCTCCAGGTAGTCCAGGCCGACCCGCAGGTCGACGACCGTGTCGAGCACCATCGCCAAGAGCGTCTGGGGCGTCTTCAGCGCGGCCACCATCTTGGCCACGCTTCCACGCGCGCCGCCGTCGCGAGGATCGATCGTGAACGTCGCCAGGCGCAGCCTGCCGGCCCCCTCGCGCAGCTGCGGAAACTGCTCCTTGGTCTGACCGAGCCCGCCCTGATACACGAGGCAGCCGAGCGGGGGCTCGCCGGCCGGGACGGTGAACAGGGCAGGCACGCGCTGGCCGTCGACCGATGTGTAGCTGAGTTGCCGCACCCGCAGCGGGCCCTCGCGGGTCACGCGTGTCACCTGCGCGTGCAACGCGACGCCGGGTCGATATGTCAACGTGCGAGCCTGGGTCACCGTCGGTCGTCCGCTCCCGCCACACGAGACAAGCGCCAGCAGACACACGAGCAGCCAGCCGCATGTCATGACCCGGCCACCGCGCTGCATCCCGGCCGAATCATACGGGCGGGACGCTAGCGTTCGGCCGGCCCAATCCGAGGAGGCCGACCTGCTCGAACGCGTGCTACCGGGCTTCGTCGCCTGGGCCGAGACCACGGAGGATCATCCGGACTTCGTGCTGTCCGACGCCGAGCTGCGATCACTCGGCCGCGCGGTCGACCGGCGCCGGCGCGAGTTCACGGCCGGGCGGGCCTGCGCGCGGCGGGCGCTTCAACGACTCGGCGCGCCACCGGCGCCGGTACCTGGCGGACGCGACGGCGAGCCGCTGTGGCCCTCCGGGGTGGTCGGCAGCATCACCCACTGTGAGGGCTTTCGGGCCTGTGCGGTGGCGTACGCCGATGCGGCGATCGCGCTGGGGATCGACGCCGAGCCCAACCTGGCACTCCCCGACGGCCTGCTCCAGGACATCGCCTACGGGGATGAACGCAAGCTCGCCGCCGCCGCCCCGCCGGCGGCGCCCGGATCGCCGGCGGTCGATCTCCCGAGGCTGCTGTTCAGCGCCAAGGAGGCGGCCTACAAGGCGTGGTTCCCGCTCGCCGGCCGCCGGCTGGGCTTCGACGAGGTGACGGTGGCGATCGACCTGGAGCGGGGCGAGTTTTGGGCCGAGGTGCTGGTCCCGGGCCCGCTGACCGTGCTCGATGGCCGCTGGGCGGTTCAGGACGGCATCATCGCCACCGCCGTCGTGGTCGAGCACAGCTGACCCGGCCGGCGGGTTCCGCGGGCCGTTGCGGCCACTTGGGCCGGTGTGTATCCTGGCCGCCAGAAGGCCCGGACCGGGGCTAGTCTCAAAAGGGGCCGTCCCTGTGCCGGGTGCCGGCGGGTACTTCCACGCACTCAGGGACCATGGGCAAGACACGTCCGAGAGGACTAGATCATCGCGCCGCTGTGGCCGTGATCGGCATCGCATGCCGGTTGCCGGGAGCCGACGATCCGCAGCGGCTGTGGCAGCTGCTGCGCGACGGTCGCGACGCGACCACCGACACGCCGGCACCACGCTGGGCGATGCATGGGCTGTCCGGTCCGGACGAGGCGCCGGCGGGCCTGCGCCGGGGCGGCTTCTTGGAGCACGTGGATCGTTTCGACGCCGCCTTCTTCGGGGTCTCGCCGCGCGAGGCGGCCGCGATGGACCCGCAGCAGCGACTGGTGCTGGAGCTGAGCTGGGAGGCGCTCGAGGACGCCGGACTGGTCCCCGACGCGCTTGCCACCGGTCCGACCGGGGTCTATATCGGAGCGCTCGCGGCCGACTACGCGGAACTCCTGCGCGACCCGGACGCGGTCGCGCGCCAGGCGTTCACCGGGACCCAGCGGAGCATCATCGCCAACCGGGTCTCGTATTCGCTGCGTCTGCGAGGTCCGAGCATGACGGTCGACACCGGCCAGTCGTCGTCGCTGGTGGCGGTTCATCTCGCCTGCCAGAGCCTGCGCTGCGGCGAATCGGCGCTGGCGCTGGCCGGCGGCGTGCAGCTGAACCTCGGCCTGCAGCGGGCGCTGGCGCTGTCGGGGCTCGGCGCCCTGTCGCCCGACGGGCGCTGCTTCACGTTCGACGCGCGGGCCAACGGGTTCGTCCGCGGCGAGGGAGGCGCGGTCGTGGTGCTCAAGCCGCTCGAGCGCGCGCTCGCGGACGGCGACCGCACCTACTGCGTGATCGCCGGCAGCGCCGTCAACAACGACGGCGGCGGAGACGGGCTGACCGCCCCAGACCAGCAGGCGCAGGAGCTGGTGCTCCGGTCCGCCTACGCGGACGCGGGGATCGCGCCGGCGGACGTGGAGTATGTCGAGCTGCACGGCACCGGCACCCCGCTCGGCGACCGGGTCGAGGCGGCGGCGCTGGGGGCGGTGCTCGGCGCCTGCCGGGCGGCCGGACGACCGCTGGCGGTCGGATCTGTCAAGACCAACGTGGGTCACCTGGAGGCGGCCGCCGGCGTCGTCGGGCTGCTCAAGGCCGCGCTGTCGCTCGAGCGGCGAGCGATCCCGGCGAGCCTGAACTTCGAGCGCGCCAACCCGGAGATCCCGCTTGACCAACTGGGTCTGCGGGTGCAGACGTCGAGCGGACCGTGGCCCGACCCGGATCGAGCCGTGGCCGGGGTGAGCTCGTTCGGGCTCGGCGGGACCAACTGTCACGTCGTCCTGGAGGCACCGCCGGCGCCGCGCGGCCGCGGTGAGACCGGCGGGGGGCCACCGTCCGCCGTGCCGTGGCTGCTGAGCGGGAGGACGGCGGCCGCGCTGCGCGACAACGCCGCACGGTTGCTGGAGCACGCCCGCGGAACCGAGCCCGATGGCGATCCACCGATCGAGGATGTCGGCTACTCGCTCGCGACCGGCCGGTCGCGGTTCGCGCCGCGCGCGGTGGTGATCGGCGGGCGGCGGGCGGAGCTGCTCGACGGCCTGCGCGGCCTCGTGGACGACCAGCCCGGCTCGGCGACGATCGTCGGGGAGGCGGATTCCGAGCTGTGCGCTGACCGTCCGGTGTTCGTGTTCCCGGGCCAGGGCGGCCAGTGGGCGCGCATGGGAGCGGCGCTGCTCGAACGCTGCACCGTCTTCGCCGAGCGGATGACCGCCTGCTCGGAGGCGCTGTCGGATCACGTCGAGTTCTCGCTCGAGGGGGTGCTGCGAGGCGACCCGGGGCAGCCGTCGCTCGATCGAACCGAGGTGGTGCAACCGGTGCTGTTCTCGATCATGGTCTCGCTGAGCGCGGTATGGGACTCGTTCGGCGTCGCGCCCGCCGCGGTGATCGGCCATTCACAGGGCGAGATCGCCGCGGCTCATGTCGCCGGCGGGCTGTCGCTGCAGGACGCCGCGCGGATCGTGGCCGTTCGCAGCCGGGCGATCGCGCAGCTGTCGGGGCGCGGCGGGATGCTGTCGGTGTCGCTGTCGCCCGACGAGCTGCGCGAGCGGATCGCTGGGCGGGGCGACACCGTGGTGGTCGCCGCGGTCAACGGCCCGGCGGAGCTGGTCGCGTCCGGCGACCGCGACGCGCTGGTGGCCCTGGCGCGCGAGTGCGAGGCCGATGGCGTCCGCGCGAAGCTGCTGGCCGTCGACTACGCCTCGCACTCCCCGCACGTCGAGAGCCTGCGCGAGCGGCTGCTGGACGAGCTCGGTCCGGTGCGGCCGCGATCGAGCGAGATCCCCCTGTACTCGACCACCACCGGCGAGCTGATCGACACCGCTCGGATGGATGCGGAGCACTGGTATCGCAACCTGCGCCAGACCGTCCGGTTCGCGACCGCCGTGCGCGCGCTGATCGAAGACGGGCGCCGGACGTTCATCGAGGTCAGCCCCCACCCGGTCCTGGCGGTGGCAGTCGAGAGCACCGCCGAGCAGCTGCTCGGCGACCGAGACCGGGTCCTGGCGCTGGCGACCCTGCGCCGGGACCACGGTGGCCTCGAGCGGATCCTGACCTCGCTGGCCGAGCTGTACGTGCGCGGCGGAGCCGTCGACTGGCAGGCCGCGTTTGACCCGCTGGCGGCGCGACGCGTCCGCCTGCCCGGCTACGCCTTCCAGCGCCGGAGCCACTGGGTGCACGCCCCAGCGCCGGCGACCGCGGCGCGGCCCTCATCGACCGAGCCGCTCCCGAAGACCGAGCCGGCCACGGCCGCGGACCTCGAGCCCGCCGAGCGGAGCTCGTTCGCCGCGCGGGTCGGAGCGATGCCCGCGGGCGATCGCGCGCGGGCGGTGCTCGACGGCGTGCTCGGCCAGGCGGCGGCGGTGCTCGGCCACGCATCCGCCGGCGAGGTGGATGCGCGGCTGTCGTTTCGGGAGCTCGGGTTCGACTCGCCGGCCACGGTGCAGCTGCGCAATCGGATCAACAGGCTCACCGGGCTGCGGCTCGCGAGCACGGTCATGTTCGACAACCCGACACCGGCCGCGCTCGCCGAACGGGTGCTGTCCGAGCTCGTCGATGCTCCGACGGGCGACGATCAGAGGGAGCCCCGGCCCGAGCGGGCGCGCGCCGATGAGCCGATCGCGATCGTCGGGATGGCCTGCCGCTACCCGGGCGGCGTGCGCTCGCCCGAGGACCTGTGGCAGCTGGTGGCCAC
>JBOGYE010000162.1:0-12033 GCA_050696635.1 Solirubrobacteraceae bacterium | reverse complement strand
TAGCGGCCCCGGCCCGGATACTCATGCCATTCGGTCTCCGTCTTGAGGGACGGTTCCTCTCGGGTGCGGTAGGCCTGCCATTGGTTGTGGAAGACCTCATCGCTGAAGTCGAAGTCGACCGACCAGTAATCGATCAGGTCGGACCACGACGCGATCCGGTCCCGCACCTTCGCCGGGATCAACTCTTCGCTCGGGATCAGGAAGTCCTTGAGGACGACGCTGGCCTCAGTCCCCTGACGGCGGATGTCAAGGTCGACGTGCGCGAGTTCGAAGAAGCGCACGGCGTCCGCTTCGGTCACCTGGCGTTCCATCACCTCCCGAGGGATCTGTCGGGGTCGAAGATCCAGTCCGCGTCGACGGGCCGTCTCGCTGATCGTGTCGTGCAACCCCATCTCCCACTCCCACCCAAGTAGGTCGCACGCCTCAATCCCGTTGTCGGCCATCTCGTCCATGACGTCCTCAGTCTCATCGATAGTCACCGGCGCGTCCGTCGCGCCGATGTGCACCATCCGGCCCGCCTTCCGGCCGTGAAGATGAGCGAAGCCGTCGACGGGCTCTGCCCGGTAGAAGGCGAGGATCGTGTCGAGGTAGGCCCGAAGCGCACCGTTGCCGGTCGCGACCTGCCACCGCTGGCGCTCGTAGGCCCCGAGGTTCTTGATCTCGAACGGACGACAATCCGCAATGTTGAGCAGACGCTTCCGGGTCGTGTGAACCGCGAAACGCCCGAGATCGCAGCCGATCCACCGTCGGCCCAGCTGTTCTGCCACCACCAATGTGGTTCCGGAGCCGCAGAACGAGTCGAGAATGAGGTCGCCCTTGTTGCTCGATGTCTCGATGATCCGCTCGAGCAGTGGGGCTGGTTTCTGCGTGTCGTAGCCCGCTCGATCAAGCGCCTGACTGTTGACCGGATCGATATCTGACCATAGATCCTGGATCGGGACTCCAGGCGTCTCATCCAAGTACCGCTTCAGACGCGGCACGGCCCCGGGCTTGGCCTGAAGAACACGGTCGTCAGCGATCAGCTGGGCCATGCGCTCTTCTGAGTAGCGCCAGTACCGGGTTACCCCAAGGACCTCATACCGCGGGTTGCCTTTCGCCTCGCCTCCGGGCCCAGTCATGTCCCACGAGCCGTAGCGCCGGCCACTCTCGAGCTCCGTGTACGGGTACTTGGATGCGACGTAGCCCGCGTCGTAGGGCGTGTACTGCTGGTTCCATACCCACTGGTCGCCCTTCGTGTAATAGAGGATCACATCGTGGATGCGTCCATGCTGGCGCCGACCTTGTCCGACGTCGCTGTGGGCGCTACTCCGCTTCCACACGATCTCGCTTCTGAAGCGCTCGGCCCCGAACACTTCATCGCACACGAGCCTGAGGTGGTGGCTGACGTTGGGAGCGCAATGCAGGTACAGCGAACCGTCATCGCTGAGCAGCTCGTGGAGGAGCACGAGGCGCTCGTACATCATTGAGAGATACGACTGCGAGCCGCGGCCCCAGGTGTCGCGGTAGGCGTGCTCTTCGAGCACCGATGGCGCCTTCGTTACGGCCGAGTCCCCGATGGACACTCGAAACGAGAAGTCCGTACCTGTATCGAACGGCGGGTCGATGTAGACCAGCCTGACCTGGCCCGCGTGGTCAGACAGCAGGCTACTCATTACTAGCTTGTTATCCCCCCAGATCAATTGATTCCGGGAGTCATCGACAGGGTCGCGCGCCCCGAACAGGGCGCCGGTGTCACGCTCGCGCGTCGCACGCGACTCGTTAATCGTCTCAACCGTCTGGAATGGCAGTGAGAGCCGCTCGACATGCGTCGGCTTGCCTTCCCATTCAAGATGAACCGCCAAGACCCCAGCTCCTATCCCTCTGAACCCGTCGATCCCAGCCGTTCAGCCTACCCGTGGCCGCGGCGTCAGACCGCGCTGTTATCGGCGCGGTGGTCCCTACTCGCGAAGGCTCGCGCAACGAGCTCGGCGTCTTCCTTCCGCGACTCGTAATGCAGGTACTTCATCGTGGTCTGAATGTCCGCGTGTCCCATCCACTCCTGCACGCGGCGGATGTCGGCCTCACGGATCATCCGCGTGCCGAACGTGTGGCGCAGGTCGTGAAACCGCAGGCGACGGAGGCCAGCGGATTGGAGAGCTCGTTCGTACCGGGAACTGAGGGCGTCGCCATTGAGCGGCAGGCCACTCTCGGCGGCGAACACGAAGTCGTCCTCGCCTGTGAACGCTTCGCGCTGACCGATCTTCGCGAGCGCCGCGGCGACGTCAGGCGCCATCGGGACCGCTCGGACCTTGCCGGACTTCGGCGTTGTCAGCTTCCCGGCTGCGTAGCTCGCGCGCACCCGGATGGTCGAGGCCTCGAAGTCGATGTCGCGCCAGCGCAGACCGAGCAGCTCGCCACGCCGTAGGCCGGTAAAGGCAGCGGTGAGGAAGATCGTGCCGTCGACCTCAGAGGCGGCAGCGCGCACGAGCGCCCAGATCTCCTCGGGGGAGAACACCTCGATGTCACCGCTGGAGCGCACGCGGTAGCGGTCGACGTTGGCCAGCGGATTGCGCGGAAGCCCGTAGACCTTGACCGCCCTCCGGAAGATCGCGTGGAGAAGGACGAGCTGGTGGTTCTTCGTCTTGTTCGAAAGGACGGGACGAGCCGCACGGGACCCGGCCATGCCGGCCCGCCAGCGCTCGATCTCACGCTCGGTGATGTCCTCGATCCGCATCGAGCCGAAGGCCGGCAGCAGGTGGGCGTTCAGCTGTGAGCGGTAGCCGCGGATCGTCGACGGCTTGCAGCCGCGGTCCTGCTCGGCGAAGCGCAGATATTCCTCGGCGGCGTCGGCGAAGGTGGCACCGGTCTCGATCTGCCCGGCGGCGTTCTTCTGGGCGTCCTGGAGCAGCGTCTCGCGGAGCCAGTCTTCCGCCGTGCGCTTGGTGAAGAAGCCGTCCGGCGGTCGGCCTCGCTCACTCCACGCCGGGCCGATCGCCTTCTGGATCTGGCGGCCGGAGGGAAGCCGGTAGCGGGCGTACCAGACTGGTCCGCGCTTGCGCTCGATCCTCAGAACCTGGCCCGATCCCCACCGCATCACGGGCCAATCGTACCGGATCGTTGTGACACATTTGGGACACGTTTGCGCCCTCAATAAAGATCAAGTCAAAGAAAAAGCCCGCTTTGCGGGCCTTTTCATATAGCGGGGGCGGGATTCGAACCCGCGACCTTCGGGTTATGAGCCCGACGAGCTACCAGACTGCTCCACCCCGCGGCGGACGTATGAGTCTAGCACCGGTCGGCGGGTGACTGAGGTGCGCGGCGATCAGCGCAACCATGGGCGAACGGCCGTGTTGTGAACCGCAGCCGAGTCCCCGGGCTGCCGATCCGGGGAGCGGGGAACCCAAGTCGTTGGGGCGAATCTCGCGGTGATCCGTGGGAAGCGCCGACGGGCATCAGGCCTGTCCGCGCGAGCCCGTCAGCTGACCTCGCAGGCGCCGGCCCCAGTCCCATTTCCCGATGCCAAAAGCCGAGGAGAACCGATGCGCAAATTGCGGCTGCCCGTGCGGGCGCTGGACCGGCCCCACGGGCGGACGCTGCTGGTCGCCGTGGCAGCAGCGGCGGTGCTGATGGCGACCCTCGCCGCGACCGCGGCGCCGGCCAGCGCAAGCTCCTCGGCGGTGTCGATGGCCTCGGTCGCCCCAGCGGCGCCGCCAGCCGGCGCAGGCTCCGAGCCGGTGGCCCCCGCACGCGCAGCCACGACAGCCACGACAGCCACGACAGCCACGACGGGCACGACGGCCCGGGCCTCCTCGCTGCCGGCCCCGCGCGGCACGATCCGGCGGGTGCTGCGCGTCGGAGACCACGGCCGTGAGGTGCGCACGCTCCAGCGCTGGCTGACGTTCATCGGCATCCGCACCACGGCCGACGGGCGCTTCGGGCCGGCGACGCGCCGGTCGGTCGCGCGCTTCCAGCGCCGTGCTCACCTGCGTCCGGTCAGCGGGACGGCGGGCGCGCGGACCGCTCGCACGCTGCGCGCGTGGGTGGCCAATCACGGTAACCGACCACACGGCACTCGCAACTCAACGAATGCATCGACTTCGGGAGCCGGCTCGCTGCTGCCGGACGATGGCACGCCGTCTCCCCCGGCGCCCTCGGGCTCCGCGCCAGCCGGATGGGTGTTCCCGATCTCGCCCGTGAGCGTCGTCGTGTCCTCCTCGGATTGGACCCAGGATCAGGGCGTGGACATCGGCACGGTCCGCAACGCCTGCGGCTCGGCGGCGACCGAGGTGGCGGTCACGGATGGCACGATCGTGCAGGAGGGGATCGACGGGTTCGGCCCCGACGCGCCTGTCCTGAAGATCTCGAGCGGTGCGCTCGCCGGCCGCTTCGTCTACTACGGGCACGCCAAGCCCGCACTCGTGCCGGTCGGCGCTCATGTCACCACGGGCGAGCCGATCGCGGAGGTCGGTTGCGGAGATGTCGGTGAGTCGGACGCGCCGCACCTGGAGATCGGCATCTCCGCGCCGCACGGCCCACGCTGCTGCCCGGGCTACCACCAGACCTCAGCGGAGATGTACAGCTGGATGACCTCGCTGTGGCCGGGACGCGGCGGGGCCGGCTGAGCGAGAGCGAACGCTCGGCCGCGGCGCCGCATGGCGGACCGCGCAAGTAGGATGGGCGGCGCGTGACCCGGGCGCGACCCATACGCCCGCTCGAATGAGCACCACCGCGGCTCGGCCGACGAGGTCGGTCGCCGACGCGATCGGCGAGACGCTGGCGCAGACCGGCGTGATCGACGCGTTCGGCGTGCTCGGCAGCGGGAACCTGATCGTCACCAACGCGCTGTGCTCACGCGGGGCTCGCTTTCACCCCGCCCGCCACGAGGGGGGCGCGATCTGCATGGCCGACGGGTACGCGCGGGTCAGCGGGCGGGTGGGCATCTGCAGCGTCCATCAGGGCCCCGGCCTGACCAACACCGTCACCGGGCTGACCGAGGCCGTCAAGAGCCGCACGCCGCTGCTGGTGCTCGCGGGCGAGTCCCCGGTGGCCGCCCTGAACTCCAACTTCCGCATCGACCAGACGGGACTGGCCGAGTCGGTCGGCGCCGGCCATGAGCGGATCCAGAGCCCCGAGACCGCCGCCGACGACGCGAGACGCGCGTACGACCGAGCGATCGCCGAGCGGCGGCCGATCGTCCTGATGCTGCCGATCGACGTCCAGCCGCAGCCGCCCGCCGCAGATCAAGCGCCGGACACCCCGAGCCCGCGGGCCGACCGCGCCCCCGCGTTTCCCGGGGCCACCGAGCCGGGGCCGACAGAGATCGCCGCCGTCGCCGACCTGCTGCAGACCGCCCACCGACCGGTGATCATCGCCGGCCGCGGCGCGGTGCTCGCCCGCGCGCGCGACGAGCTGGAACGCCTCGGCGAGATGACCGGGGCGCTGCTTGCGACCTCGGCGCCGGCCAACGGCCTGTTCGCGGGCCTCCCCTACACGCTCGGGATCTCCGGCGGATTCGCGTCGCCTTTCGCCGCCGAACTGCTGCCCACCGCCGACGTGGTGCTGGTCGCCGGCGCGTCGGTCAACCACTGGACCACCCGTCACGGCCGGCTGATCTCGACGGAGGCAACGCTCGCCCAGATCGACTCAGAGCCCGAGGCATTCGGCCGACACCGCCCCGCCAACCTCACGATCACGGGCGACGTGCGCGCGGCGGCACGGCTGCTCATCCAAGAGCTCGAGCGCCGCGGCCACCGCGCCACCGGCGCGCGCACGCCGCAGATGGCGGCTCAGATCGCCGCCAACTCCTGGCGCCAGGACCCTTACGACGACGCCTGTACCGAGACCACGATCGACCCGCGCACGCTGACGATCGCGCTCGAGGACCTGCTGCCGAAGGACAAGGCCGTCGCCGTGGACTCGGGCCACTTCCTCGGCTGGCCGTCGATGTTCCTGACCGTCCCGGACGCGCGCGCGTGGGTGTTCCCGAACGGCTTTCAGGCGGTCGGGCTCGGGCTCGGCAACGCGATCGGGGCGGCCATCGCGCGGCCGGATCGTCCGACGGTCGCGGCGATCGGCGACGGGGGCGCGTTCATGGCGCTGGCCGAGATCGAGACGGCGGTCAGAGCCCAGCTGAAGCTGCTGGTGCTGATCTACGACGACAGCGCATACGCGGCCGAGGTGCACCACTTCGCGCCGATGGGTCACGACGTGACCCGAGTGCAGTTCCCCGAAGCCGACCTGGCCGCGATCGCCCGCGCGGCTGGAGCGCACGCCAAAACCGTGCGGGCCACCGAGGATCTCGATGCCGTCGAGGATTGGCTCGCCGAGGCGACGCCGCGCCCACTGGTGCTCGATGCCAAGGTCAACCCGACGATCTGCGCAGACTGGCTCGCGGAAGCGTTCCGCGGCGGCTGACGCCGCAGCCCCAGCCGCCACAGCCCAACCACCAAAGGAGAGCTCCCCATGTCCAGCACCCAGGCCGGCCAGGTCTCCGCATTGCTCGACGGGCTCGCGTCCGGCGCGGTCCGCGTCGTCGACCTGACCCAGCCGCTGAGCGAAACCACGCCGGTGATCCAGCTGCCGCCACCGTTCGCCAACACGCCCGGGCTGAGCCGCGAGGAGATCTCGCGCTACGACGACCGCGGTCCCGCCTGGGCTTGGTACACGCTGACAATCGGCGAGCACGTCGGCACCCACCTCGACGCGCCGATCCACTGGGTCACCGGCCGGCACGGGCTCGACGTCGGCTCGATCCCCGCCGAGCGGCTCGTCGGCCCCGCCTGCGTGATCGACCGCACCGCCGAGACCGAACAGGCCGGTGGCGACTACCTGCTGACGGTCGCCGACCTCGAAGCCTGGGAGGCCGAGCACGGCCGGATCCCGGACGGCGCCTGGGTGCTGCTGCGCAGCGGCTGGGGGGCGCGCGCGCACGATCAGGAGCTGTTCTTGAACGTCGGCGACAGCGGTCCGCGGACGCCGGGCCCCGACGTCGAGGCGGCGCGCTGGCTGGCGTCCGGGCGCGCGATCGCGGGGTTCGGCACCGAGACGGTGGGGATCGACGCGGGCAGCGCCGGCGGAATGGAGCCGCCATTTCCGCTGCACAACTTCCTGCTCGGCGCCGGGCGGCTGGGACTGACCCAGCTCGCCAACCTCGATCAGCTGCCCGTCAGCGGCGCGCTGCTGGTCGTCTGCCCGCTGCGGCTGGTCGGAGGCACCGGCAGCCCGAGCCGCGTGCTGGCGTTCGTGCCGGCCGCGTAGAGGCAGCCCGATGCCTGGTACTCGGGACGAGGCGGTCGCGCTCGATGCGGCCGACCCGTTGCGCGCCTTTGCCGAACGGTTCGTCGTCGCCGACGACAGCCCGATCTACCTCGACGGCAACTCGCTGGGCAGGCTCCCGCGCGAGACGCCCAGGCGGCTGGCCGAGGTCGTGGAGCACCAGTGGGGCGAGCGGCTGATCCGCGGCTGGAGCGAGGGCTGGATGGAGCTGCCGCGGACGATCGGCGACCGGCTCGGCCGAGAGCTGCTCGGCGCCGCCCCGGGCCAGGTGGCGATCGCCGATTCAACCACCGTCTGCTTCTACAAGCTCGCGGCGGCTGCGCTGGCAGCCCGGCCGGAACGGAACGAGATCGTCACCGACATCGACAACTTCCCGACCGACCGGTACGTGCTCGAGAGCCTGGCGAACGAACGCGGCGCCCGTATCATCTGGATCAAGGGCGACCCGCACGGCGGCCCGACGCCGGAGCAGGTCGCAGCAGCGCTGAGCGACAACACGGCGCTGGTCAGCTTCTCGCATGTGTCATACAAGTCCGCGTACATCCTCGACGCGCGCGAGATCACACGACTGGCCCACGAGGCCGGCGCGCTGATCCTGTGGGACGAGTGCCACAGCGTCGGCGCGATCCCGGTGTCACTGGACGAGGCCGGAGTCGACCTGGCGGTCGGCTGCACGTACAAGTACCTCAACGGCGGTCCCGGCGCGCCCGCGTTCATCTATGTGCGCGCAGAGCATCAGGCGGCGCTGCGCCAGCCGATCTGGGGCTGGCTGGGACGGGCACAGCCGTTCGAGATGGCACCCGGATGGCTGGCCGGCGACGGCATCAGATCGATGCTGTCGGGCACCCCGCCGGTGCTCGGACTGACCGCCGCGCAGGTCGGCATCGAACTGACCGTCGAGGCCGGGATCGACGCGATCCGCGCCAAGTCGACGAAGCTGACCGAGTACGCGATCGAGCTGATCGACGAGCGGCTGACTGCGATCGGATGCGGCGTCGGCTCGCCGCGCGATCGGGCACAACGCGGATCGCACGTGGCGCTGACCCACCCGGACGCGCGCGCGCTGTGCCCGCAACTTGCCGATCAAGGCGTGCTGACCGACTTCCGCACACCGGACGTGATCCGGCTCGGCCTGTCCCCGCTGAGCACCCGGTTCGTGGACGTCTATGACGGCGTCGACCGCGTCAGGGCGCTGCTGGCTGCGCGGGGGTGAGCAGCGGCGCGTCGAACGAGCGCGCGAGCTCCTTGCGCACCGCATCGGCACGCCCGGTCGGCGGCTTGCGCGAGCCGGCCTGATACTGCGGCACCCAGCTGATCCCGTCGCCCGCGTACTCCTGCTCGGCGGCGGCGTGCAGCGTCCAGTGCGGGTCATACAGGTGCGGGCGCGCGAGCGCACACAGGTCAGCGCGCCCGGCGAGCACGATCGTGTTGACGTCGTCCCAGCTGGCGATCGCCCCGACCGCGATCGTGGGCAGACCGACCTCGTTGCGGATCCGGTCCGCGAACGGCGTCTGGTAGCTGCGTCCAAACGCCGGCTGCTCGTCGCCGGACACCTGGCCTGAGGAGACATCGACGATGTCGCAGCCGTGCTCGGCCAGCATCCGCGCGAACTGCACCGCGTCGTCGGGCTCAAAGCCGCCCTGCACCCAGTCGGTGGCAGAGATCCGCACGCTCATCGGGCGATCGTCGGGCCACACAGCCCGGCAGGCATCGAACACCTCCAGCGGAAAGCGCGCCCGCGCGGCGAGCGAGCCGCCATACGCATCGGTGCGCACGTTGGTCAGCGGCGACAGAAACGAAGACAAGAGATAGCCGTGCGCGCAGTGGATCTCCAGCAGGTCAAAGCCCGCCTCCAGCGCGCCACGCGTGGCCGAGACGAACTGCTCGCGCACGACCTCCATGTCGGCGCGGGTCATCTCCCGCGGCACCTGGTTTCGCTGCGAATACGGGATCGGCGAGGGCGCGAGCAGATCCCAGTTGCCCTCGTCCAGCGGCTCGTCGATCCCCTCCCACATCAGCTTCGTAGAGCCCTTGCGGCCCGAGTGCCCTAGTTGAGCCGCAACCGCACAGCCGCCGTGCAGATGCGCGAACTCCACGATCCGCCGCCACGCCTCCACGTGCGACGGCGCGTACATGCCCGCACATCCCGGCGTGATTCGCCCGATCGCGGACACGCAGATCATCTCGCTGTAGACCAGCGCCGCGCCGCCCAGCGCCCGGGCCCCAAGGTGGACCAGATGAAAGTCAGACGGCGTACCGTCGACGGCTGAGTACATGTCCATCGGCGAGACCACGACCCGATTTCGCAGCGTCAGTCCCCGCAGCGCCAGCGGCGCGAACATCGGCGGGCGCGGCGTGAAGCGGCCGCTGTCGGCGAACAACTCCTCCACCTGGGCCACGAATTCGGGGTCACGCAGTCTCAGGTTGTCGTGGGTGATCCGACGGCTTCGCGTCAGCAGGTTGAACGCGAACTGCAGCCCTGGCTGCTCGACGTAGCGGTCGATCCCCTCGAACCACTCAAGTGATCCCTGCGCGGCGCGCTGGGTGGACTCGACCATCGGCCGACGCTCCGCCTCATAGGCTTCGAGCGCGCCATCGACATCGCTCGCATCCACGCCGCGAAAGGCCCAGGCGAGCGCCACCGCATCTTCCATCGCGAGCTTGGTGCCGGAGCCGATCGAGAAGTGGGCCGTGTGGGCGGCATCCCCAAGCAGCGCGACGTTGCCGCTGCGCCAGCGCGCGTTACGAACCGTGACGAAGCGGATCCACTTGGAGTTGTTGGACAGCAGCGGTCGCCCGGCGAGCGCATCCGCGAACAGCGCGGCGCACCAGGCGACGCTCGCCTCGTCGGACACCCCCGGCGGCAGCGACGATGATCCCGGCCCACCCAGCGCGTCCAGGCCGGCGCGACGCCAGGTCTGCTCGGGCACCTCGACGATGAACGTGCTCATCGAGTCGCTGTATGGGTAGGCGTGCGCCTGCAGCACGCCCTCCGGCGTCTCGGCGATGAAGAACTTGAAGGCGTCGTAGGCCAGCTCGACCCCCATCCACATGTACCGGCAGCTGCGCGGGTCCAGGGTCGGGCCGAAGTCGTGCGAGCGGGCCGCGCGGATCGCGCTCCCGGCACCGTCCGCTGCGACCACGAGGTCGAAATCGGCGCCGAGCTGATCGACGTCCGGCGCCTCGCACTCGAACCGGATCTCCGCCCCCAGCGACAGCGCTCGTCGCTGCAGGATCGCAAGCAGCTCCCGGCGCCCGAAGGCCGAGAAGCCGTGACCGCCCGAGCGCGTCCGGCGATCGCGATGGTGCACGTCGATGTCGGTCCAGTGCACGAAGCGGTCAGACAGCTCGACGAAGCTGAGCGGGTCCGCGTGCTCGAACACCGTCAACGTCTCGTCGGAGAACACGACGCCGAAGCCGAACGCGTCCTGCGCCCGGTTTCGCTCGAACACGACGACCTCGCAGTCCGGCGCCGCGCGCCGCATGAGGATCGCGAAGTACAGCCCGCCCGGGCCGCCACCGGCGACCGCGATTCGCATCAGACGCCCAGGTCTGAGAGGTGCTCGTACTCGAGCGCCAGGCCGTTGACGACGTTGTGCATCAGCGCCAGCGCGGCGCGGACGTTGGCGTCGGCGATCGGTGCCAAGCCCTCGGCGCACAGCGCCTTGAGCTCCTCATACACGCCCAGCAGGCGCGCCTCAGGGGCGGTCAGCTCTGACCCGAGCAGATCTACGCCGCTCATGTCCGCGCTCCGATCGGCGCCTCGCGCATGTCGATCGTGCGCTTGGCCTTGAGCTCGAAGCGCGGCAGCTCGCCCTTGGCGGCCTGCTCGATGCGGAAGTTCAATCCCTCGTGAGCGAGCGCGAGTCGGTTGTGCAGCGTCTCGGCGAGCCCGTCCCAGTGAGTGACCGGCACCTCGTGCTTGAGCTCGACCCGCAGCGTGATCTCGTCACGGATGCCCTCGCGCGTGATCAGGGTCTGGAACTCGTCGACCTCAGAGTATTCGCGCACGATCGCCTCGATCGCCCGCGGGTAGACGTTGGTGCCGCGGATGATCTTCATCTCGTCGACCCGGCCGAGGATCCCTCCCTCGTAGATGTCAAAGCCGCGCCCGCAGGAGCAGGTCGACGCCGGCACCTTGCGCACCAGGTCGCCTGTGCGGTAGCGAAGCAGCGGGATCGCGCCGCGGCCGAACGAGGTCACCACCCGCTCGCCCGAATCGCCGTAGCCGACCGGCTTCATCGTGTCCGGGTCGATCACCTCCTCGATCACGTGGTCCTCGATGATGTGCGTCCCGCCCGGCTGATCGGCGCACTCGAACACCATGATCGTCCCGATCTCCGTCATGCCGGCGGTGTCGAACGCCTTCGCGCCCCACTCCTGCTCGATCAGCGCCTTGGTCTGCGGGATCGACCCGGCGGGCTCGCCGGACAGGATGATCCGCTGGACCGCCGATCCGGGCAGGTCGACGCCCAGCGCGCTGGCCTCCTGGGCCAGGCGCAGCGCGTAGGTAGGGGTCGAGGCGACCACGGTGGCGCCGAAGTCGATGATCTGGCGCACCCGTGCCTCGGTGCTCTGGGCGCCGCCGGGGACGTTGAGCACGCCGATCTTCTCCATCGCGTAGTGCAGCCCCCAGAAGCCGATGAACGAGCCGTAGCCGAACGCGATGTACGCGGTGTCGAGCGGCCGGACGCCGCAGCCCCAGATCCCGTAGCACCACATATCGGCGATCCACGCCCAGTCCTTGCGGTCGGTGGTCTCGATCGCCATGCCATAGAC
>JBOGYE010000161.1:0-9749 GCA_050696635.1 Solirubrobacteraceae bacterium | reverse complement strand
GCCGGGATCCGGATCGAGCCGCCGCCGTCAGACCCGGTCGCGGCCGGGACCATGCCCGCCGCGACCGCCGCGGCCGAGCCGCCGGAGGAGCCGCCCGGCGTCCGCTGCGGGTCCCACGGGTTGCGGGTGACGCCGTTGGCCAGGCTCGCGGTCCACGGAAAGATCATCAGCTCGGGCACGTTGGTGACCCCGACGGGGATCGCGCCCGCGGCGCGCAGCCGGCGGATCGCCTCGGCGTCAGCGGCCGCCGGCGCGCCGGAACAGCGGCTGCCGCGAGTGCGGCGCTCGCCGGCCAGCGCGATGTCGTCCTTGACGGCGATCGGGACGCCCGCGAGTGCGCCATCGTGCGCGACGGCGTCTGCCTCGGCCAGCGCCCGCTCAGCGCGCAGCGCCCGGAACGCGTTGCAGCGCCCGTCCAGCGCCTCGATCCGGCGCAGGCACAGCTCGACCAACTCGCGCGGATGGGCCTCGCCACCGCGGACCAGCGCCGCCAGCGCGCCCGGGCCGGCGAACGCGAGCTCGGTGTCGGCGGTGGCGGTCACCCCAGGGCCAGCACCAACTCGCGGATCGCCCCCGGATAGCGGTAGGAGATCCCCCCGTGCTTGCCGTCGAACAGCTCCAGCGTGTGCTCGACGCCGAGCCGCGTCAGCTCGGCCGCAAACGCCTGCGCCCCGAGGTCCAGGAAGAACTCGTCGCTGCGACCGGCGTCGAGATAGATGCGGCGCATCGAGCGCAGCGCGTCGGCGTGCGCTGCCGCCATCCGGACCGGGTCAAGCTCCAACCACCGCTGCCAGATCTCGTCGATCAGCCGGCCCGTAGCCAGGTCGAACGGGAGCAGTGGCTTGCCGGGGCGTTCCGGGTCCGGCGTATACGCGCACGCGTATGCGTAGGTCGAGAAGGCCTCGCCGTAGCGGCCCCAGTCGAAGCTCGGCTGCTCGCGCGCACGCTCCAGCAGCAGCTCGTAGGAGCCGTCGAACTCGTCGCGCAGCAGCCGGACGATGGTGGGGAAGTCGCGTACGTAGCAGTGCTCGAACAGCGCGTCCCCGGCGTGAGAGGCGAGCGCCCCAAACACGTTCGGGCGGAGCATCGGCACGACCATCGCGCCATAGCCGCCCGACGACTTCCCGGCGATCCCGCGGTGCTCGCGCGCGGCCAGCGTGGGGTGGCGCGCATCCACGAACGGGACCACCTCGTCGCACAGGTGGTCCATGTAGCGCCCGGTGCTCGACGAGTTCAGAAACTGCGAGCCACCGAGCGAGGTCCACGCATCGACGAACACGACGATCGCATCCGGGCACCCGCCCGCCGCGAACATCGCGTCCAGGCGCTCGACCATGTTGGGCTCGAACGCGGTGCGGCCAAGCCACATGTCGACCTGCCCCGTGTAGCCCTGGATCACATACACGGACGGGACGCCCGCGACGGCGCCCGAGACGACGCCGGGCGAGCTGTAGACGTACAGCGGGCGGCGCGTAGGGTCGCCGAGCGGATTGCCCTCCAGCAGCTCGGAGTGGACCACGAGCTGCTCCAGCCGACCGGCCAGCGCGCGGTCCCAGGGCGGTCCCGAAGGTCCCTCCAGCTCGGTCAGGGTCATGCCGTCACGCTAATGCAAAGCGGCCTCGAAGGACGGCCGGGCAGCGTGGGTATAGTCGGCCTAGGGCTCCAGATGACCGACACCGCCCAGACCAAATCGCCCCCGGGCGCCAACGGCGACGGCGCCGAGCCGCAAGCCTCTGACCCGGATGCGGTAGAGACCTCCGAGTGGCTCGAGGCGCTCGACGCCGTCGTCTCACACGACGGGCCGGTCCGCGCTCGCCAGCTTCTGAGGCGAGTCGTCGAGCGCGCGCAGCACGCCGGCACGGGCCCGATCGCGAGCCTCAACACGCCGTACGTGAACACGATCCCGGCTTCGCTGGAGCCGCCCGCTCTCGCGGATCCGGCCGTCGAGCGCCGCCTGCGCTCGATCGTCCGCTGGAACGCGATGATGATGGTGCTACGCGCCAACGAGCTGTCGCCTGGGGTCGGCGGCCACCTCGCCAGCTTCCAGTCGCTGGCGGTCCTGTACGAGGTCGGCTTCAACCACTTCTGGCACGCCCCCAGCGAGGACCACGGAGGAGATCTCGTCTACTTCCAGGGCCACTCCTCGCCGGGCAACTACGCGCGCGCCTATCTGGAGGGCCGGCTGACCGAGCAGCAGCTGGACGGCTTTCGCCAGGAGGTCTCGCGCGCCGACGGGCTCAGCTCCTACCCGCACCCCTGGCTGATGCCCGACTTCTGGCAGTTCCCGACGGTCTCGCTGGGCCTCGGCGCGATCACCTCGATCTACCAGGCACGGTTCATGAAGTACCTCCAGGCCCGCGGCCTGCTGGACTCGGCCGCCGGCGCCCGCAAGGTGTGGGCGTTCCTGGGCGACGGCGAGATGGACGAGCCCGAGTCGATGGGCTCCACCGCGCTCGCCGGCCGCGAGCAGCTCGACAACCTGATCTGGGTCGTCAACTGCAACCTGCAGCGCCTCGACGGACCGGTGCGCGGGAACGGCAAGATCATCCAGGAGCTCGAGTCGGATTTCCGCGGCGCCGGCTGGAACGTGATCAAGGTGATCTGGGGCAGCCGCTGGGATCCGCTGCTCGAAGCCGATGTCGACGGCGCGCTGGTGAAGGTGATGGAGGATTGCGTCGACGGCGAGTACCAGACCTTCAAGTCGCGCGACGGAGCGTACGTGCGCGATCAGTTCTTCGGCCGCGACCCGCGGCTGGCGGAGCGCGTCTCGCACATGTCCGACGACGAGATCTGGCTGCTGAACCGCGGCGGCCTGGACCAGCAGAAGGTCTACGCCGCCTATCACGCCGCGGTGCGCCACACCGGCGAGCCGACCGTGATTCTGGCCAAGACGATCAAGGGCTACGGGATGGGCACCTCCGGCGAGGGGCAGATGGTCACCCACCAGGCCAAGAAGATGACCGAGGAGGCGCTGTTCGCGTTCCGTGACCGCTTCGAGCTGCCGCTGACCGATCGTCAGGTCGCCGACCATGAGTACTACAAGCCCGCCGAGGACTCCGCGGAGATGCGCTTCCTGCACGAGCGTCGGGCGAAGCTGGGCGGGTCGCTGCCCGTGCGGCGTCGGCACACGGAGTCGCTGCAGGCGCCGGAGCTGGAGCTGTTCTCATCGCAGCTGAAGGGCACCGACGGGCGCGAGATCTCGAGCACGATGGCGTTCGTGCGCGTGCTCGCGGCGCTGCTGCGCGACAAGCGACTGGCCCCCCATATCGTCCCGATCGTCCCGGACGAGTCGCGCACCTTCGGCATGGAAGGGCTGTTTCGCCAGGTCGGGATCTACTCGCCGGTCGGGCAGCTCTACCAGCCTCAGGACTCCGAGCAGCTGATGTTCTACAAGGAGGACGAGCAGGGCCAGATCCTCGAGGAGGGGATCACGGAGGCGGGGTCGATCTCGTCGTTCATCGCGGCCGGCACCTCCTACAGCGCCCACGACGTGCCGATGGTGCCGTTCTACATCTACTACTCGATGTTCGGCTACCAGCGCGTCGGAGACCTCGTCTGGGCGGCCGGCGACAGTCGCACGCGCGGCTTCATGCTCGGCGGCACGGCCGGTCGCACGACGCTGAACGGCGAGGGGCTCCAGCACGAGGACGGCCACAGCCACCTGCTGTTCTCGGTCGTCCCGAACTGCCGCGCCTACGATCCGGCGTACGGCTACGAGATCGCGGTGATCGTCCAGGACGGGCTGCGGCGGATGCTGTCCGAGCAGGAGGATGCCTTCTACTACATCACTCTGATGAATGAGAACTACGTCCATCCCGAGATGCCCGAGGGGTCCGCGGACGGGATCCTGCGGGGGATGCACCTGGTGCGCGAGGCGCCCGCGTCCGGCGATCGGCCAGTGGTGCAGCTGTTCGGGTCGGGCACGATCCTGCCCGAGGTGCTCGCCGCCGCGGAGCTGCTGGCCGACGAGTTCGACGTGCTCGCCGACGTCTGGAGCGTGACCTCCTACACGGAGCTGCGCCGCGACGGGATCGAGGTCGAGCGCTGGAACATGCTGCACCCGGTGCAGGACCCGCGCCGCGCGTATGTGACCGAGCGGCTGGCGGATCGGCGCGGACCGGTCGTGGCCGCGAGCGATTACCTGCGCGCGGTGCCCGACCAGATCCGTCAGTGGGTGCCGACGGCCTATCGCACGCTCGGGACCGACGGCTACGGGCGCTCCGACAGCCGCGAAGCGCTGCGACGCTTCTTCGAGGTCGACCGCCACCATGTCGCGCTGGCCGCGCTGCGAGAGCTGCTGGACCGCGGCGAGATCGAGGCCGAGCAGGTGACCGACGCGATCGGCCGCTGGGAGATCGACCCCGAAGCGCCGATGCCCACGACCGTATGACGGCCGCCACGACCGAGGTTCGCGTCCCGGACATCGGCGACTTCGACGGCGTGCCGGTGATCGAGATCCTGGTCGCGGTCGGCGACACCGTGGCCGCCGAGGACCCGCTGGTCACGCTGGAGTCCGACAAGGCGACGATGGACGTGCCGGCGCCGTCGGGCGGTGTCGTGCGCGAGATCGCCGTGTCGATCGGCGACACGGTGTCCGAGGGCGCGCCGCTGATGACGCTCGAGGAGGACGCCGACGGCGGGAACGACGAGGACGCAGGGGGCGACGAGGGCGACACGGGCGACGACGACGAGTCAGACGGCGCCGTCGAGCCGGCGCCAGCGACCGCCGCCGGTTCGGCCGCCGCCGGCCAGTCGCAGCCCTCCGCGCGAGCGTCCTCTGATGACGCCGAGGCGCCACAGGACTCCGAGCCGCGAGACGCGCCCGACGCAGCGCAGGGCGACGGTCGCTCCGCCCTGTACGCGAGCCCGTCGGCGCGCCGCGTCGCGCGCGAGCTCGGGATCGACCTGCATTCCGTTCAGGGCAGCGGCCGCGGCGGCCGGATCACGCGCGAGGACGTGCAGAGCCTGGCACAGCGCGGGCCGGCGGCGGCGCCGCAAGCCGGGGGCGCATTGGAGCTGCCTCCGTGGCCGAAGCTCGACTTCTCCAAGCTCGGTCCGGTGGAGCGGGTGCCGCGCTCGCGCATCCAGCGGATCTCGGCCCCGAACCTGGCGCGCAACTGGGCGATGATCCCGCACGTCACCCAGCACGACGAGGCCGACATCACCGAGCTCGAGGCCTGGCGCAAGCAGCTGAACGACCAGCATCGTGCCGAGGACGTCAAGTTCACGATGGTCACGTTCCTGGTGGCCGCGTGCGTGGCGACGCTGAAGGCGTTCCCGGAGGTCAACGCCTCGCTCGACGGCGACGAGCTGATCGTCAAGGGCTACTGGAACATCGGCTTCGCGGCTGACACGCCCGGCGGGCTGGTCGTGCCGGTGATCCGGGACGCGGACACCAAGGGGCTGCGCGAGATCGCCACCGAGCTGGCCCAGCTGTCGGCCAAGGCGCGCGACGGCAAGCTGTCGCCGACCGAGATCGGCGGCGCCTCGTTCACGATCTCGTCGCTGGGTGGGATCGGCGGCACCTCGTTCACACCGATCGTCAACGCCCCGGAGGTCGCGATCCTCGGCGTATCCCGGTCGGCGATCAAGCCGGTCTGGAACGACTCCGAGTTCACGCCGCGGCTGATGCTGCCGCTGTCGCTGTCCTACGACCACCGAGCGATCGACGGCGCGCTCGCGGCCCGGTTCGTCGTGCACCTGAGCGGCGTGCTGTCGGATCTGCGCCGGGCGCTGCTGTGACGGTCCGCGCGTGACCGAGGTCCGCGTCCCAGACATCGGCGACTTCGCCGACGTGCCGGTGATCGAGATCCTGGTCGCGATCGGAGACACCGTCGCGCCGGAGGATCCGCTGGTCACGGTGGAGTCAGACAAGGCGACGATGGACGTGCCGGCGCCGCAGGGCGGCGTCGTCTCGCAGCTGGCGGTGAGCGTCGGGGACCGCGTCTCGGAGGGCAGCGTGCTGATGACCATCGAGCCGGGCGAGGACGATGACGATGACGGCGAGCCGGCCAAGGACGACGACGGCGAGCGACCCGAGGGGGAGGACGAGGGCGAGGACAGCAAGCGACCCGACGGCGGCGATGAGGACGAGGACGGCGAGCCGACCGACGACGGCGACAAGCCCGCCCGCAAATCGTCCGCTTCGGTCTCAGACGAGCCCGCATCCCCACCCTCCTCCGACGACCACGACTTCCAGCTCGTCGTGATCGGCGCCGGACCGGGCGGGTACACGGCCGCCTTCCGAGCCGCCGACCTCGGCCTCAAGGTGGCGCTGGTCGAGCTCCACGAGCGACTCGGCGGGGTCTGCCTGAACGTCGGCTGCATCCCGTCCAAGGCGCTGCTGCATGCGGCGCGGGTAATCGCCGAGGCCGAGGAGATGGCGCAGCACGGGATCGCGTTCGGGGCGCCGAAGATCGTTCTCGCCAAGCTGCTGGAGTGGAAGGCGGGCGTGGTCGAGCAGCTGACCGGCGGGCTCGCTGGGCTGGCCAAGCGCCGCAAGGTGCAGGTGATCAAAGGCGCCGCGAGCCTGACGGGCCCGGACTCGATGCTGGTCGGCGATCGCCGGGTCACGTTCGACAACGTGATCATCGCCGTCGGGTCGCGTCCCGCGACGATCCCCGGACTGCCCGACGACCCGCGCGTGCTGGACTCGACCGGGGCGCTGTCGCCCCCGGAGGTGCCGAAGCGGCTGCTGGTAATCGGCGGCGGGATCATCGGCCTGGAGATGGCCTGCGTGTATGACGCGCTGGGGTCGAAGGTGACCGTGGTCGAGATGCTCGACCAGTTGCTGACCGGCGCCGACCCTGATCTCGTCGCGCCGCTGGCCAAGCGGATCGCCGGCCGCTACGAGAGCGTGCTGACCGGCACCCGAGTCGAGGGCGTCAGCGCCCAACGTAACGGCCTCAAGGTGGAGATCTCCGGCGTCGGGTCCAAGCTGTTCGACCAGGTGCTGGTCGCCGTCGGCAGGACCCCCAATGGCCGCGAGGTCGGCGCGCAGGCCGCCGGCGTCACGGTCGACGAGCGCGGCTTCGTCGCCGTCGACGAACGGATGCGCACCAACGTCGAGCGGATCTACGCGATCGGCGACGTGGTCGGGCCCCCGATGCTCGCCCACAAGGCGACCCACGAGGGCAGGGTCGCGGCCGAGGTGATCGCCGGCCACGACGTGACGTTCGACGCGCGCGCGATCCCGTCGGTCGCCTACACCGACCCCGAGGTCGCCTGGATGGGGTTGACCGAGACCGCCGCCGAGGCGGAGAGCACGAAGTACGAGAAGGCCGCGTTCCCGTGGGCCGCGTCCGGGCGGGCGCTCGGGCTCGGCCGTCCTGATGGGCTGACGAAGCTGCTGCTGGAGCCCGAGAGCCGCCGAGTGCTCGGGGCCGGGATCGTCGGCGTCGGCGCCGGCGACCTGATCTCGGAGGTCGTCCTGGCGCTCGAGCTCGGCGCGAACGCCGAGGATGTGGCGCTCACGGTCCACCCCCACCCCACCCTGTCCGAGACGGTCGCGTTCGCCGCCGAACTGGCGCAGGGCACGATCACGGACCTGATGCCGCCGTCCGCCGGACGAGCGGCGAAGCGCTGACCTGAAGGTGCCGCACCTTCGAGCTAAGTGCTACACTAGGGCTTGTGCCGACGACCAGGCTCCGCCACACGGTGACCGAGACCGACGACCTTGCTGCCGCTCTGAATGAGGCCGCGCGCCGCTGGCCCGAGGATGCTCGTTCCCGCTCTCGGCTGCTCCTGCGGCTGGTGCAGGCCGGACACGATGCCATCAGCCAAGAGCGCGAGAGCGAGCGCCGGCATCGTCGGGCGGCGATCAAGCGCACGCACGGCCAGTTCCGGGGCGTCTACGGTCCGGGGTATCTCGAGCGGCTGCGCGACGAGTGGCCCGCCTGACGGTGCTTGACGCGAGCATCGTGCTCGCGCACCTCGACGACACCGACCCCCACACCGAAGCGGCCGAGACGATCCTCGCCGAGGCCGACGAGCTGGCTGCTAGCACGATCACGCTCGCTGAGGTCCTAGTTGGCGCCGCGCGCGTCGGCCGGCTCGACGAGCAGCTGGAAGCCCTCTCCGTCCTCAAGATCCGGGAGGTGCCGGTCGAACGCGGCGCTGCCGCGCAGCTCGCGCGCTTGCGCGCGGAGACGGGGCTGCGCCTGCCCGACTGTTGTGTGCTGTACGCCGCCGTGATGGCCGGGGCAGATGCGCTGGCAACTCGCGACGAGCGGCTCTCGCGAGAGGCTGCTGCGCGTGGCCTCGAAACGCCCTGATCTGTCACGTTTTTGCCGGCCTATTCGTGATCGGAGTCGCAACTCGTCCTCCCAAGGCGTGAAGGGGGTGCTAAATGGCTCGCCCAACTTCACACACGAGGTGTAATCCGCAGCAGCAGAACCTCAGATCAAGGACCTACATATCACTTGCGAGAATGACCGCACCTATGACGACAGCGGCTAGGCATAGAGCTTCGCAGACCTTCATCAAATAGCGATATGGTCTAGAAGCAAGCGCTCGGCGAAATCGCGCTTGGCGGTCGGGATCTTCCATCCGCGCGGCGACGCGTCCCATGGTTGCGGGTATATATCTCGCCACGTATAGGCCGCCCAAAATCCCTCCGACCAACAGTATCGCCGCGCCCAGCACTGTTACCTCAGGCGCGATGCCCCTTCAGCTATCGCGAATCCGCCGGCGGCGCCGCCATAGATCGCCGGCTTAGCGCACTCTGGCTCAGTTCCTCTGGTGAAGTAGTAACACACGCCAGTGGCTGCTACGCCAATTGTCGCAACGCCAACGCCAAGACCAATCTCACCGAGTGCTTCAGCGTTACGTGAGATGTAGTTTCCGACTGCATGGTAGGTCCTGCAGCTGACCACGAAGCACGCTCCGGTCGGATCGCTGAGGTTGATCGGGTTGTCGCCGGCGTAGGTGTAGCGGTCGGTTTGGGTGAGGCTGGTGATGTGGTTGAGGGGGTCTTGTTGGGTCCAGGAGGCCTGGGCGGGGTTCAGGTAGCGGGCGCCGTAGTGGATCAGGCCGGCGCTGGTGGTGTAGCCGGCGTGGTAGCCGAAGGAGTTGGCGACGCTGCCGATGTTGGTGGTGGTGTTGCCGTAGGGGTCGTAGGCGTACTGGTCGACGAGATGCCCTGAGCTGTCGGTCAGGGCGATGATGTCGCCGTTGCCGTCGTAGAGGTAGTTGTAGGTGCCGCTGGGGGTGCGCTCGTCGATGAGCCGGCCGTTTTGGGCGCGGGTGTAGTAGGTGGTGGAGGCTGGGGTGCCGGTGCCTTGGCTGATGACGCCCAGCAGCGAGTTCTCAAGCTGTTGGCTTGTGCCGATGCCGTAGAGCTGGTTTTGGCCTTCGCCGAGGTAGCTGTAGCTGGTGCTGGCCCCGGCTGAGGTGGCGCTGGTCATCTGACCCAGGGGATTGTAGGCGAGGGTCAGGCCGTTGCCGTTTGAGGTCTCGTTGCCGTCGGCGTCATAGCTGTAGCTGTCAGCGCCCGCGGGCGGTGAGCCGCAGCCCGCTGACGAGCTGCCGGCATAGGACCAGCAGATCCCGTTGGCGGGGTTATAGGCGTAGCTGGTGCTCGAGCCGGGCACGCCGGTCCAGACGGAGGTGGGGCCAGTTCAAACGTCCACAGTGGGGCCAGTTCAAACGTCTACACCCAGACCGCACCTATGACGACAGCGGCTACGCATAGAGCTTCGCAGACCCTCATCAAGTAGCGATATGGTCTAGAAGCACGACCAACCGCGGGA
>JBOGYE010000160.1:0-4465 GCA_050696635.1 Solirubrobacteraceae bacterium | reverse complement strand
CCGGTCGCGCAGTTCACCGGCCTGGCGGTGCTGCACTGCGGGTAGTTCCCCAGCCCCGTCGGCGCCGACCCCAGCGTGCTCGCCGCCGAGACCGACAGCGCATACACGTTGATCGTCCCACCCTCATACCCGATCGTCCACTCATTCGGGGTGATCTGGGCAACCTCGTCGTAATTGGTGTTCGACGCAGCCGAGATGTCCTTTTGCCCAAACGCCCAGCCGTAAAGCTCAAACACCAGGCTCGAGCCCGCCGGCAGCGGCCCATACGTGACGCCCTCTCCCACGACACACGGCCCCCCGCATGCATCCGCGCCGCTCTGAGGACTGATCAGCTGAAAATCAAGCGAGATCGGCCAGCCCTGACTGGTCACCTGCGCATACACATAGCTCGCCGTCGACAGCACGATCGGGGAGATCGAACCAGGCTGCGCAGACCCCTCCGGCCTCACCGCCCGCGCCTTCACCGCCGCCGCCACGGCGTCCCTACGCACAACCCTCGCGACACGCGGCGACGAGCCCGCAGCCTCCGCCCATGGCGCAACAACACCACCACGCCGACGCCTCACGACGCTGCGATCACGTGAGCGAGCCCTCGCGGCACGGCGGCGATGACGCCCGCCGGACGCTTCCGAACGTGCCGGCGTCACGCGGAGCGCTCCGCCCCCGACCCCCGTCAGCAGCCGCCCTGCCGATCGACCGTGCCGGCCGACCGTGCCAAACCGAGCCGCCCCAGCCACACCTGCACCGCCGCGCACGTGAGCCGGCACGACCGCCCCGCCGGCCCCCACGGCCATCCAGGCGAACAACGCGACGACAGCCAACCAGCCGGCGAGAAGCCTGGCGAGCCGCCGCTGCCGGCCACCCGCCACAGCACCACAAACGGTCACACCGCCGGGCGACCCGGCCGCGTCGTCAGACCGACTCACTGCACGACGACGGACCCGCATCGAGGCGCCGCCCCCCTCAGCCATAACCCGCCACCTGCGCTGACCGCCGCCATCGCAGCGCAGCCCGCTCTGACCGTTGCGCACCATGACCACCACCGACCTCCTCCCTGCCCGGACGTTCGCTGCCCGACACACCACCGCCCCGGTTGAGCACGCTGCCGAGCGCGCGGAGCCTAACCATCGATCTTCCAGAAGTCAAGACATCGAAACACTACGAAACCATCTAATGACGATGCATCCTTCACTGACGATCACGACCCGATCCGCCGGACCACTGTGAAGTCCGTGCTTCCGGTTCGAGCTACCGTCGAGCCAAGGAAGCAGTGAGACCGACGGTCGCGGCGCCGCGCAGCCTCCCGCGTATGCGTGGCGGCGGCCAGTCTGCTCCATCGGAGTAGCCAGCTATCGCGTCGTAGCCCAACGCTACGGCGAGGCTCGCTACGTTCCGTGGAGTCGATGACGGTACACACGGGCGACCGGTCGACGAGCGGTCGATGGGATCTATCCATCGTCGGCTTTCAGGTCAGGCACATGACCCAGGTTGGCGGGTTCCTGCTCGACATCGTCGGCTATGGCGCGGGTGGCGGAGGCGCAGAAAGCGGACGGGTCATCGCGACGCCCCGCGTCCAGATGCACCTCGAAGGCGGATTCGGGCTCACTGAGCCCGACCACGCCCGATCCATCTCAGATCCGTCGTCGCATGCGTGGGAAGAACCGGCTGTCCGCGAGGTAGGCTCGGGATTCTCGTCCTGATCGGCGAGCAGGATCGCTCGCGCGCGTTCGATCGTGGTAGCTGCCAGTGGCCCTGGGAGCCTCCGTGGTGTCGGTGCCTGCCGCGACGGCGGCGAGGCTGGTCCCGACCCCGGCGTCCTCCGAGCGCCGCGCTCGGATGGCCAGGCCTGGCCTACGGCTCGTGGACTCATCTGGATTGGGTGTGGCTACTTCAGAACGACTGGAAATGGCCTGGTAAGCCGTGGTTTTTGGGGCTGGGAGATGCAGCTTAGGGCGCGTTCAACCGGGGGTTGTCGGCGGGTCGGGGCGATAACCCGGGTTTGAGCGTGTTCAGGCGGACGATCACCTGCCCGTGGTGGGATCGTCCGCGTTGGAGCATCGCGAGCGCGCGGTCGGCGGCGATGTGCATGACGGCGGCGAACTCGTCGAGCAGCAGCGTCCAGGGGGCGTCGGCGTGCTGGGCGGCGGCGTACATGTCCGCGAGCGCCAGGACGCTGATCATCGCCGCCTCCTTGGGCATGTCATCGACGTGGGTGCGCCAGAGCACGACAGCACGCTGGCGGATCGCGTTGGCCAGGCTGACGGCGACATGCTCACCCGACGGCGTGACCCGCGGGGCCAGCACGGGTCGCCAGGCCTCGCCGATCAGCACCTGCAGACGCACGGCGCCGCCGGCGACGGCTTTGCGTCCGTCGGCGGAGGCGATCCAGTCGCCGGCCTCGCCGACGCGGCGCGCCAGCTCGTCGTCGCCGGAGGCGAGCTTTCTGATCCGTGCGAAGCGCTGTAGCTGGCAGCAGTCGATCAGGAATGGCAGCGAGGGCGGCCAGCAGCCGGCGTGCTCGAGCACCTGGGTCACGACCCCCAGGTACAGGCGCAGCATGTCGGAGTAGTACTCCTCGCCGGCCTTGATCGGCTCGACCGCGCGTGCGACGACCTCCCCGACGGTGCCCGACACGGGCTGCCAGCGATCGCTGTCAGGCGCGCGCGGGTCGATCAGCACGAACGGGGGGTGCGCGGCCGCCGCGATCGTGCGCAGCATCAGTTCGGCTTGCGCGTCGCCCTTTCTGATCAGAGCCGCGGCGAACAACAGGTTCTGCTCGAAGCAGTAGCCGCCGCGCCGGCGCGCCACCAGCTTGTCGTACAGGGCGTCGGGCTCCAGCGACACCGGCAGGCCGCAGTAGGGGTCGAGGTTCTCGAACGGGATCGCGGTTACGTGCGCGCGGTGAAGCTGCGCCAGCGACGGCGACGGGCCGCCCGTGAGCCCGATCCGCTCCAGGTAGGCGCGGAGCCGAAACGAGCCCACGCCTCAACTCCCGGCGAGCGTCAGCATCGCCGCGCTCGCGGGGGCCACCCGGATGCGATAGACGTCGTCGGAGCTGGTCACGGTCTCAGCGCTCGCCGGGCCTGACAGCAGGCCGGTGGATGTCTGGGCGCCGAAGCTCTGGCCGCCGAGCGTGACCCCACTCGTGGCGCCGACGCTGGGCGCCAGCAGCCGCATGACCGAAGCCGGCCCCCGAGCCCCTGCGATCCGCAGCGACAGCCTGACCGGCCGGCTCAGGCGCTTGTTGATCGCGACCACGTGGATCGCGTCGCCGGGGCCACGCGTCGCCCACAGCTTGACCCCCGCCGGCACCGCCGAACGCACGCTCAGCAGCCGCGAGCCCGGGGGCGCAGCCTGGGCGAACATCATCATCCCGTAGAACTCGGGGTGCACTCGCATGTGCCACGAGCCGCCTGACCGCGACGGCCCCAGCAGCTCGTTGATCGTGCCCGGAACCGAGTGGACGTTGACCCCCGAGAAGCCGACGCGCGCCAGCTCGAACAGCGTGTCAAGCACCCACAGGGCCGACGCGAACGTGTCGCTGACGCCGCGCGTGCCGCCGCACGAGACCCCGTTGAGCTCGTCGATCCGCAGCTCGTCACGGTTCGCGCGCGCGACCTGGAGATAGCCGGCGAGCCGCTGCGCAAGGCCGTGCGAGGAACTGTCGGCCAGCAGCTGGGCCTTGGTCACCACCGTCGAGCGGACGCAGTGCTTGAGCGGGTAGGCATGGATCGTGGCCAGCTTTACGCGCGGCTCCGCGCGCAAAAAGGAGCCCAGCTGCGCCAGCCATGCCGGAGCGCCGCTGGCCGGGCCCGCGAGCGGCGCGCCGGCCAGGTGCGGGGCGAACTCGGTGAAGTCATGCGTGAAGTCGGCCACCGAGTAGCCGCGCGGACGCCCGGGCACCTGCCGGCCGGAGGCCGAGCGATACCAGCCGAAGGTGCCGTACAGCTCGGGCTCGTTGCCGAGCTCGAGCGCGTCGATCGAGCCTGCGCCGATCCGGCTGACCATCGCGTGAGCCTCGGCCGCGGCCACCCGGATGCTGTCCGCTTCCAGGTCGACGCCGAGGATCAGCCGCCCCGCCACGGCGCCCGTCAGCGCGCGTGCGACCGCCATCCATCTCGGAGTCAGCGAGTACTTCACGCCCCCGGGCTGCGCGACCCCGGGCACCGGCCACCAGCTCCAGTCGGTCCCGTCGCCGCCGATCCGCAGCACCGAGCTCTGGCCCGGCGCGATCGCGCGCAGCAGCGCCACGAACACGGGGTCGATCGCCGCGGCGTCGGTGCCCGCGTACTGCTCCAGCGACTTGGGCTCGATCGAGAGGCCGACGAAGCCCGGCGGGATCGGGCGGCCGACCTGCCGGGCGCTGACCATCGTTCCCTTGGCCCCGGCCCCGGCCCCGCCGAGGATCAGCAGCAGCACCGCCACGGCCACCGCCGCGATCGCCAGCGGCGCGGCGGCGACCCGC
>JBOGYE010000159.1:0-6967 GCA_050696635.1 Solirubrobacteraceae bacterium | reverse complement strand
ACGCGGAAGATCGACAGCCCGTTGCGACGGATGTAGGCGGCCGTGGAGGGGAACAAACGGGACTCGCGCGTCTTGGGGTTCGTCGAGACCGGGACGCTGTCGATCGCGACCAGCAGCTTGCCCGCCTGGATGATCGACTCCAACGTGTAGGTGAACTTCGACACGACCTGGACCTGCAGCGCCGCCTCGCGGTTGTAGGCGCGGAAGCCCGAGGTCGTGTCAGGCACCTCGGTCGAGGAGGCCTGGCGCACGACCCAGGAGCCGAGCCGCTGCAGCCGCCGTTTGCGGGCGCTGAAGTGCTCGTTGGCGTGCATGCCGCGGTCGCCGATCACCATGTCGGCGTCGCCGCGCAGGATCGGCGCGACCAGCTTGGGGATGTCGGCCGCCTCATACTGGTTGTCGGCGTCGGTGTTGACGATCACGTCGGCGCCCAGCTTCAGACCCGCGTCCAGGCCTGCCTGGAAGGCCGCCGCCAGGCCCTTGTTGTTGGTCAGGCGCACGATGTGATCGACGCCGCCGGCGACCGCGGTGGCGATCGTCTGATCGGTCGACCCGTCGTCGATCACGAGCCACTCGACGGTGTCGAAGCCATCGATGGCGCGCGGCAGCCGGCTCAGCGTCTGAGGCAGCTGGGCCTGCTCGTTGTAACAGGGGATCTGGATGATCAGCTTCATGTCCGGCGGCGCCGGCGATCGGTCGCGCGACGCGTTCCGTCACACGGTACCGGGATACTTGGGCCGCGAACATGGACGCTGCAACGGCAAGCAGGCGCACCCACACTCGGCGCCTGCGGCCGGACGGTGGGGCGGGGGCGCCCCGGCTGGGCGCCGCGCTGACGGCGAGTGCCGCGCGCAGCGTGGCCGCGCATCGCGTGGCGCTGGCGCTGGTGCTCGCGATCACGCTCCTGCTGCGCCTGTGGGGGGTCAAGCAGGGATTGCCCTACAGCTACAACTCCGACGAGGCGGCGCACTTCGTGCCCCGCGCGATCGCGTTCTTCTCCCAGAACTACGACCCGCACTACTTTCTCAACCCGCCCGCTTACTCCTATCTGCTGCACTTCGCGCTGGAGCTGTGGTTCGGCTCCGCCGACGCGGTCCGGCGGGTCTATGCATCGAACCCGACTGCGGTGTTCGTGCTCGCCCGCGTCGTCGCCGCGCTGCTGGGGACGATCTCGGTCTGGCTGACCTATCTTGCCGGCGCGCGCCTGTTCGACCGAACCGTGGCGCTGCTGGCCGCGGCCGTGTTCGGGGTGGCGTTCCTGCCGATCTTCTATAGCCACCTGGCGCTCAACGATGTGCCGGCGCTGGCGCCGGTGGCGCTGGCCCTGTACGGGGTCGCGGGGGTGCTGCGCACCGGCTCGCGCCGCGAGTATGCGCTGGCCGGGGTCGGGATCGGACTGGCTGCGGCGACCAAGTACACCGGCGGCGTGATCTCGGTCTGCCTGCTGGCGGCCGCGCTGTGCGACGGCGCCGCCGGCGCCCCGCTGACGGCGACCCGGCGGCTGGCGCTCGCCACCGGCTGCGCGCTGGCCATGTTCGTGATCGCCAACCCCTACTCTGTGCTGGACTTCTCGGCCTTCCACTCCGGGATCACCACGCAGCAGGCGCTGGCCGCGGGCTCAGATCCCGAGAAGCTGGGCACGACGGCTGCCAGCGGGACCGCGTTCTACTTCTGGACCTTCAGCTGGGGGCTTGGTTGGGTGCCGTCGCTGGCCGCGCTGGGTGCCAGCGTGCTGCTGATCGTCCGCCGCCGGCTGGCCAAGGCATTGGTGCTGATTCCCGCCCCGGTCCTGTTCATTCTGTTCATGGGCGATCAGCAGCGTTACTTCGGTCGCTGGCTGATGCCCGTGTTTCCAGTCGTGGCACTGCTGGGTGCCTACGGGGCGGTCGAGCTCGTGCGCCGGCTGGTCGCGGCGCGGCGGCTGCCGGCCGTGCCGGTGGCAGCCGTCGCCGTCGTGGTGATGCTGGCCCAGAGCGTGGCCGCCGTGCTCCACAACGACCGCGTGCTGTCACGCCCGGACACCCGCAACCTGGCGCGCGCCTGGATGGTGGCCCACGTCCCGGCCGGCTCCAAGGTGGTCGTCGAGCCGGTCGTATCCGACGACTGGGGCCAGGATGTCGGCCGCTCGCTGCCGTGGACGGAGACCGGCGCGCGCTGGCAGCTATGGAACACCACCGTCACCGACGTGGCGCCCGACGGAACGCACCTGCCTCCCGGCGAGCACCGGTACGTCGCGATCGACGAGTACGAGCGCACACTGCGGCCCGAACTGCTGACCGAGTACGCCGACGGCGGCTGGTGCTGGGTGGTGGTCGGCTCGCTGCAGGCGGGGCGCGCGTTCGCCCAGCCGCGGATCGCGCCGTCGGCGATCGGCTACTACGCACAGCTGGCCGACCATGCGCGCCTCGCCTACCACATCGGTCCGTTCTGGCCAGGCGCTCGCGCGGTGCCGTTCAGCTTCGACTGGTCGATCGACTACTACCCGTCCCAATACCGGCTGCCGGGGCCCGAGATCAGCGTCTACCACCTCCAGCTCGGCAAATGCGCGGCGGGCGTCGGTCCCCGATAGCCGAATCGAGGTATATGGCTCTCACGGGCCTTGGGACACTCGGCGCGAGCCCTATGCTCTCAAGAGCACATGATGTCGATCGCCGACACCGATCGCCGGCATCTGGCCCGGGCGATCGAGATCGCGGAGCACGGACGCGGCCGGGTCAGCCCCAATCCCCTGGTTGGAGCCGTGATCGCGCAGGGGGAGCTGCCGATCGGCGAGGGCTTCCATCGCGAGCTCGGCGCCCCGCACGCCGAGGTCGAGGCGATCCGCGCCGCCGACGGCCACGACCTGACCGGAGCGACGCTGTACGTGTCGCTCGAGCCCTGCTGCCACGATGGCCGTACGCCGCCGTGCACCGAGGCGATCCGCGCCGCCGGGATCACGCGCGTGGTGGTCGCCTCCGACGATCCCTCCGAGCACGCGTCGGGACGCGGGCTGGGGATCCTGCGCGACGAGGGTGTCGAGGTGGTGATCGGCGACCGGGACCTGGCCGATCGGGCGCGGCTGCTGAACCAGCCGTTTCGCAAGCACGCGCGCACCGGGCGCCCCTGGGTGCTGTTCAAGGCCGCGATGACGCTCGACGGCAAGGTGGCGACCAGCAGCGGAGACTCGAAGTGGATCTCAGGCGACGAAAGCCGCGAGCGCGCGCACAGGTGGCGTGCCGAGTGCGATGCGGTGGCGGTTGGGATCGGGACCGCGCTGGCCGACGATCCGCTGCTCACCGCCAGAGCGCCGGGGGGGGAGCCACGGGATTCGGGGCAGCCTCGACGGGTCGTGTTCGACTCGCTCGCGCGCCTGCCGCTGGACGGCCGTCTGGTGCGCGGCGCCCGAGAGCATCCGCTGACTGCAATCGTCTCCCGCGCGGCCCTGCGCGGCGCCACGGACGCGCTCGAGGCCCACGGCGTGGACGTCGTGGTCGCCACCGGCGCCAACGAGCCCGCCCGGGTCTGCTCGGCGCTCGATCAGCTCGGTGGCGCGGGGGTCGGCTCGATCCTGCTCGAGGGGGGGCCGCGCCTGGCCGGAGCGTTCCTGGACGCCGGCGAGATCGACGAGCTGCGGCTGTTTCTGGCACCGCTGATCCTCGGCGGCCGCACGGCGCGCGACCCGCTCGAGGGCGAGGGCGTCGAGCAGATAGCGGCCGCCGTCAGGGCGCGGACGCTCGGCTGCGAGTCCATCGGCGACGACCTTCTGGTCACGGCCCGGATCAAGGAGTGGTGAGGTGTACACCGGGCTGATCGCAGACCTGGGTGAGATCCAGGCCGTCGAGCGCTCCGGCGAAGGCGTGCGGCTGATCGTGTCCTGCTCGCTGGCGGCGCAACTGAGCGAAGGGGATTCGATCGCGGTCAACGGCGTCTGCCTGACGGCGACCGACGTGCGGCAGGCCGCGTTCAGCAGCGACGTGATGAACGAGACGCTCGCGCGCAGCTCGCTCGGGGCGGCACAGACCGGCACCCGGGTCAATCTGGAGCTGCCACTGCGCGCCGCGGACCGCCTCGGCGGCCACGTCGTGCAGGGGCACGTCGACGGCACGGGCGAGATCGTTCAGATCGCGGCCGACGGCTTCTCACGGCGGGTGACGATCGGCACCGACGCCGGGCTGCTGCGCTACGCGGTGCACAAGGGATCGATCACCGTTGACGGGATCTCGCTCACGATCGCCGAGCTGGACGATGCATCGTTTACCGTTTCCCTGATCCCCGAGACGCTCGAGCGGACCAATCTCGGTGCCGCCGAGCTGGGGCAGACCGTGAACCTGGAGGTGGACGTGTTGGCCAAGTACGTCGAGCGGCTGATGGTGGCGAGATGACCGCCACGAGGGCGAGCTTCGCCACGGTGCAGGAGGCGATCGAGGACATCCGCCAGGGCAAGATGGTCGTCGTCTGCGACGACGAGAGCCGCGAGAACGAGGGCGACCTGACGATGGCCGCCCAGTTCGTGACTCCCGAGGCGATCAACTTCATGGCCAAGGAGGGGCGGGGGCTGATCTGCCTGGCGCTGACGCCCGACCGCTGCGACGAACTCGGCCTTGACCTGATGGCTGCCAAGAACGAGTCGGCCTTCGAGACCGCGTTCACGATCTCGATCGAGGCTCGCTCGGGGGTCAGCACCGGAATCTCCGCCGCCGACCGGGCGCGCACGATCCAGGTTGCAATCGACCCCAGATCGAGCCCCCGCGAGCTCGTCCAGCCCGGGCATGTGTTCCCGCTCAAGGCCAAGGCCGGCGGCACCCTGGAGCGGGTCGGCCAGACCGAGGCGTCCGTCGACCTGGCGCGTCTGGCCGGTCTGATCCCGGCCGGCGTGATCTGCGAGGTGATGAACGAGGACGGGACGATGGCGCGGGTCGGCGACCTCGTCGGCTATTGCGAGCGCCACGGGCTGAAGATGATCACCGTCGCCGACCTGGTCGCCTACCGGCGCCGCCACGAGAAGCTCGTCGAGCGCGTCGTGGCGACCGCGCTGCCGACCGGGTTCGGCGAGTTCATGGCCGTCGGCTACCGCTCGCTGGTCGACAACAAGCACCACGTCGCCCTCGTCAAGGGCGAGGTCGAAGGCGTCGCCGACGTGCTCGTCCGCGTGCATTCCGAATGCCTCACCGGCGATGTGTTCCATTCGCTGCGCTGCGACTGCGGAGAGCAGTTGGAGTCGGCCCTGTCGATGATCGAGGCCGAAGGGCGCGGCGTGCTCTTGTACCTCAGCCAGGAGGGGCGCGGGATCGGGCTGCTGAACAAGCTGAAGGCCTACAAGCTGCAGGAGCAGGGCCTGGACACGGTCGACGCCAACCTGCGCCTCGGCCTGCCCGCCGACCTGCGCGACTACGGGATCGGCGCCCAGATCCTGGTCGATCTGGGGCTGACGAGCATCCGGATCCTGACCAACAACCCGAAGAAGATCTCGGGTCTTGCCGGCTACGGGCTGTCCGTCTCCGATCAGCTGCCGATCCAGCACGCGCCCAACCCTCACAACGAGGCATATTTGAACGCCAAGCGCGAGAAGCTCGGCCACACCCTGCACCACCAGGGTCTGGCGCTCGACGAGGAGATGCTGGGGGCCGAGCAGGAGCAGGATCGGGATCGCCGCCGCCGCGACGATGGGGCCTGAGCGCCGCGTCGCGCTGTGCGTGGCGCGCTTCTACGAGGATCTGGCCGAGCGGCTCGAGGCCGGCGCGCGCGCGGCGCTGGACGAGGCGGGGATCGTCGAGGGCGTTCAGGCGTTCTCGGTGCCGGGCGCATTTGAGCTGCCGTTGATCGCGCGCTACGCGGCCGAGTCCGGCGACTTCGACGCGGTCGTCTGCCTCGGCGCCGTGATCCGCGGCGAGACCGACCATTACGGCTACGTGTGCGCGGGCGCTGCCGACGGGATCATGCGGGTCGCACTGGAGACCGGCGTGCCCTGCGGCTTCGGCGTGCTGACCGTCGACACGATGGAGCAGGCGCTGGCGCGGGTCGCGGGCGGCTCCAAGCGCGACACCGGGCGCCACGCCGTCGAGGCTGCGCTGGCGGCCCTGGAGGTGCGCGACCGGTTGACCGGCCGCCGCCGCTCGGCCGGGTTCTCGGCCTGACCGGGCCGCCGGAGGGTTGGGGAGTAACTACGGCATAGCGATAGTTACTCCCCAAGCCCTGCGGGTACGTCAGTCGACAAGGCTCGTGTGCTCGTCGCCGGTGTGGCCGACGTGGTCGTGCCCCGGCGCTGCGAAGCCCGCGCCGCCCGACAGGCCCTTCTTGGTCTGGCCGGGCGGCGCGTTCCCGCGCGCGGCCGGTCCGGCGCCCGCGGTGGGTCCGGCGCCCGCGGTGGCTCCGGCGCCCGCGGTGGGTCCGGCGCCCGTCCCGGCCTGTGTCCCGATCGGTGGCATTCCCACCGCCTGGCGGGCCTGGTTGAGCGTCTGGCGTACCGTCGAGGTCTGGTTGGGGATCTGCAGCCGTTGCTCGAGCACCGGAATCGCAGCCGCCGGATCGCCAGACAGCAGCAGCGACAGGCCGAGGTTGTACAGGCCGTAGGTGTAGGTGAGGTTGCCGGGGCCGGCGAGCTTGAGCGCCTGGCGCAGGGTTGCGATCGCGGTCTGGTAGTGGCCGGCCTGCATCTCCTCATAGCCGGTGGCCTGGAGCTGCTCGGCGGTCGGTGCGCTCGGAGTGGTCTGGGCCGGCGCGGTCGTCGCCGGCGCGCTGCGCTTGGCGGTCTTGCGCGGCGCGGTCCGCCGGGTCGCCTCCCGGAGCGTCCCGCCGGGAGCGGCGGTGTGCGTGGCGACGGAGGTGCTGTGGCGGGCGGCGGCGACCGTCACGCGCCCAGGGCCGCCGAGACTGCCGAGCGTCAGCCAGCCGATGCCGACGATCGCCGCCACGAGCGCCGCCAGCGCCAGCGCCGTTCCGGCGCGCGCGCGCTCGCCGCGCGGGCGGGAGCCGGGGCCGGGGACGGCCG
>JBOGYE010000158.1:0-60745 GCA_050696635.1 Solirubrobacteraceae bacterium | reverse complement strand
GGTGCGCTCGCGTCCGCGTCGGCGCGCGCCGGTGCGGCGGCCTCGTCGATCACGTCGGATGGCGTTGCGGCCACGGACGTGAGCGCCGCAAACCCCGCGCTGGTCGCCGCACTGAATGCGAGCGCGGCCGCCTACGGCGCGTTGGCCCACGCTGAGCTGGGGCGCTCGCCGCCGGCGCTGGCGAGCGCGCAGGCGGCGGTGGCGCGTGGCGAGCAGGCGCTGGCCAGCGCGTTCGCGCAGCTGCGCGCGCTCGGCTACCGGGTCTCCTGAGCTGCCCTCATCGTCCTGCTGTCCTCATCGCACTCCGGCGCGGCCCGTGTGGCCTTGGCCGCCGGCCCGGCTGGGCGTGGTGGGGGAGACGATCGTCGGGGCGCTCGTGCTCGTCGGGGCGCCGGTCGCGCTGGGGGCGCCCGTGGTGCCCATCCCGCCGGTGGTGGCGCCGGCGCTGGTGGTGGTGCCGGCGCTGGTGGTGGTTTCGGCGGTGGTGGTGCCGGCGCTGGTGCTGGGGTCGCCGGTGGTCGTGGGATCGCCGGCGGTGGTGCCCGTGCCGGCCGGATTCGTCGCGCCCGCCTGAGTCGTCGGATCGCTGCCGATCGCCCCGCCCCCCGAGCTGACCGCCGGCTCGCTCGGCGTGGAGCTCAGCAGCGTGGGCGGCGTGTAAACGGCGGGCGCCCTCGTCGGCGCGATCCTCTCCAAACTGGTCGGTGCGGTCGAGGTCGAGGCGGGCTTGGTCGTCGCCCGGCTGCTGGCGCGGCCGGTCGCGCTCGGTGAGGGCGATGCCGGCTTGGGGACCGCCACCGGCGCGACCACGCTCGCGCCACCTGACATCGGCGCCGCGGCCGGCGCGATCTCAGCGGGAGCCGTGACCTGCGGTCTGATCGCCGCGCCACCGATGAACGCCGCCGCGAAAGCGATCGTAGGCAGCAGCCAGCCGAACAGCCTGCGAGCCCCACTCCAGCGGCGCGGCTCCGCCGGCGCCGCGGCGGCAACCGGCGGTGGTGGGGCGGGTAGCGGTGGCGGGACGGGCGGTGGCTGCTCGGGCGCGGCTGGCTCCGGTTGGGCCTCGGCTGGCTGCACCTGGGCCCCGGCTGGCTCTCGGTCGGGCGCGGGAGCGGACGCCGCCCGGGCACGCGCGGGCGGGGTCAGCTGCGCGATCAGGTCTGGGCTCTGCGGCTCCGGCGGCGCGGGCGGAGGGAGAAGCATCAGCCCCAGGTTCGCCGCGGCCGCCGGATGGCCACGCCGGTCAGCGCGCCCGTAGGCGGCCTCCGCAGCCTTCAGGTCGCCCCGCTGCGCCAGCAGCCACGCGAGATGGAACGAGCCCGTCGCGTCGCCGCGCGCGTCGGCGCGCCGGAGCGCCTCCTCGGCGCTTTGGAGGTCGTCGCGCTCCCGAGCCAGCAGCGCGATCGCGACCGCGGCGCCCGCGTGGCCAAGCCGATCGGCGCTGCGATATGCCTCCTCGGCGGCGGTCAGATCGCCCTCGCGCTCGAACCGCAGCGCGATCTCGAACGCGTCGCTCGCGCTGACCTGCGGAGCGGTCGCGGGTCCACCCTGAGTGGGATTGCGCTCGGTCATGCGCTGTGATGGAGCGGTCTGTGGGATTAAAGCGCCGCAGGCGTGACGGATCCACGCGCCAGGCGCTGCCAGCGGACTGTTTCGCCATGCACCGCGACAGTCCGCTTTTTTCGCGCCGTGCTGAGCCGGCCGGCATCCGACTACCGTTCGGCGGCGATGAAGTTCGCCCGCGCCGTTCCCAAAGGGCCCGACGGGTCCCCGGAGGAGCTCTACACCCGACTCGAGCTCGAGCGGCTTGCGCCCGATCACAGGCCCTACCTGATCTGCAACTTCGTCGCCAGCGCCGACGGGCGCGCGACCGTCGGCGGGCGCAGCGGGCCACTTGGAGGCGACGGCGACAGGACGGTGTTTCATCTGCTGCGTACCCAGACCGAGGCGATCCTGGCCGGGACCAGGACCCTGCGGGTGGAGCGCTACGGGCTGTTGGTCGAGGACGAGGGCATGGGCGCGATCCGCGAGCGCGAGGGGCGCGCGCGCCAGCCGCTGGCGGTGATCGTCAGCCGCAGCGGCGAGATCCCATTCGACGTGCCACTGTTCTCGGATCCGGGCGTGAGGATCGCGCTGTACGGGCCGCCGGGCCTCGAGCTGCCGCCGGCCTGCGAGGCACGGGTGCTGGCGCACGAGCTGACCCTGGGTACCGGCGCCGGCGCACCGGCCGCGCAGTCAGGCCGCGGCGAGCCGGCGCTCGTGCCCGGCGGCGGCGTGCTTGCCACCGTGCTGCGCTCGCTTCGTGCGGACCACGGCGTGCGCTCGCTGCTGTGCGAAGGCGGCCCGACGCTGCTCGGCGCACTGCTCGTCGAGGACCTGGTGGACGAGCTGTTCCTGACGCTGTCGCCGTCGCTGGTCGGAGCCGGCGAGCGCACGGTCACGGCCGGCCCGGCGCTGTCGGCGCCGACCGCGCTGACACTCGTCTGGGCGCTGGAGCGCGACGGGCACCTGTTCCTGCGCTACGCGCGAGCGTCGACGGTGCCCGAGCGCTAGTGCAGCTCGAACGCGGTCCGGCCGCCGACTCGCACCAGCCCCTCCAACTGGGCGCGGCCCTCGTCCAGCAGTGGCCCGCCGTGCGCGCAGAGGATGTGGCGGAACTCCGTCTCGTCGAGCAGGCGACGTAGCGACGCGAGCAGCCCCCGCTTGGTCCGCGGTGGATCGTCCATCAGCGAGTCGGGCACGAATCCCGGCAGGTTCGCCGTGCCACGCTCGCCGCCCAGCACGACCCAGTCGGCGAACAGCACCGCCGCACTGCGCTGCAGATACAGCGCCATGTCGTCTGGGCACAGCGCGCCGATCTCATGCACGACCAGCCCGCCGGGAAGCTCGTCGCCGACATCGTAGGGCGTGACCGGTCGCCGGCCGGGGCCGAACTCCTGCAGTCCCGCGCGCGGGACGTGCACCTCGCAGCCAAACCGCTCCACGAACCGGTCGCTGTCGCGGAAGTGGTGGCGGTTGGACAGCACGACCGCCCGAGGCACCGGCGTCTCGAACCAATCGAGTCCCTCCGGCACAGGCACCAGCGGGTCGATCAGAACCCCGCCGTCGGGGAGCCAGTACGAGGACCCGTGGACGCGGGACCGCGGGTGCTCCGCGGTCCAGTGATGTACGCCGGGGAGGATCTCGTGCATGCGCTATACGCCGGGAAAGATCTCGTGCATGCGCTTCAAGCTACCCCGCGCTCAGTCGGCGACTCCCAGCCCCCAGCCCCCGTCGATCACGATCTCCTGCCCGGTCACGTACTCCGACGCCGGCGAGGCGAGGAACAGAGCCAGCGCCTTGATGTCGTCCGGCTGGCCGATCCGGTGCATCGGTATGTCCTTCGCCAGGGCCGCCTGGACGTCGGGATCGTGCGCGTGCCCGCCGCCGATGTTGGTCACGAAGAAGCCGGGCGCGATCGCGTTGGCGGTGATCCCGTCGGCGGCGAGCTCGAGCGCGAGCGCGTGCATCAGGTGCCTCGCGCCTGCCTTGGCGGTCCCGTAGGCGGCGCCGATCGCGGGCTCGACCTTGGTCGCCGCCAGTGAGGTCGTGATGATCACGCGCCCGAACCGGCGCGGACGCATGTGTCGCACGGCCGCGCGCGCGGTGGCGAAGATCCCGTTCAGGTTGATCTCGATCACGCGGTTCCAACGCTCGTCGCTGTAGCGCTCGAGTGCGCCATCCGGCACGCGCGGGCGCTGCCCGCCGGCCCAGGCGCCGACGAACCCGGGACCCGGGTCGATCCCGGCGTTGGCGAACGCGACGTCGAGCCGGCCATACTCGCGCGCGGCGGCGTCGATCTCGCGCTCGAGCGAGGCGTGGTCGGTGACGTCGGCGGCCGCGCCGCGCACGTCGAGCCCCTCGGCGCGCAACCGCTCGGACCGCTCCCGCACCCCGTCCGCGTCGACATCGATCAGCGTCACGCGCGCGCCGTGGGCGGCGAGCACCTCCCCGTATGCGAGACCCAGACCGCTGGCGCCGCCGGTCACGATCACGCCGAAGCCGGTCACATCGAATCGCTCAGAAACGTTCACCGTCACGTCACCTGATCGTCCGCGGAACGGTGTCGTGGCCGTCGAGGTCGTAGTAGACGCCGGGGGAGGTTTGGAACCGTCCGCTGGTGTTGTCGCGTAGATGCGACCTGTTCAGCACCAGGGAACCCCAGCCGGAGTCCACGACATCGAAGATCGCGCCGCCTCCCTCTCTCGCGGTATTGTCGTCCATCACCGTGCCGGCGATCAGCATGTTGTCGTTCTGGCCGTCCAGGTAGATCGCTCCGCCGCTGCCGCCGCCGGGCGTGCCCCTGGAAGCCGGGTTGGCCCCCCAGCCGATGGCCCTGTTGTTCGTGAACTCGCTGTTGAGGATGCTCCACTGGACGCTGATGCTGCTCAGCGCGCCGCCGTTGGAGCAGCGCCCGCCGCTGAAGCCGTCGTCCGTGATGTACACGGGACGGTTCTCATACTGAGCCAGCGCGCGGATCGCGCCGCCGCCGAGGTCGGGCCCGTCGGAGTAGCAGCGGTTGTCGACGAACCGCGAGTTGACCGCTTTGAACTGACCGCCCTCGACGTAGATCGCGCCACCGCCGTCGACCCCGCCGTACCAGCACCGCGGGATGTTCGCGCGGCAGGTGGCCTGATGCGCACCGTCGTAGCCGTCCTCGAAGGTGATGTTCTGCACCACGATCCGCGGGTACGGCTGGTCGACGCAGTCATCGGTAGACCAGTGGCCCGCGCAGGTGTCCGAGAACAGGATCCGGCGCCTGCCCGCTCCGCTGAGCGTGACCAGCCCGCCACCATCCAGCACGACCAGCCGCCGGGTCTTGGGCACGCGGGCGGTCCTGCTCATCGAGATCGTGACCGGCGCCGGCCCGCAGCGAAACGTGATGATGCCGCCGGCGGCGACGTCGCGGACCACTGCGGCCGACGTGCAACTCGCCGGGCTGCCGTTCCCGATCACGTGGTCGGGAGCCGTGGTGTCGACCGCACGGCCGGCGGGCGGCACGTAGAAGCGTCCCCTTGGATTGCCGAGGGCGGGCACCGCCGTCTCCGGAATCGGGCTGATCGCGGCGGTCCTGGCACGGGCGACGGGCGCCGTCGCCGCCGTCACGCCGTACCCGATCGCGAGCGCGCCGGCGAGCGCCGCGGCGACAAGGACGACCAGCGAGCTTCTGAATCGCTCGGGGCATCGCATCGGTTACATGGTGCCATCAACCCATGGTGATCCAGCGACGACCGGGCGCGTGGTACGGCCGGCTGCCCGACGACATGACCCCCGGCGCAGGTCGTGGGGGCCGCGGACTCGGCCGAATATAGTTGGAGCACCAACGAAAGGCGGGCTGGTGCAGTTCTACCTCAACGGCTTCTTCCCGGGCGATCCGACGGTCGAGCCGGTCCAGGAACCCACGACGGCCATGACCCGGCTGGAGCAGCAGGGCGAGGTGGATGTGTTGATCGTCGGCAGCGGACCGGCCGGCCTGGTGCTCGCCGCGCAGCTCGCCCAGTTTCCGGAGATCACGACTCGCGTCGTGGAGCAGCGTGCGGGTCCGCTCGAGTTCGGGCAGGCGGACGGGGTCGCATGTCGCACCGTTGAGATGCTCGACACGTTCGGGCTGAGCGAGCGTCTGATGACCGAGGCCTACTGGGTAAACGAGCTGTCCTTCTGGCGGCCCGATCCAACCGACGCAAGTCGGATCATCCGGTCAGGCCACGTCCCGGACACCGACGACGAGCTGTCGGAGTTCCCCCATGTCATCCTCAACCAGGCGCGGGTGCTGGAGCATCTGCTGGGAGTCATGCGCAGCTCCGCGCGCCGGCTCTCGCCCGACTACGGGGTCAGCTGCGAGGGCCTCGAAGTCGGGTGCGGCGCCACCGATCCGGTCCGGGTCAGGCTCGCCCGTGGCGGCCGGCGCTTTACGGTGGACGCCCGCTACGTCGTCGGCTGCGATGGAGCGCGCAGCGTCGTTAGAGAGGCGATCGGTCTCGAGCTTCAGGGCGATGTCGCCAACCACGCCTGGGGTGTGCTCGACCTCCTGGCGGTCACCGACTTCCCTGACATCCGCCTGAAGGCCACGATCCAGTCGACGAGCGGGAGCATCGTGCTGATTCCCCGTGAGGGCGGCTACATGGTGCGCTTCTACGTCGATCTGGGCGAGGTCACCGATCAGAACCGCGCGCGCGTGCGCGCGATGACCAGCGACGACGTGATGGAGGTCGCCGCACGGGTGCTCGCGCCCTACACGATCGAGGTCGAGCAGGTGGCCTGGTTCTCGATCTACGAGGTCGCGCAGCGCCTCACCGACGCCTTCGACGACGGGAGGGACCGAGCGGGCACTCCGAGGGTGTTCATCGCGGGCGACGCCTGTCACACCCACAGCGCCAAGGCCGGCCAGGGCATGAACGTCTCGATGCAGGACGCCTTCAACCTCGGCTGGAAGCTCGCCGCGGTTCTCCATGGCCGCAGCGGTCCGCAGCTGCTCGCCACCTACTCCGCCGAGCGCCGGCCGATCGCGCGAGAGCTGATCGAGTTCGACCGGGAGTGGTCGGCGATGCTCGCCGCGCCGCCGCGCGACCCCGAGCACCCCGACCGCGGCGGCGTCGATCCGGGCGAGCTGCAGGACTACTTCGTCCGTCAGGGCCGATACACGGCCGGCGTGGCCACTCGCTACGGTCGATCGGAGCTGATCGGAGGCACGGACCACGCGAGGCTCGCGCCGCGGTTCGAGATCGGGACACGGTTTCACTCGGCTCCCGTGATCCGGGTGGCCGACGCGCGCAGCATGCAGCTTGGCCACGTCGCCCGCGCGGACGGTCGCTGGCGTCTGTACGCCTTCGCTGATCGAGCGGGCGAACGGGTGCTTGACCTGTGTGCGTGGCTTGGCGAGGACGCGGCTTCCCCGTTGCGACGCTTCACGCCTCCAGAGGGGGACATCGACACGGTGATCGACGCGCGCGCGATCCTGCAGGCTCCCCATCGTGACGTGGTGCTGAGCGAGCTGCCGTCCCTCCTGCTCCCTCGCAAGGGGACGCTCGGACTGGCCGACTACGAGAAGGTGTTCTGCGCCGACCCGCGGCCGGGGCGCGACATCTTCGACATGCGCGGAATCGATCGGGAGCTCGGGTGCCTTGTCATCGTGCGGCCTGACCAGTTCGTCGCACACGTACTGCCGCTCGACGCCCGCGCCGAGCTCGCCGCGTTCTTTGAGCACATCCTGCTGGCGCCCGCCGTCGTCCGTCCGTGAACCTCGACCGCGAGCCGCTGCGCCACACCGGGCATCTGCTGCGGCGCGCCCAGCAACTGCACGTCGCCGTCTGGCTTCGCGACGTGTGCTTCCAGACCACAAGCGTCCAGTTCGCTGCGCTCACCGTCCTCGATCAGCGGCCTCGGGCCAGCCAGCGCGAGCTCGGGCGCGTGCTCGACCTCGACCGTTCCACGATCGCCGATCTCGTCGCTCGCATGGCACGCCGAGGCTTGATCCAGCGCGAGCGCGATCTGGACGATCGCCGCCGAAACGTTCTGCAGCTGACCGCCGCCGGACATGACGAGCTGGCTCGCTTGCGGCCGCGCGTCGACGCGATCGAGCCGATCCTGACGGCCGGGCTTAGCCCGGGCGAGCGGGCCGAGCTTCGCCGCCTGCTGGGCCGGATGCTCGAGCGTGCCGGCTGACGATCCGCGCGGGGATCTCGTTGTAAGCGTGCGCCGAGGCCATCGTGGCCGACGAGCGGACCGATCCTGCTCATAGGATCGTCTGGTGACCATCCTCGAGGAGAAGCGGCGGATGGAGCGAATCGGCGACGAGCTGGTCGCGCGCGTCCGCGGGCTGCGTCCCGAGCTGATCCGGCGACAGGCCGAGACCGAGGAGCGCACGTTCTACGCGCACGACATCCATCAGGCGCTGCTGGCTGCCGGCTTCTACCAGATGTATGTGCCTCGCCGGTACGGCGGGCTCGAGGTGGACGTGCCGACGTTCATGCGTGTGGGCGTGGAGCTCGCCCGGGGGGACATGGGCGCCGCCTGGGGCGCCTGCCTGGCCGCCAACCACGCTCTCATGGTCGCGTCGTGGTTCGACGAGCAACTCCAGGACGACGTTTTCTCCGGCGGCGACTTTCGCTGCGCGTCGGTGGCGGCTCCGACGTTGCGGGCGACGCCGACCGGGAGCGGTTACCGGGTGGACGGGACCGTCGCGTACTGCTCGGGGATCCCGTATTCCACCTACTACATGGGGCAGGCAATGCTGCCCGACGCCGGCCCGCCCGCCACGGGCAGGCCGCGGATGGCCCTGTTCGTCGCTCCCCGGTCGGCGTTCACACAGCTCGATGACTGGGGTGACAGCCTCGGGTTGAAGGGCACCGGCTCGCACAGCATTCGCTTCGACAACGCACTTCTGCCCTCACACTGGGTGTTGGAGGACGTCAACATGCTCGACGTCGCGGTCGAGCGAGGCACGCCCGGGCTGGCTCTGCACGGCAATCCGATGTACGGTGGCCGCGCACTCGCGATCTTCACGCTGTCGCTGGCCTGCACGCTCATCGGCGGGGCGTATAACGCTCTGGAGGAGTACCGCGACTGGGCGACTGGACGGCCAACTCCGACACCGCCGTTCGGGCCTCGATTTCGGGACCCAGACTTTCAGCGCTGGTACGGCGGCGCCTTTGTGAAGATCCAGACCGCGGAGGCCGCCATGATGCGGTGCGCCGAACAGCACATGGAGGCCTGCCGACGCGGCGCGAGCGGCGAGCGCCCCTACACCTGGGCGGACGACGCCCGCCTGGCGGCGATCGCCCGCGAGGTGATGGTGATGGCCTGGGAGGCGGTGGAGCAGAACCTGCTACGGACGATCGGCGCCAGCGCTGTCAAGAACGGGCAGCGCTTCGAAAGGTTGTTCCGCGACCTCGCCACGGCAGCCGCTCACCGCAACTCGGTGCTGCGCGACGAGTTCTTTCGCCAGGTCGGCGCGATCGAGCTTGGCGCGCCGTACCCCAGTCCGGGCGGGACCTACCCGTCCGGCGCCGGCGATGCTCGCGCGTCGGAAGGCGCCTGACTTGGCCGGCTGAGAGCATGCGGGGCGTGGCCATCCCGTCCGCGCGTCGATCGTTCCCCGGTGCCCACGATCAGGACGCCGGCGAGCGAGACCTTGCCACACGTCTGCGTCGCCACGCCGCCGGCCTCGAGCGCCACTCGCGCTCGCCGCTGTGCGCCACGCTGATGCGCGGCGCCGCCGAGGACATCGACGCGGATGGGGTCGTCTCCCGCGCGTTCGCCGGGATCCCGCTGCCGCGCGGTCAGGCGCCGGGGCTGCGGCTGTTGGCGGCGCTGCACCGGCTGGTGCTCGGCGGCGAGGTCCCCGCTCTTGCCCGCTTTTACCCGAGCGGGGACGGCGGGGCGCAGCTCGCGGCCGTGTGGCCGGTAGCCCGCGCGGTGATCGAGGACCGCTTCCTTGAGGTGCGCGCGGCGCTGCGCCAGGGAGTTCAGACCAACGAGCCCGGCCGCTCGGCCGTGCTGTTCGGCGTGCTGCTGTTGGCCGCCCAACGCCACGGTCTGGCACTGAGGCTGCTGGAGCCGGGCGCCAGCGGTGGCCTGAACCTGCTTGCGGACCGCTACGGCTACGCGCTCCGTGAAACGCCGCTGAGCTTGATCGGTGATCCGGGCTCGCCGCTGCGCTTCATTGAGCCGTGGGTCGGTACACCGGTCGCCGATCCGCAAGCCGCCGCCAGCCGACTCGATATTCCGGCCCGCGCCGGGTGCGACCTGCACCCGCTCGACCCCGCCGATCCCGACGATCGCATGACCCTGCGCTCCTACATCTGGCCCGATGAGCTCGAGCGCATGCATCGCCTCGACGCCGCGCTCGCCGTGGCCAAGAGCGGCCGCATCACGGTCGAGCGGGCCTCCGCGGCGCCATGGCTCAAGGCCCGCCTTGACGAACCGATGCCCGGGACGGCCACGGTCGTCTGGCAGTCGGTGTTCGCCCAATATCTCCCGGCCGCCGAGCGCGACTCGATCGCGGCTGTGATCGCCGCCGCCGGCGGGCGCGCCCGCGATCCGCTGCTATGGGCGCGGATGGAGCCCGGTGAGGACCCGGTCGCCGGGTTCGAGATCACGCTCGCGAGCTGGCCTGACGCCGGCGAGGTCGAGCTACTCGGCCACGCCGGCGACCACGGCCCGCCGGTGACCTGGATCTGATCCTCCTCGTGGCCTGCGCCGGCGAGCGAGGTCGGTCAGCGACGCCCGCCGGTGGCCGCGCAACCGTGGGCGTAGAACGAGTGCCCGTGCTGTCCCGGGCCGGTGATCTGCGGTCTGGAGCCGTGGTAGGCGGTATCGAACCACTGGCTGAAGAACTGCGACAGGCGCCTCTGGCAGGCTGCGGTGTGGTTGGGCAGTCGCGCGGTGAACGCCGCCTCGAGCTGGGGCTCGGTGATCGACGAGTCCCCGTACTTGCGCTGGATCGCATGCAGGACGGCGTCGAAGCCTCGCAGCCCGAGGATCTGGCGCAGCGCGATGTAGGCGGCCTCGGGCCGCTGATAAGCGGCGTAGACATCGAGATAGGTGGCCGGTGAACGGTTCGACGGTGCAAGCTTCCAGAAGTCTCCGCCCGATGGCATACAGCGAGTTGAAGGCGCGCACAAGAGACTGCTCGAACGCGGCGCGACCGGCCGTCGTATTCAGCCCGCCGGCCCTCTGCGCCCATCCGTGCGCGCGGTCCAGCTGCTGGGACAGCACGGCCAGGCCGTCCTTGGAGAAGGCCATCTCGAAGTTGCCCTCGCTGACGTTGTCGCCCCACCACTGGTGGAAGTTCTCATGGACCAGCAAGCTCGTCCCGTTGACATGCCCGGCGGGCCAGACGATCATCGACTCGATTTCCTCGGTGCGACTGGCGGTGCGGGGGCTACCAACCACGATTCCGTCTGAGGCGAACGGAAGGCGCCCGGCGAACTGCTGCTCGAAGCGGGTGATCGCGGGCTGCATGGCGATCACAGCGGCGTTCCTGGCCCGGAGTCGCGCGGGGATGCTGCGACTCTGAAACGCGTAGTAGCGCACGCCGTCGACCGTGTGGACCTTCGCCGTGTAGTCGCCGACGATCGTCAGCGCCAGGTAGCTGCCGATTCCCATCGGCGCGCGCCACACCGTCGTCGTCGAGCCATTCGGGAACTCAGCGTCTGGGGAATTGTTGGTCACGCTGACACGCTGCCCGTTGGCGATTGCCGTCTTGCCGCGTTCGGTGGTGATCGAGAAGTCGTAGGTGGGCTTGGCGGTCGGGTAGTCGTTGAGCGGCATCCAGTCCTCCGAGCCGATCGGCTCGGTCGCCATCCAGCTGCCGTCGGAGGTGCGAAGCCAACCCTCGGTGGAGCCGTCGCCGTCGTAGTGCACCCGGGGGGTGCCGGTGTAATTGACGGTGATCGTGAACGTCTGCCCGTCGGGGATCGGCGCCTTCGGGGTGATCACGAGCTTGTTGGCCGGACACCGGCTCCCGTCCTGCGAGTCGAAGTAGGAGTTGCTCCCCCGATATGCGTGGTGATGGACCACCGCCTGCCCGGTTAGCTCAGGCGAGCGCGCGGGCGGCAGCGAGTTGTGGTCCGGACCGCCGACGGGGTCATGCTGGGAGGCCTCGTGCGCGCGGGGATCGGCGTCATCGGGCCCTCTGGGATCGCCCGGATAGGTCGGCTCGGCGAAGCGAAACGACGCCGGCGCGCCGTCGATGCTCACCGACTGGACCTGCATGTCCGGACTGCCCCGCGGGTGCCCCGGCTCGAAGCGCTCGAAGTCCACGCTCAGGCTCGACAGGCACTGGGTCGCGCGATCGGTGAGGTCGACGTGGTTGCCCGTGGGCACGAGCCGGCCAGCGTTGGGCTGGCGCAAGCGCCGCCCAGGCCATGGTCGGAGCCGGCGGGCGCACGCTCGCCACGCGACGAAGCCGAGCACCGCCACGCCGGCCGCGCCAAGCACGGCCCAGCGCAGCCAAGGGAGGTACGACGGCGTGTAGCGCAGCAGCAGGAAGCTCACCGCCGCCGTGGCGGCCACCGCCGCCGCGAGCGCCGACATCCAGCCCCACCCGACGCGGCAGCGGTCGAACATCAGAATCGCGCCGCCGCCGGCGACCGCGGCGACCGAGGGCGCCATCGCGGCGGTGTAGTACGGCAGGAAGATCCCCTGCGAGAAGCTGAAGACGACGAACCCAGCAAGCCCCCACAGCCCGAACAGCACGTACGCGGCCCGTCGCCGATTCTCGCGCGCGGTGCGACGGGTGACCCACAGTCCGGCGAGCAGCCCCGCGAACGCGAACGGCAACAGCCAGCCGACCTGACCCCCGATGAAGCCGGTCCACAGCCGGGTCAGGCCCGCCGAGGGGTTGTTCGGACCGGCTCCCGTCAACCGTGACAGGCCGTTGTAGCCGAAGATGAGCGAGAACCACGAATTGTCCGCCGTGCTGGCGACGTACGGCCGGTCGGCGGCCGGGATCAGCATCATCGCCGTAACCAGGCAAAGCTCACGACGACCATGACCGCGCCGCCGGACAGCAGATGGCCGAGCCGGCGGCGCCACCCGCCGCGCCCCGCCACCGCGAAGGCGGCGGCGAGACCGGGCACGATCAGGTAGGCCTCCAGCATCTTGGTGTGTTGAACGCGAGGCCGACGAACGCGCCGCACAGGAGCATGTGCCGGAATCGGCCCGACTCGAGCGCGCGAACGAGCGCCCACGCGGAGGCGACCAGCAGCAGCGCAAGCAGGGCCTCAGGGTCGTTGTAACGGTCCATCACGACGCTGACCGGCGACAGCGCGAGCACCAGCGCGGCGAGCAGAGCCGCCCGATGCCCGAGCGTCCGGCGCACGACGTCGTGGAGGAGGACCACCGACGCGATCCCGCACAGCGCGTTGGGCAGCAGCATGCTGAACGAACTGAACCCGAGGATCCGCCCGGACAAACCCATCATCCAGTCCGACAGCGGACCCTTGTCGATCGAGACGACGCCGGACAGGTCGGCCGCGTTGTCGAACAGCGCCTTCCAGCTTCGGCTCGCCGCCAGCGCGCCACCTGCGTACCAGTTGTTCGCGTAGCCGTTGGCCGTGAGCGCCCAGAAGACGAGCACGCCCGTGAGCGCGCCCACCGCGATCAGTCCGGGACGCGACCACCAGGGATCCTCCCGACGCCCCCTGGTCAGCGCCCTCAGGCGTCCGAGGGTGCCGGCAGCCGACCGCCGTGGGGTCGCCCGCGCGGCACCGCGGACGAAGCGGGCCGGCCTGCTCGATGGGGACGTGGAGGAGGTGGTCATCCGGGCTCACGGTCGCGGTAAAGTGGCTCGCTGTCACTGTGGCCAGCGGGCGTCCGGTTGACCTGCAGGCCCCCGGCCCGATCGGGGGAAGGCCCCACCAGTCAACGCCCTGGGCGGTGCGAAGATGGCAGTCATGCGGAGGCCGGCGATGAGCGTTGAGCGTGCGGAGCGGCACGTCCAGGCGGTGCAATGGCTCGCGCAACCAGTCGCAGCGGTCGCGGCTCTGCTCGTCCTCTTCTGGGCGCTGTCGGTCCCGCACTATTTCTCGCTGATGGGGCCGCTGTGGGCGGTCGCCGGGTTCCTGGGCCTGGGGCTCGCCGCCGGGCCGCTCGCGCAGCTCGTCAGCGGTCTGGTGCCGAAGCGGGCGGTCAGCAGCCTGGCGGTGCACAGGTTCGCTCAGCCGGTCGCCGCGGTTGGGGCCCTGCTGGCTCTGTTCTGGGAGCTGTTGATCCCACGTGACTGGTACACGCCGATCTCGCCGATGGGGCAGCTGTGGGCAATCGCTGTGCTTCTCGGCCTCGGGCTGGTCGCCGATCCGCTCGCGCGGCTCGTCGGCGGCCGGCCGGCGCGCACGTCCGCACGGGCTGTGCAGGGGGCCGTGCAAGCGGTCGCCGCCTTCGCGGCTCTGCTCGCTCTGTTCTGGGCGCTGTCGGGCCCGCACTATTTCTCGCCGATGGCGCCGCTGTGGGCAATCGCCGTGCTCCTCGGCCTCGGGCTGGTCTCCGATCCGCTCGCACGGCTCGCCAGCGGCCGGACGGCGCACGGGTCGGTCAGCGGCCGAGCGGTGCAGAGGTTCGCGCAACCTGTCGCATCGGTCGCGGCTCTGCTGGCCCTCTTCTGGGAGCTGTTGGCCCCCCACAGCTGGTTCTCGCAGATCTCGCCGATGGGGCCGCTGTGGGCAATCGCCGTGTTTCTCGGCCTCGGGCTCGCCGCCGGCCCGCTCGCGCAGTTAGCCGGCCGCCCGCGCGAGAGGATGCTCTCCGAGCGCGTCGACGAGCTTTCGCGGACGCGCGGCGGCGTGCTCGACGTCCAGGCGAGCGAGCTGCGGCGGATCGAGCGCGATCTTCACGATGGCGCCCAGGTGCGGCTCGTCGCCCTCTCGATGAAGCTCGGTCGCGCCGAGGACCGCTATCGCGATGACCCGCAGACCGCCGCGCTCTTGCGCGAGGCCCGCGAGGACGCCGCGGCAGCGATCCGCGACCTGCGCGAGCTTGCCCGGGGGATCGCGCCGCCGGTGCTCACCGACCGCGGCCTTCAGGCGGCGGTGCGTTCGCTCGCCGCCCGATCCGGGATCGCCGTCGAGGTGATCGCGTCGCTGGCGCGGCGGCCGGTGCCCGCCGTCGAGACCGCGGCGTACTTCGTCGTCGCCGAATCGCTGACCAACGCGGCCAAGCACGCCCCGGGGGCGCGGGTGGAGGTCCGCCTCGACGAGCGCGGCGGCGGCCTGTTCGTCGAGGTCACCGACTTCGGTCCCGGCGGCGCGGACCCGGCAGGCGGCGGGCTCACGGGCCTGCGCCAACGGGTCGAAGCGCTCGACGGCGCCCTGCACGTGACGAGTCCCGCCGGGGTCGGCACCCAGGTCGAGGCGGTACTTCCGTGCGGGCGGTGATCGTCGAGGACCATGCGCTGCTGCGCGAGGGGATCGCCGCGCTGCTGCAGGAGAACGACATCGAGGTCGTCGCGCAGGCCGACGACGGGCCCGGACTGTTGCGGATCGTCGAGGGTCACAAGCCCGACCTGGCGATCTGCGACGTGCGCCTGCCGCCGACGTTCACGGACGAGGGCATCCGAGCCGCGCTCGAGGCCCGCCGGCGCCACCCCGAGCTCGCGGTGGTCGTCCTTTCGCAGTATGTCGAGCCCGCATACACGGCCGAGCTTCTACAGGAGGGGGAGGGCGGGATCGGCTACCTGCTCAAAGAGCGCGTGAGCGAGGTCCGGACGTTCGTGGAGGCCGTCCGGCGGGTGGCGGCAGGCGGCACCGCGCTGGACCGCGAGGTCGTCAGCACGCTCGTCAGCGAGCGCCGCGACGCTTCGAGTGCGGCGCTCGAAGCGATCGAGGCGCTCACCGGCCGCGAGCGCGAGACGCTCGAGCTGATCGCCCAGGGCCGGTCCAACGCGGCCATCGCCCGGGATCTCGTGGTCACGCTCGGTGCCGTCGAAAAGCACATCTCGTCGATCTTCTCAAAGCTCGACCTGCCCGCCACCGACGATGACCACCGGCGCGTGCTGGCGGTGCTCGCGTTCCTGCGCGCGACCGGTGAGGACGGCGCGGGCGTCTGACTCGGTCGCGCCGGCCAAGCCGACCGCGCGATCTGGACGCCCGGCCGCGCGCTCAGTGGGGCCACGAAGCCCTTGGTGACCGCGGATGTGCTGAAGCTTCGGGCAGGCAAGATGGCACTCGTCCGCGCGCCTTTGACAGCAGACAGCGAGCCTCGCGCCGACGCGGGCTCCGGCGACGACCGGACCCTGGCACGGTCGCATGCTCGCAGCGGGCTGCTGGCCGTGGGCGCGGTGCTGCTAGCGCTAGTCCGGCCTAGTCCGCGTCTCCACGAGACCGCCGATCGACGGCCGACACGCTGTTGCGGCTTGGACTACGCGGGGGCCGGCTCTGTGGGAGCGTCGCTGGTGTTGCCGGATGGCTTTGTCTCGAGCGTCCGGATGTCTCGGACAAGCAGAGCGCTGATGGTGACCGCCGTCGCCCCGGCGCCGCAGGCGATGATTGCGTCCGAGGTGCCAATCGCGTCGGAGAGTGGGCCGACCAGCGCGTATCCGATCGGCTGGACCGCCAGTGTGCCGGCCCAGTCATAGGAACTGACGCGCGAGATCGCTGTGGCGGGGATGTGCTGTTGCATCGCGGTCCACCACAGAGCGTTGTCGAACGTCATGCCGATGCCGGAGATGAACGCGCACCCGGCGATCAGATAGATCGGCGCGTGCAGGCCCAGCAGCACCAGCGGCAGCATCGCGGGTAGGAACGCGAGAAACCCAGCGCGCAGCAGGTAGCGTGGCCGGTAGCGCAACAGCACGCTACCGCCGACCAGCATCCCCGCGGCCAGGACCACGCTGAGCAGGGCCCACGCCGGCGCGCCGCCGTAGTGCTGCTTGCAGATCAACGGCCCCAGGACGGGGTAGGCCGCCATCAGCATGTTCGCGATCGCCATGTTGAGGATCGTGGCCCACACCCATCTGCGACCCGATACCTCGTCAAAGCCGGAGCGCAGATCGGCGACGAACGATGATGCCTCCCTGTCGCGCTCGTGCGCGGCACGCGCCGAGCTGCTGACCTGAAAGAGCAGCACCGCGCTGAGCAGGTAGCTGGCGCCGTCGGCGATCAGTCCGTAGGAGCTGCCGATTGTCGCCACCAGCGCGCCGCCGATCGCCGGGCCGAGCATCCCGGTGCTCGACGAGGCGATCACCCGCAGCGCGTTTGCCTCCTGAACGTGCTCTCCGGCGGCCGCCTGGATCATCCCGCTCGACGCCGGCTCAAAGAACGAGTTGCCGGCCGCGACCAGGATCTGGGAGACGACGACCTCCGACACGGTCGCTTCCCCGGCGAGCAGCAGCAGTCCGATCGCTACCTGTCCGGCGAAGCGGACCAGATCCGCGGCGATCATCACCATTCGTCGACTGAGGCGGTCGGCGACAACCCCGCCGATCAACATCCCGCCGATCATCGTGAGCGTCCGGGCGGCCATCACGATCCCGAGATCAGTCGCGGAATGAGTCAGGTCAAGGACCGCGAACGCGAGCGCGACCCCGATGATCCCATCCCCAAGGCTCGACGCCAGCGTCGAACCGAACACGAACCGCAGATCCCGAAGACGCAGAACTTCAAACCGCGGCCCCCATCCGCGAGCACGACGATCTGCCTCAGCCATGCCGCCCCCGGAAGCGAGCTATGACGTGCATCTGCTGCCGGAGCGTATTCCCGCGACCCAACGCCGGTGGTGCAGCGACGCGACAGCCCGACAGCCGGGGCCGCGATCGCTGTCGACTTGACGGCGATAGCACCGTCGCCGGTGAGACCGCGCCGGCGTCGGCGATCCTCGACGGCCCGGCCACCTACATCCGCGAGTCCGACGCGAGCTGGGGGTTTGCGCGTGGCGCTGCCGGCACGCGGGGGATGTTGCATCCCAGCGGCCTGTTAGATGCGCTTGTGCACGCGCAGACGTCGGTCGTGGCAGCTGGTGAGCATTCGGTGCAGCTGGGTCTTGACCATGACGTGCTCGATGCTGCTGCAGATGCCGGATTGGCACCCGAGTGGCGGTCCACCGCGATCGCGCAGATCTCGCCGAGCGGCCGGATCGCGCACGTCGTGCTCACGCACCGTTCCCAGGAGGACCCGGCCAGCCTGATACGCATCGAATGCACGATCTCTGAACCCGTTGAGGTCGGTCGCATCGATCTCCCGCGGGCTGAGGTGGCTGATGAATGCTAGAGTCGGAAACCGTTATAACGCTGTCCGAGCTATTCATGCGTCGCGTCCGGTCGCTGGCAGAGCTGGTCCTCACCGTCGCCGTCGCGATCGGTCTCGCGCTGGTGATCCAGGCGTTCGTGGTCAAGCCGTACAAGATCCCGACCGGATCGATGCTGCCGACGCTGGCGATCGGCCAGCGGATCCTGGTCAACCGGCTAGACACCCACCCCGGCGTCGGGGAGGTCGTCGTCTTTCATCCACCGCGCGGCGCAGACCTCGGGCCGGGCCGGTGTGCCGACCCCCAGCAAGGGTTCGCGACCGATGGGGCCGCGCTGGCTGCACCGTGTGACCGGCCGCTGGCCAGCCAGTCAACCCAGACGTTCGTCAAGCGCGTCGTCGGCCTGCCCGGTGATCTGCTGCAGATCGTGGGCGGACAGGTGATCCGTGACGGTAAGCGCGAGCCCGACACCTACATCACCGCCTGCGGCGGGGTGCCCGAATGCACGTTCTCCCGGCAGATCCGCGTGCCGGCCGGCGACTACTACATGATGGGTGACAATCGCGGCAACTCCGATGACAGCCGCTACTGGGGTCCGGTCGCGCAGCGCTACATCATCGGCGTCGCGTTCTTGACCTACTGGCCGCCAGACCGGATCGGCGTACTCTGAACGCGCATGCGGTTACCCGAACGCAGCGTCCTGGTGCTTACCAGCCTCGCCGGCGGCGACCGCCACGGGTATGCGCTGATCAAGGACATCCAGAGCTTCTCCGGCGTCGGCCTGTCACCGGGGACGTTGTACGGAGCACTGGCCAAGCTCGAGGCCGACGGGTTCGTGCAGCGCCTGCCCGCCGAGGACCGCCGCTACCCCTACAGGCTGACCCCCGCAGGCCGAACGGCGCTGGCTGAGCGTCTATCCGAATCGGCCCGGATCGCGAGCCTTGGGCTCGAGCGGATCGCTCTCGGCGGCGCATGAGACGCCGCCTCGCTCGCGCGATCCTGCTGCTCTACCCGCGCCCGGTCCGCACCGGGCACGGCCCGGAGATCCTGGCGCTCATCGATGACCTGGTCGCCCATCAGCGACGGTCGCGCCCCAGGCTGCTGGTCCGTTTGGCGATCGACGGACTGGCCCAGCGCGTAGCCGCCACCGCCACCGCCTGGACCGTGGCGGCGATCCTGGCAGCAACCAGCCTCGGCAGCCTCGCGGTCTCGGACCTCGCTGCCGCCAGCGCCGGGCAACGGATGCCGCGAACGGTTCACACCGCCACGCCGGCATCGCACGTGCACCGTCAGCCCCGGCGTCGCCGTACCCGACGACGGCCGCCCGGAGCGATCGCGCGACGGGTCACTTCAGCAGTGCGTTAGCCCGAAGTTGCGGCTGAAGAACGGCTTCTGACCGGCCGCGATCCCTTATGCCTGTTAGGCCGACAAAACGTGCCGATGCCCGAGTCATTTCTCGCCAACGAGGTCGACCGCTACATCGTGAGGCCCGGGCAAGCCCTCAGCTATCTGATTGGCAAGCGGGAACTGCTGCGCCTGCGAGAGGAGGCCTCCCGCCGGCTCGGTCCGCGCTTTACCCTCGCCGAACTTCACGCCACCGTGCTCGACAGCGGGTCCCTCCCGATGCTCGTGCTCGCGAGCAAGGTGCAAAGGTGGGCAAGCCAGCGATAGTCACGCGGCCCCTCGGCCCCCAGTCGTTCGCCCCACACGCATCAACCGAACGCAACGCCCCTCGTCGGCAAGATGCATCCGTCGTGATGGATGGAGGACGAGGTCATCGACGAGACGGCGCGGCCACTGCCGGACTCGGCGTTCTTGGCTAGTCGATCTCGGGACAGGCCACGTCGAGTCCCATCTTGGCCGTGCGGGCGCGCACGGCGGCGAACAGCGGCGGCGAGTACCAGGCCGGGGCCTTCTGGGCGAGGAACAGCTCTAGCCGCGGGGTCTCCGGGCGGGCCCCGCCGAGCAGATAGATAGCCAACGGGACCGCCGTGCCGATGATCGCCATGGCCAGGCCGATCCACAACGCGATCGTCGTGCCGGTCCGCAGGTTGCCACCGACCGTAACCGCGAGGTGCGCGAACACGGGCGCGATCATGAACGCGGCCACAGCGCGCAACAGCTCGACGATCGCAAACACGCGCTGGAGGTTGTTCGAGGGCAGCGAAAAGCCGGCGCAAAACAGCGCCGGCGCCACGGTCGCACCGAGCCCGACTCCGGTCAGGCCAGAGCCTATAAGGGTCGTGGTTTCTGTCGAGGGAACGTGGATGAGGAACACGGCGATTCCAGCTGCCAGGAAGGCCATCCCGACGAGCGGCAGAAGCTGCATCGCCCGGCGGCTGATGACGACGCCGAGCAGCACCGCGGTCACTGCCGCACCGCCGAGCTCGGGCAGGTAGAGCAGGCCGACGTCGACGGGGCTGTAGCGGCCCGTGAGTAGGTTGGCGGTCAGTGCGGTGGCAGACACCGAGGCGGCGGCGGCGAACAACGCCAGCGCGATGCCGGAGATCGGAATCGTGCTCGTGAGCATGCTGCGGATCGTCAAGAGCGCTCGCGGAGCCCGGTACTGGTGGACGATCAGCACGATGATCAGCCCCAGCCCCACGGCGAGCAGACCGCAGGTCTGCAACTCGAGGAAGCGGTGGGTCAGGAGCTCCGAGGCGCCCCAGAACGCCGCCACCGGCCCGGCGGTGGCGAGCGCGATCACGCCCGGCACGCGCGGCGCGCTGCGGTCAAAGGGCGGCGTGTCCTCGAAGGTCAGCAGGGAGAGCACAAGCGCTGTCACCGAGATTGCCGTCACGACCCAGAACAGGGGCCTCCACTCATGCGCGCTCGCCTGCAAGCCGCCGACGAGCGGGCCGAGCGCAACCGCACCGAAGATGCACATGCTCATGATCACCGCCGTCTCGCGCAGGCGTTCGAGCCCGAAGCCGAGCGCCAGCGGCGGCACGGCCGCGATCAGCAGGAGGCTCGTGCACAGCCCTTGGAGAATGTGGCCGGTGATGAACATGGCCGGGTCCTGCGCCGTGGCCTCGAGCACCGAGCCGACGACGAGCACCCCGACATAGAGGACCATCATTCGCCGCTGGTGCAGAAGCTGCGCGAACTGCACCGCGAGCACCGTGCCGACCGCGTAGGCGGCGTTTCCCATCCCCGAGGCCAGGCTCATCTCCTGCAGGCTCATGTGCAGGCCATGAGCGATGATCGGTGTGATCGGTCCGATCGCGGCCGACAGGGCGAGATACGGGATCAGCGCCGACATCACCATTGCCGCCGCGGCCGGATAGTGGCCAGCCAGAGGCCCGCGCAACCGAACGTCGCCGTCGTGCGCTGCAGAGGTGGGGGTCGCCGGTCCCGACATCGTCACCCACAGATATAGCGGAGCTCTTTTACCGCCCGCGCGACCCGTCCCGGACGACGGCGCTCACCCGCGACCGCACCGCGCGACTGGCGTTGGGTTACCCCAGCGGTGGCCGAGCCACCATTGCGCGTGGGCGATCAATCGCTCGGGCGGATAGCGGCTTGGGTCGCCGATCAGCAGCCGCGCGTACTCGTCTGAGATCGCCGAGAGCACGTCGGCGGTGAGCTCTGCGTCCGCGCCTTCGGACTCCGACTGAAGCAGGGGCCCGACCGCGGCCGTCATTCGGGCGCGGACCGAGGCGCGCCCCAGCTCGATGCGCTGACGCAGCACCTCCGGTGCGCCTTCGGGCGGCATCAGTACGAGGCGCCACGTGACCGGATGATCGTGAACCGCGGTCAGGAACGCGCGCAGGCTCTCGAGCATCAGCCGCATCGGGTCGCCCTCCCGCAGGTCGGTGAGCGTGGTCTCCGACACCTGGGCGTGCGCCCTGGCTAGCTCACGATCCATCACCGCTTGCATGAGCCCGTGCAGGTCTCCGAAGTGCTGGTAGATGATCGCGCGACTGACCCCGGCCGCGCGAGCGACCGCCTCGACCGTGGCCACGTGGAAGCTGTGTTCGGCCACCAGTCGCGTCGCGACGTCCAGCAGCTGCTCGCGCCTCGCTTCGAAGGTCAGGCGCCGACGCGTCCCGGCGGACTGGCTCACGGGCGGCATGAGGGCGATGTTAGGCGCTCCCCGCGCCGACGCTTACGATACTGTTAGTGACGCCACTGTAAGTTTGGTTCGGATGCGAGAGAAGACAACCAGGGTGCGCGCCACGCGCGGAGGTGGTCACCGTCGGCGGGCGTGGCACCGCCGACCTGCAACGGAGAAGGAGGGGGCGACATGAAGGCCGTCGCCTGTACCGAGGCCAAGCTCGAACTCGTCGACCTGCCGGAGCCGCGCCCGGCGGCCGGCCAGATGCTCGTCAGCGTGCTGCGCTGCGGAATCTGCGGCTCTGACCTGCACGCACGCCACCACTGCGACGAGCTCGCCGACGTCCTCGCGGAGGCCGGCTACGACGCATTCATGCGCTCCTCGCACTCAGTCGTGCTCGGTCACGAGTTCAGTGGCGAGATCGCCGAGCACGGCCCCGGCTGCCGCCGACGGCTTGCCGTGGGCACACGGGTTGTGGCGGTCCCGCTGCGCAGGCGAGGGCCGGAGGTGCACGCGATCGGGCTCTCGGCCGCGGCGCCCGGAGCCTACGCCGAACGGGTCGTGACCGAGGAGGCGTTGACCTTGAAGGTGCCCAACGGGCTGTCCGCGGACGTGGCGGCGCTGACCGAGCCGCTGGCGATTGGCTGGCATGCCGTCCGCCGAGGCGAGCTGCGGCGGCGGGACCTTGCCATCGTCATCGGTTGCGGGCCGATCGGACTAGCGGTGATCCTGATGCTCAAGGCCAGCGGCGTCCGCACGATCGTCGCCAGCGATCCGTCCGAGCGGCGCCGGCAACTGGCGCAGGCGTGCGGGGCTGACGTCGTCGTCGATCCCGGCGAGAGCTCCCCGTACACGGCACACCCAGCGATCGGGCACCTGTCGACGATCCCCGCCGCGGTCGAGCTGGCGATCGGGACCATGGAGAGGCTCGCCCGCCTGCCCATCGGCTGGCATCGCATCATGCGGGCAGCCGAGGCGCTCGGCGTCAAGCCCCACCGGCCCGTGATCTTCGAGTGCGTCGGCCTGCCGGGGATGATCGATCAGATCATCGCGGGGGTCCCGATGTTCTCCCGCCTGGTGGTCGTGGGCGTGTGCATGGGCGCCGACACGATTCGCCCGTCGATGGCCCTCAACAAGGAGATCGACATGCGCTTCGCGGTCGGGTACACGCCGCTGGAGTTCCACGACACGCTGCACATGCTCGCCGAGGGGAAGGTCGACCCTGCTCCGCTGCTGACGGGTAGGGTCGGGCTTGCGGGAGTAGAGCGCGCGTTCGCCGAGCTGGCGACGCCCGAACAGCACGCCAAGATCCTGATCGACCCCCGCAGTCCCGCCGCCGAGCCGGGGCGCCCGGCCGGGATCGCCGGATGACAAGCGACTCAGCGGTCCCCGCCGTCACCGGCGATCCGACCACAGACAGGAGACCCTCACGATGCAAGCCGTGGACGTCAGCGCACTGGACATCACCAAGACGAACATCGCCGTGCAGGAGCTGCTCGCGACAACCGACAACCCCCGTCACCGTTACCTGCTGCGGGCGTACGATCGTCATCGCAACCTGGAGCACGCCGGTCGCTTCGAGGAGATCTTCGCTCCGGAGATGACAGTCGAGCACCCCGTGTATCGCTTCACGATGGTCGGCCAGCCGGCGATGACGCTCCATGGGCGAGAGCAGGTGGAGCCGCTGTACCGTCACTGGGCGCAGACTCACCAGTCGATCTTCTACAACGAGAGCGAGACCGTCGCGGTCGGCGACTGGATGGTCGTCAGCACGATGGTCGGCTATCAGCAGGTGCTCGGAGCCGCGCTCGCCGCCGGAGGCCTGGACGTGGATGCCGAGGCAATGTACCTCATGCGGGGAAGGGTCGCGATGGTGTGGCCCTATGACGAGCGCGGACGTCTGGTCGGCGAGAACGTGTGGGAGTACGACGAGTCCGAGCACGCCCTGATCAAGCTGGCGCCCGATCAGGTGCTCACGACCGAGCGCGCGGCAGAGCTGCTCGCGCCGTACATCGAGCCGCTGCCCACGTTCGACGACAGCATGCTGCCGCGGTTACGCTGAACAGCACCCGCAGGGCCTTACGGCCGCACAGGCGCGCCGGTTGCTCCGGCGCGCCTGTGCGCGAACCGACGTGTCGCCTCAGCAGCGGCCGGAGCCCGAAATCGTCTGGCTGTGGGTCCCGCCGGTGGGCGAGGTGTAGGTGGTCGTCACGGTGAACGGGCGCTTGCCTTTCAGACAGGCGAACGAGGACAGTGAGTCGACGTGCCGACCGTGGCGAAAGACCGATTGTGAGCCGAAAGCCAGCTGCTCGCTCTCCATCGAGCCCGCCAAGCCCGGCAGCGGATAGTCGATCGTGCTCGGCACTGCGACATTGGACACCAGGTAGTTGCCGACGCGCCGATAGATCCCGAGATACGGTGGCGTCCCCCCGGTCTTCAGCGCGCCGCCAAGGCACTGGTGCCGGGCATCGGTGACGAAGAAGTACACCTGCTTGCCCTGACCTCCGTTCCACACGTCCAGCCGGGGATCGCACGCCGCGCCGGCCTCGGCGAAGTTCTGCGAGCTGCCGAGCCTGGCACTTAGCATCCCGGATGCCACCTCGGCGCCGCGTGGACAGATCGCGTCGTTGTGCGCGGCCGCGATCCTCGCCAGCGTACAGGTCGGAAAGTCCCGCCCGTCCTCCGCCAGTCCGTAGATCTTGACCTTGACATCCAGCTGAACCGGCGGTCGTGTACCCGTCACCTCCGCGGCACGCAGGCGAAGCGTGAACCCGGCCGGGAGCGGCTTTGCGACCGTGCCACTGCGTCCCGGCTTGAACGTGATCTGTCCCGAGTAGGCCCCGGCGGCCGCATACGCCACCGTGGCAGTCGACAGGACGGCGATGACCCCCGCGGCGACTCCGACTTTGCCTCGCACCTCTCCTCCTTGCAGTCGTACGCTGACCGTCGATCCGGCGCCCAGCGTTGGCTGAACGCGCCGACATCGACGCAAGTGACGGTAGCGTAACTGACGCGTGCGTCACTTGCAATCTCGCGGGCGGCGGCCGCCCGATCGCGCACCGAGGGCGGGGGCCGGGACGCAACCAGGAGTCCGTGGAGACTTCCGCGATGTCGGCGTGTGGTGAGCGGGGGCGCGGTGAGGCTGTGCTTTGGGGTCGAGCTGTAGCTCGCGACCACGCGGCCGTCGGCTCGATACCAGGTGACGGCTTGGGGCTGGCCGCACACGTCGCAGGAACCGGTGTTGGGCACCGCGGCGGCGGCGGTGTTGCCGCGGACGGGGATCTCGACATTCCAATCGGCCGGTTTGAGGCATCCCTTGGTGGCGGGCGAGCAGCCGAACCGCCATCGCACGCGGCTGACGCCGTCGGGCACGATCCCGGCCCACAGCATCCAGCCGCCACCGTATCGCGCGAGCACGTCAAGCGGAAACACGTCGGAGTCGACGTCGGGCGCGAACGGCACGTGGGCCACGTTGCCGTTGGCTGCGACCGTGTAGAGATCGAGCCGGTAGCCGCCTGGGGACTGCTCGGCGTGCGTCGGGGTCCGGTCGTGCTCGACGGCTATGAACAGGCGAACCGGGTAGGCCGAGTTGGGGGAGGCTGGCAGTCGCTGGGCGAGGCGGGTCAGCCCGGGCATGGCGGTCTTCGGCGCTCGCCACGAGCGGTCGGCCGCGGTCTGGGGCCGGCGCAGCACCGCGAAGTTGGCCTTCAGCTGCGCGAGCGTCGGCCCCGCGCCAGCCCGCCAGTCCGGCGAACCGGCCCACCGAACGGTCGGGGTCAACGGAGTGATGGCTCCGGTGGCCAGCGCCAGGATGTATAGCCGTCTGGCGCCGCCGCCGTTCTCCTGCTGGACGAACACCAGGTCTGAGCCGTCAGGCGACCAGGCCGGGGCGAAGTCGGCCACGCACGGGACTCGACAATCGGTGAGACGCCGAGTACGGGTTCCATCGGAGTTCATGACCCACAGCTGACCGCCGGCTGAGTAGGCGATCCGTGATCCGTCGGGTGACCAGGCTGGGAAGCCGGCGCCGGCCGACGCGGGCGTCAGCTGGCGCTCGTGGGTCCCATCCGGTCGAATGGTGAAGATTGCCGTGACGTCGATGCTGTGGTGCGGGGTTGACTGGTAGGCGATCATTCGACCGTTCGGGGACCACGCCGGTGACTCGTAGTAGCCCCGGGCCCGGGCGATGACGTGCCGGTCGGTGCCGTCGGCGCGCATCACCGCCAGCCCCTGTCCCTGGCCCGTGATGAACGCGATCCGTGATCCGTCCGGAGACCACGCAGGACCGGAGGCATCGAGACCGTGCGTGAGCTGCCGCACGTCGGTTCCGTCGGCCCCCATCACGTAGATGTCACCGTCACCGGCGTATCTGGTCAAATGACCCCGTGGGCTCATCACCAACGCAATCCGAGATCCGTCCGGGGACCACCGGGGCTCCGCAGCAACCATCCCGTGCTTCGACGCGTTGGTCAGCGCAACAACCGCTCCCCCACGAGCCGGCACGGAGGCGATCTCGATCCACGCGTCCAGACCGTCGCCCGTGGCTCGGTCGAACACGATCGCGTGTGCCGACGGCGACAAGCGCGTCGGCGCAGCCGACGAAGGGGACGATGAGGTGGATCGGCCCAGCGAACCGGGAGCCAGCGCGCCCCCGGCTGCGCCAGCCGCATGCGGAGACGTCGACGGGCCAGTTGTTCGCGACTGGCCGCCGCACCCCACAACCAGAACGGCGCCAACGGTCGCCGCAGCACAAACGAATCGCGACCTCATCTGTCCCCCTTACGTTGGCACCAGCAGCTCCGGTCCCGCTAAGAGGCCTCGCGAAAGAATTACTGCCGTCTTTGACGGCGTCTGCTCGGGCTTGCGGCTCGCTCGGCATCCAGCCTCGCTCAAGCGAGCCGCGCCCGAGTCGTCCGGCTGCCTGACGCCACCCGTGGGAGTCGCCGAACACGGCCCGAGCGAGCGACGTGCCTCAACTCACGGGTGCAGGGCAGCGGGTCGATCCCGGCCAGCTGTTCGTGGGCCCGAACCGGAATCGGTAGAGGACGCGCCCGCCGTCTCGACTCGGGGCGCGTGCCCGCGGCGCGATCGGGATAGGATTCCCGCCTCATGACCCGCTGGGTCTACGACTTCGCCGACGGCTCCAAGGACATGCGTGAGCTGCTCGGCGGTAAAGGGGCGAATGTCGCGGAGATGACCCGGTTGCTCGGCGCCGAGCGGGTGCCGTCTGGATTCACGATCACGACCGAGGCGTGTGTCGCCTACATGCGTGCCGATCGCTTCGAGCCGGAGGGGATGGCCGACGAGGTCTCGGAGGCGCTGGCGCGCCTGCAGGAGCACACCGGCAAGCAACTCGGCGACCGAGACGACCCGCTGCTGGTCTCCGTGCGCTCGGGGGCGCGGGAGTCGATGCCGGGGATGCTGGACACGGTGCTCAACCTCGGTCTCAACGACGAGTCGGTAAAGGGACTGGCCGGCAGCACCGACAACGATCGCTTTGCCTGGGACTCCTACCGACGCTTCGTGCAGATGTTCGGCAACGTGTCACGTGGGATTCCTGGCGAGCGCTTCGAGGAGGCGATCAAGAGGGCCAAGGACGATCGCGGCGTCGGCGATGACACGGAACTCGACGTCACCGCTCTGCGCGAGCTCACCGAGACGTTCAAGGAGATCTACGGGACGGAGACCGGCGAGCCGTTCCCGCAGGATCCGGCCGAGCAACTGCGGCTGGCGATCCGAGCGGTGTTCGACTCGTGGGTTGGCGCGCGAGCGGTCGCCTATCGGCGCGCGAACCACATCCCCGAGGACTGGGGCACAGCGGTCAACGTGCAGCAGATGGTGTTCGGCAACAGGGGCGACACGAGCGGCTCCGGGGTGGCCTTCAGCCGCGACGAGGTCACCGGCGCGCCCGAACCGTCGGGCGACTTCCTGGCCAACGCCCAGGGCGAGGACGTCGTCTCTGGAGTGCGCACGCCGCGTGATATCGCCGAGATGAAGGCGTGGCTGCCCGAGGTTCATGACCAGCTGATGGAGATCCTGCGCACGCTGGAGACCCACTATTTGGATATGCAGGACGCCGAGTTCACCGTCGAGGAGGGGCGCCTGTACATGCTGCAGACGCGCAACGCCAAGCGCCCCGCACAAGCGGCGGTCCGCTTCGCCGTCGACGCCGTGGCCGAGGGCCTGCTGACTCGCGAGCAGGCGCTGTGCAAGATCGACGCCGGCTCCCTTGACGCGCTGCTGCACCCCACGTTGGACCCGACCGCGGACTTCGATGTGCTCGCCTCCGGGGTCAGCGCGTCCCCGGGGGCCGCAAAGGGGCAGATCGTGTTCACCGCTGCCGATGCGGTCGCCGCCGCCGAGCAGGGCCGCGACGTGATCCTCGTGCGGCCGTTCACCGACGCCGAGGACGTCGCGGGCTTCCATGCGGCCAAGGGCATCCTCACTAGCGAGGGCGGCAAGGCCTCCCACGCCGCGCTCGTCGCTCGCGGCATGGGTCGCCCCGCGGTCGTCGGCGCCCAAGCGCTCGCGATCGACCTGAAGGCAAAGACGGTCAGCGTCGGTGGCACCTCGCTGTCTGAGGGGGACGCGATCGTCATCGATGGGACGACCGGCCGCGTGACGATCGACGACGTCCCGCTCGTCGACGCGCGGGTCGACGAGAACTTCGAGCAGGTGCTCGCGTGGGCCGACGAGTTGCGGCGCATGGACGTGCGCTGCAACGCCGACACGCCCGAGGACGCCGCCCGAGCCCGCGATCTCGGCGCGCAGGGCATCGGCCTGTGCCGCACCGAGCATATGTTCATCGCCGCCGACCGCCAGCCGAAGATGCGCGCGATGATCATGGCCAACGGCGTCGACGAGCGCCGAGCGGCCCTCGCCGAGCTGTTGCCGCTTCAGCAGGCCGATTTCGAGGGGCTGTTCGCCGCGATGGCCGGGCTGCCGGTCACCGTCCGCCTGCTCGACCCGCCGCTGCACGAGTTTTTGCCCAACGCCGAGGAGCTCGCCGCCCAGGTTGAGCGCGCCCGCATCGAGGACTCCGACGACCTCTCAGAGCTCGAGCGGATGCTCGACCGAGTCCACGAGATCGCCGAGGAGAACCCGATGCTCGGCACTCGCGGTTGCCGGCTGGGGATCTTGTACCCGGAGATCTACGAGATGCAGGTCCACGCGATCTTCCGCGCCGCCAAGGCCGCCTCTGATCGGCCGCATCCTGAGGTGATGATTCCGCTGGTCGACTACGAGCACGAGATCGAGATCATGCGCGAGCTGGTTGTGCGCGTCGGGGAGGCGGAGGGGCTGACCGTCGGCGAAGACTTCACCGTGGGAACGATGATCGAGCTGCCCCGCGCCTGCTTCGTGGCCGACCGCATCGCCCGCCACGCCGACTTCTTCTCGTTCGGCACCAACGACCTGACACAGACGGCGCTTGGCTTCTCCCGCGACGACGTCGAGTCCAAGTTCGTGCCCGCCTATATGGAGCGTCGGATCATCGACCGCAGCCCGTTCGAGACGATCGACAAGCCCGGCGTGGGATGGCTCGTGCGCCTCGCCGCCTGGGTCGGCCGCGAGGCCCACCCCGGACTCAAGCTCGGCATCTGCGGTGAGCACGGCGGCGACCCTGAGTCGGTCGCCTTCTTTCATCGCGCGGGCCTGGACTATGTCTCCTGCTCGCCCTACCGGGTGCCGATCGCCCGGATCGCCGCCGCCCAGGCGACGATCGAGTACCCGATCGGGCGCTGGGACTGAGCGACCAGCCGGACTCAAGTGAACACCCGCGGCTGGGGACCCTCACCGAAACGCGGACGCGAGCGCGGCTTCATCGAACTCGTAGTCGAAGCGCTCGGCGAAGTACGGGGCGCGGCCCAGTCGCATCACCTGCTCGCGAGACAGCGACCGAAGCTCGTGCACCGCTGCCGCGACCGTCTGCGCATAGGTGCCGACCGGCTCATAGCCGAGCTCCGTCGCCGCGGCCGTGTCGAGAAAGAACGGCGGCCAGTTCCCCCACGGCGACCAACCCCACTTCGGCGGCGCGTCCTCGCCCAGACCAACGATCTGGACCGGGCGTCCGCATGCCGCGGCGATCGCCTCGACCACCTCGCGAGCGGTCGGCGTGTCGGGATCTGCCGCGTTGAGGACGCGCCGCCCCGGTCGTTGGGCGCAGACCCGCACCAAGCGCGCGAGATTCGCTGCCGCCGTCGGGTGGTTGCCGGTCCGCCCGCCCTGGGCGAGCGGGATCTGCCGGCGACCGTCGAGCAGCCGCTTGACCACGAACCACTCGCGTGGACAAGCCGCACCGGGACCATGGATCAGAGACGGTCGCAGGATCGAGATCGCCGCGCCGCAGTCAAGCAGGGTGCGTTCGGCGGCGACCTTGTTTGGACCGTAGCCCTCGCGACTGGCAAACGCACCAGACCAATCCGGGGCCAGCACCGGTTGTTGCTCGGACACGGCGCCGCCGAAGCGAGGCGGTTGGTCGCTGTTGCTGTGCCGGCCCCCGTCGTCGATGTAGACGGCCTTGCTTGACAGCACGACCGCGGATCCGAACGCCGCCCGGCAGTCAACCAGCGCCCGTGCGTGCTGCGCCGTGTAGCAGAGGCAATCGATGACCGCGTCGGCGCCGCTAGCCAGCAGCTCCCTCAACTGCTCCGCGTCGTGCCGATCAGACCGGACGAACCGGACACGCGCACGCAGGGCGTCCGGGAACCGCGAGCCGTCCCGGCCGGTTCCCACGACATCCCAACCGGCGTCCGCAAGCTCCGCCGCGATCGCACGCCCCGTCAGACCGCTGACTCCAAGAACGACGGCGCGCATGCGGCAGCGACCGCCTCAGATCGCGGGGACGATCCGATCCGGGTCGATCGCACCTGACTGGATCGCGGCCGCTCGCACCGCCTCGGCGACCTTCTCGTGCACGGTACGGTCCAGCACCGCCGGGACCAGCTCTGACTCGACGGTCAGGCCGGCCAGCGCCCATGCGGCCGCTCGTTTCATGTCCGTGTTGATCTCGGTCGCCCCTGCCAGCAGAGCGCCGCGGAAGACCCCCGGATAGCCGAGCACGTTGTTGACGCTCGTACCGTCGGCGGCGAACGCCGCGCCCGCCGCCAGCGCCACAGCGGGGTCGATCTCGGGATCCGGGTTGGTGAGCGCGAGGATCACCTGGCCGGGACGCACCAGCTCGGGCGCGATCAGACCCGGGCGTCCGCTGGTGGCCACGACCACGTCGGACTGCGCCATGACGGTGTCCAGGTCGGCGATCTCGATCCCGTGCTCGCGCGCGCGCCGCTGCGCGTCCGGATTGGGATCGGCCGCCAGCACGCGCTGGACGCCCGCGTCGTGGATCAGCGCCGCGATCCCGTAGCCGGCGGCGCCGAGTCCGATCTGCCCTACCACTGCCTCGTCCAGGCGCATGTCCACCTGGCGGCATGCCGCGATCGCCGCGGCCAGCGTCACCACCGCCGTGCCGTGGACGTCGTCATGCATCACCGGCTGGGGCAGCGCCTCGATCAACCGCCGCTCGATCTCGAAGCACTCGGGCGTCGAGATGTCCTCCAGGTGAATGCCTCCGAATCCAGGCGCGATCCTGACCACGGTCGTGACGAACTCGTCGACGTCGCGGCTGTCGATCAGGATCGGCATCGCGCTGATGCCGGCGAGCTGGGCGTAGAACAGCGCCTTGCCCTCCATCACCGGCATCGACGCGACCGGACCGACGTTCCCCAGCCCGAGCACCCGCGTACCGTTGGTGCAGATCGCCACGCTGCGGGAGATCATCGTGAAGCGCCCGGCCAGCTCCGGATACTCCGCCACCGCGGTGCAGACGCGCGCGACGCCGGGGGTGTACACGTCGCGCACCTCCTGATTTGACAGCACTCGGTGGCGGCCCGAGATCTCGAGCTTGCCGCCGTCGTGGGCGATGAAGGCGCGGTCGTGAAACCACGCGACCGTGACCCCGGGCAGCTCGCCCAGCCCGGCCGCCAGCCGCTCGGCGTGCTCCTTGTCTCGCAACTCGACGGTGATCTCCCGGATCGATTCCTGGCGCGCGATCACGATCGTGGTGACGTCGCCGATCAGCCCGCCGTGCTCGGAGATCCGGGCCGCCACCTGCGCCAGTTGCCCGGGGGTGTGCGGGATGCGCAAGCGATATGTGCAGTCCATGGATATGCGGCGCCTCCTCGCTGAACGGTCTACGGGACCCACATTGTCCGCCAGCGAGCGCCCCCGCGCAGACCGATGGGATCCGGTGCGCCCGAGGGCCGAGTCCGACGCTCACCCGGTACGCGCCGACTCCAAGTCGTAGAACGCGGCGGCGGTGTCGTGAACGACGCCGCGACGGTCCTCGTCGGAGAGCTGATCGAGCAGCGCCACGATACTGTCGCCGTGGTCGTGGGGAAAGTCCGAAGCGTAGGCCAGCATCCGGGCGCCGCCGAGCATCTCCAGCAGCTGCTCGAGGCCCGTTCGGTCGGGCGGCAGGTGCGCCGGGGCGGTGGTCAAGACGACGTGCCGGCGAACGTACTCCGACGGCAGGCTCTTGACCCACGGCACCTCGCGCCAGACGCCCTTCCAGTCCTTGTCAAAGCGCCACAGCAGCGTCGGCAGCCACGCGAAGCCGCACTCGGTCACCATCACACGCATGTCTGCGAAGCGCTCGAACACGCCCTCTGACACGAAGCTCAGCAGCTGCGCCTGGGCGATCGGCTGGTTTGCCAGGTAGTCCTCGAGATAGGTCGTGGTGAAGCCGCTCGGCGTCAGCGATCGACCTGCCCTGCCCCATGCGTGCAGCGCCACCTGCAACGAACGCTCGCGGGCCGCGGCGAACATCGGATGGTTGTTCTTGTGCCCCCAGGGGAGGTCTGAGCGCACCGGCAGCAGCAGCTGCACGAATCGCGGATCCTCGCCGACGCGCTCGATCTCGGCCACCGCGTCCTCGGGGGACACCGTCGAGACGACCAGACTTGCCCGCAGACGCTCGTCGCGCTCCAGGAACACCTCGCGCACCCAGTCGTTGAGCGCACCAGCGACCGCGGCCGTGAAGTACGGGTTGCGATGGGTCTCAAAGCCGGTCAGGCAGGTGAGCACCGCCGCCTCCGGCGCGGCGTCGTCCAGATAGCGCTCGGCGAGCTGCTCGTATGTGCGCGGCGGGGCGACCGAGCCCCGCTCTCGCGCATCCTGGGTCGCCGTCCCGGGAGCGCCGGGCGGGTAGGCGTGAGCCACCCCGGTCAGGCGAACCGCCGCCTCGGAGATGTACTGGCGCCAATAGTCTGAGAGATAGGGGAGCAGGTCCGCGTAGTCGGCGGGCGCGACGTGGACGTCGCAGTCCAACGCGCCCGGCGCAAGACAGGGCGCGCCGGCCGGGAGGTCGTGGCCGGTGGCGCTCATCTCAGGCCTGGCCGGTCCCGGCGGTCGCCGGGCTGTTGCGAAGCGCCGGCAGTCCGTAGAGGTCGAGCGCGTTTCCGCACAGGAGCTTGTGGCGAAGCTCCCCCTCGATCACCCGCGGCAGCGCCTGCTTGGGCGAATCGAAATCCCAGTGCGGGTAGTCGGTGGCGAACAGCAGCCTGTCACCCAGGTGCGCCTGTTCGATCGCGTACAGGAGATGGCGCGGATCCTCGGGCTCCTCGATCGGCTGTGTGGTGAACCAAACGTGCTCGTCGATGTACTCGGACGGCCGGCGCCTCAGGCGCGGATGATCGGCCCGCATCAGCTCCCAGGCGGCGTCGAGCGACCATCGCAGCGCCGCGGCCCAGGCCACGCCGGACTCGGTCATGACCACCCGAACGCCGGGCACCTCCTCGAACAGCCCCCCTGCGACCATGCTGGTCAGCTGGCCCTGGGTCACGATCCCGTTGCCGACGTGGTAGTCCAGGTAGAACGACGGATAGCCGGCGCCGCGGTGGTCGACGTAGCCGCCGGTGTGGACCACCACCGGCCGCCCGCATTCGGTGGCGGCTCGGTAGATCGGCCAGTACTTGGGCGCGCCGAGAGGCTCTGAGGCGCTACCGGGCAGCAGCACGGCGACGAAGCGCTGGTCGTCGGCGCGCTTGGAGATCTCCTCCACCGCCAGCTCCGGGTACTCGTGCGCGACGGCGATCGTGGCGCGCAGGCGGGGGTCGAACTCGAGCCAGGTCTCCAGCTGCCACTGGTTGATCGCGTGGTTCCACTCTCGCGCGAAATCCGGGTGGTCGTAGCAGTCCTGACCCGAGAGCACTTCGAGGATCGCGTAGTCGACGTCGAACTCGTCGAGCAGCTGCGCGCGAAGCATCTCCGGATCCGAGCCCCAGATGTGGCCTGGCTTGTCCGGCCAGGCATCGACCCGCATTCCGCCGTTGCGCGCGCGCGGGTACCAGTCGGTGATCCGTGGCGTTCGGCGCCCATAGTGCGCGAGCTGCGCTCGTGCCCATGGGCCCAGGTGGGCGGCCAACATCGGCTCCGTGGCCTGCGCGTGCACGTCGCAGTCGATCAGCGTCACGGCACGGGCGCCGTCCGGCTCCTGCCTGATCTCGGACTGGGCTTGGGCGATCGTCATTGTCTATGCCTCCAGCACCACGTAGTCATCTTGCACATGCACGTCGAAGGTCTCGGCCACGTAGGGGCCGGGGCGCAGCTCTGACTCGCCGGCCTCGATCTCCGCCAGCAGCTGCCCGCCCGCCTGGACCGCGACGCCGTAGCTGCGTACGCCCGCCTGGCCCGATCCCAGGAACGACTGCCCTGTCTCGAGGTCGTACTCCCAGCCATGCCACGGACAGGCGATGCGCACCGGGTTGGTGGAAAGGCGCGGCCGACCGGGCGCGTCCGCCACGGCGTCGTCCAGGAGATGCCCACGACACAGGGGTCCCCCCTGGTGAGGGCAGCGATTGCGGATGCCGTAGAAGCGGTCACCGACGCGGAAGACGCCGATCGACCGAACGCCGGCCTCGACGATGCGGCGCTCACCGGGCGCAAACTCGCTCACCGGGGCCACGACGACTCTCACCGAGCGGCCTAGCCCATCAACGCCGTTTGTTGTCCGCAGCCATCGTGATCACCGTAGCGCGCCACCGGGGCCGGAATCGCCGCCGCGCAGGGCATCGAGAGGCAGCGAACGCCGCACGCGTAGACAAGTCCCGCGGCGCGCGCGGCCAGACCGCGGCGCGAACCCGTCGGCGGCGCCGGCAGCCGAGGACGTCTATCAGCCTGACGTTGTGGGTTGGCGGGATTGGCCGCGGGTAGCGTGCCGGTGATGGCCGACGAGGAGTCACCGCAGCAGCCGCCAGAGGCTCAGGCGCCGCCCAGTTCGGCACCCGGGCCGGCCGCCTCAGCGCCCGAGCCGGCGGTCTCCGAAGCGGCTCCGGGCACGGCTGCGCCCACCCCGGCTCGCCCGCCGCGCACGCGGATGTCGATGACGTTCAGCGGCCTGATCGCGGGCGCGATCGTGCTGATCCTGCTACTGATCTTCATCCTCGAGAACACGCAGAGCGTCAGGGTCGGCTGGCTTGGGCTGCACGGGCGGATCGCGCTTGGGGTCGCGCTGCTGCTGGCGGCGATCGGCGGCGCGCTGCTGGTCGGTCTGGTCGGGGCCGCGCGGATCTTCCAGGTCCGGCGCTACGCGCGGCACCGCGGCCGCCGAGGCCGCTGAACGGCCAGGGCAGCGACCCTGTCCAACGCGCGCTGAATGGCTACGCAGCGACCCTGCCGAACGCGTCGGGATTGGGTCCGGTCCGGCCATCCTCGCCGCGGTCGAGCGACGCGACCACCTCAAGGTCGTCGTCGGCGAGCTCGAAGTCGAACACCGCAAAGTTCTCGCGCACCCGCGCCGGAGTGACCGACTTGGGAAACACGATCGAGCCGCGCTGCAGATGCCAGCGCAGCACCACCTGCGCAGGGGTGCGCTGCAGCCGGCCGGCGATCTCCACGATCGCCGGGTCGTCCAGCACCTCGCCCTTGGCCAGCGGCGACCACGCCTCGGTCGCGATCCCCTGGTCCTCGCCGTAGGCGCGGACCTGCTCGTTGAGCAGGTAGGGATGCAGCTCGATCTGGTTGACGGCCGGCACCACGTCGCACTCATCCAACAGCCTCCGTAGGTGGGGCACCTGGAAGTTGGACACCCCGATCGAGCGCGCGCGGCCGTCCGTCTTGAACCGCTCGAGCGCCCGCCAGGTCGAGACGAAGTCCCCCTCGTAACGCATCGGCAGCGGCCAGTGGATCAGGAACAGGTCGATGTAGTCCGTGCCGAGCGCACGCAGGGTCTGGTCAAACGCCCGCCGCGCATCGTCGGGCCGGTGGTAGCCGTTGTCGAGCTTGCTGGTGATGAACACTTCGTCGCGGCCAAGCCCCGCCGCGCGCACGGCCGCGCCCACCTCGGCCTCATTTCCGTACATCTCGGCGGTGTCGATGTGACGGCAGCCGGCCGCCAGTGCGGTGCCCGTCGCCTGCGCCGTCTGCTCGCGCGGGATCTGGAAGACCCCGAAGCCCAGCTGGGGGATCTCGTTGCCGTCGTTGAGTGTGATCCGCGGCACGTCGCTCATCCAGGACGGTCCTTTCGCTCGGGTCAATGGTTCGGTGCTACCCGAATCGCGACCGCGCGACCCCGCCCCGACGCCCCCCGCGCCCCGGCGTCGATTGGGCGACCGCTAGGCGCCGAGCAGCTCGAGCGCCGCCGCCTCCACCCGCTCGCGCTGTGCGCGCTTGGAGAGATCGATCGGTCCGGGCGACGACGCCAGCGAGTCGGCGATCGTGTGACCGGCGCGGAAGCGGTCGAACACCCGCGGGTCGATATAGGAGCGCCGGCAGACCGCCGGCGTGTTGCCCAGATAGACGGCGACCGACTTGACCGCTGCGGTTATCTGCCGCCCCCGGGCCGTCTTGGTCCGCGCCGCGTCGCCCGCCGCCGCGCCAGCGACCGCAACCGCCGCCAGCACGGTGGCGTTCCAGGTGCGGAAGTCCTTGGCTGAGAACTCCTCGCCCGCCAGCTGCTTGATCCGCTGGTTGAGGTCGTCGCTGCGCAGCCCTACCCAGTGGCGACCGTCTCGATAGACGAGCAACTGCTCGCCACCGCCCCGGCGGCGCTTGAGCTCGGCGACCGCGGCGCGCAGATCGGGATCGGCGATCGCCTGGACCCGCCGCCGGCCGCCCTTCGAGCGGTAGTCGAACACCAGCTCGTCCGCGTCCACGGTCACGTGACGCTTGCGCATCGTCACCAGCCCATAGGTGCCGTCGTGCTCGGCGTAGGCCTCGGACCCGATCCGGAAGAATCCGAGGTCAAGCAGCAGCAGCGCGCAGCCCAGCGTGCGTTCGTGGGTCAGCCCGCGGCCGTGCAGGTCCCGACGCGCGCGCCGGCGCAGCCGCGGCAGCGCAGCCGCGAACTCGAGCATCGCGTCGAACTTCGCGTGATCGCGTCGCCGGCGCCACTGCTCGTGGTAGAGATACTGCTTGCGTCCAGCGGAATCGACCCCCGTGGCCTGCAGATGGCCGAGCGGGTCCCGGCAGATCCAGACCTGCTTCCACGCCGGCGGGATGGCGAGCGCGTCGATCCGACCGAGCACCGCCGCCTCGTCGACGCTGCCTCCCTCGATGTCCAGATAGCTGAACCCTCGGCCCCGTCGGCGACGTGTCAGGCCGGGCGCTGAGCAGTCGGACCTTCGCAGCCTGGGCACGGTCTTGCAGAGTGTGGCAGGGCGAGGTGGTCGGCTCGCCGATGGCCCGGATGCCGTCAAGGTCGATCGATGATTTGGCGAATCGGTCGTGTCAACCGTCCACGGCAGTACGGTGTCCGATGTATGGAGGAGCGTCGATCGTGATCCGGGCACTCGTCCTCGCGGTGGCCGCCGCGCTGTCCGCGCTGGCGTATTCGACCGCGAGCAGCCACGTCGTCCAGCGACAGCCGCGGCCCGGCTCCTGTCACGCGATCGGGTCGGGCCTGTATTCGCGCCCTGACCCGCGCTGCACGCCCGGAGCGCTGAACCCCGCCGTCACCCAGGCGACGATAGGCCAGACGATCTGCCGGCCCGGGTGGACCGCGACGGTGCGCCCGCCCGAGTCGATCACGGAACCCGAGAAACGAGCCAGCATGGTCGCCTACGGCGACCACCGGCCGATCTGGGACTACGAGTACGACCACCTGGTCCCGCTCGAGCTCGGGGGAGCCGTCAACGACCGCCGGAACCTGTGGCCCGAGCCCAGCGCCTCGCCCAACCCCAAGGACGCGGTCGAGAACTCGCTTCGGCGCGAGGTCTGCGATCGGAGGCTGCCACTGGCGAAGGCGCAGCGCGAGATCGCGTCGAACTGGGTCGCACTCGCGGGCCGACGCGGTGGGGGCGGCTCCCAGTCCAGCGGCGCGAGCTGCACCGCCACGGCCAGCTACAGCGCTCGCTACCACGACTACGACGTCTACGTGCGATCCAACCAACCGGATCGGACCGTCGCGGTCACCGCCACGGGCGGAGCCTCCACACGGTGGCACACCGACGCGACCGGGTATGCCGACGTCTACCTGCGCGCCGGCCTCGCGGCCGCGGGCGAGCGGATCGTCGTGCGAGTCGGCGCCGCCACCTGCACGGCGGCGCTCTGACTGGGCGGCCACCTGCACGTCAGCGCTCTGACTGGGCCGACAGCGCGCTGATGCCGCCCGGCGGACTCGTGAAGATCAACCGATCGTAAGCGGCGCCTCGACCCGACCCGCTGGCGGTATGGGCGGCCGCCTGCGCTTGCCTCAGCGGACGGCGGCGAGCTCGTCGAGCGCGGCATCCATCGCGTCGGTCAGCTCGTCAACCTCGCCATCGGAGATCACAAGCGGCGGCGAGAAGGCGACCGCGTTGGCGTAGGGCAGCGCACGGCCGATCACGCCCCGAGCCAGCATCGTCTCGGTCAGCACGGCCGCATGTACCTCGGGCTCCAGCGCGATCGCCTGCATCAGCCCCTCGCCGCGCACGCCGGTGACGCCGGGATGGTCGCGCAGGCGCTCGAGCCCGGCGCGCAGCCGGCGCCCCGCCTCACCCGCACGGGCGGGGAGATCCTCGCGGCGCATGATCGCGAGGTTGGCGAGGCCCGCGGCGCAACACGTCGGGTGGCCCGCGTAGGTCCCGCCGTGGGCGAGCGTGAACGCGTCCTCGGACTCCAGCCGCTCGCGCAGCGACGAGCCAACGACGACGCCCCCGAGCGGCAGGTACCCGCTCGTGACCGCCTTGGCGAACGTCATCAGGTCCGGCGCCACGCCGTAGTGATGGGACCCGAACCACGACCCGAGCCGGCCGAACGCGGTGATCACCTCGTCGAACACCAGCAGCGCGCCGGATTCGTCGCACAGATCGCGCAGCCCCTGCAGATAGCCGTCGGGCGGCGGAAACACGCCGCCGGCGCCGATCACCGGCTCGGCCAGGACCGCCGCGATCCGGTCTGCACCGTGGTAGGCGACGGCGTCGCGCATCGCTTGCAGGCTGTCGCGCTGCACCTGGTAGGCGTCGGGGAGCAGTGGCCCGAACGACGCGCGGTTGGCCGGCAGACCCCCCAGCGACGTGCCGCCGACCATCACCCCGTGGTAGGCGGACTCGCGCGTGAGGAAGATCGTCCTGCCACCCTCGCCCGCGATCCGATGTCCGGCTCTGATCAGCTTCAGAGCGCTGTCGATCGCCTCCGAGCCGCTGTTGGTGAACAGCACCCGCGCGCCGGCGATCGGCGCAAGCTGCGCCAGTTCGTCGGCGAGTCGCTGCTCGGGACCGTTGGTGAAGCGACCGAACGTGTGGAAGGCCTCGACCTCGCGCATCTGCGCCGCGACCGCGTCGATGATCTCGACGCGTCCGTGTCCGACCGCGCAGTACCACAGCGACGCGGTGCCGTCGAGGTACGAGCGCCCCTCGGCGTCCCACAGCCGACAGCCCTCGGCCCGCACGATCTCCAGGTAGTCGCCGGCCTCGCGACTGGGGGCGGCGAACGGGTGCAGCACGGATGGAACGCTCACCGCGAACCCCACCCCAGCGCGCGCGACTCCGGTTGCTCCTGCGACTGCACCACCTGGTTTCTCCAGACGTCGGGGCCATCCACCCTGCATCGCCAGCCTATCGCCCGGCCGCACCGGTCGCGTGGTGGCCGGGAGCTCGATCAGCGGGACGTCGCCAGGCTCGAGCCCGGCGGGGACTCGCCATCCCAGTAGTCCACCTCGTCGCGCTCCCGGAAGAACCTGGCCAGGCCGCCGCCGTCGGCGCGGCGCTCGGCGGCGCCGATCTTGCCGGAGTCCGGGTAGACGACGATGTCCGGCCGCCCGTGGCTGCTGATCGCGAGGAAGGTGACCTGCTCGTCGCCCGGGTTGAAGATCTGGTGGGTGCCCTGCTCGCCGAGCGCGAACCGTACCGCTTCGCCCTCCTGAAGGGTCCGCACTCCCAGGGGCGTGCGCAGGCTCGGGCGCCCGCTCAGGACGTTCACGATCTCCTCGTCCGCGTGGTGGTAGTGATAGGGATACCGGCCTCGCCGGCCGCCAGCTGCCACAGGCTGGCGCCGATCAGCTCGGCGCCGAGCTCGCGGCCGATCCGTGCGCGGCGCGCGCGGAATCCCGGCGGAGCGTCTCGCTGTTCGTAGTTGACGTCGCCGTCGTTCGTCATCCGGGTAGATGTTGTCGCATGTGTCCGCCCGGTCGTGCAACCCTTCGACCGAGGCGTGACGCGCCCAAACGTGATCCACGACCGATTGGAGCCCGATGAGCGCTCAAGCGAAAACCGGAGAGCCTGAGTTCGCGATCTCGATCCGCGGCTATGACCGCGTACAGGTCGATGAGCACATTGCGCGCCTGCACTCGCTGCTGGATGAGACGGAAGCGCGCGCCAGGTCAGCGGAGGCCGACCCCGACCCTCACCTCGACGTCGGCCCGCGGGTGACCGAGATCTTCGAGCTGGCGGTCGCCGAGGCCAAGGAGCTCCGCGATCGAGCCCGAGCTGAGTCACAGCGCGTGATGGCCGACAGCCGCGAGCGAGCGGAGGCGCTGACCGACGGCGCTCGGAGGGAGGCCGCGGCGCTGACGTCCCGCGCCGAGCGCGAGCACGCCGAGTTGATGGCCGAGCTCGAGCGAGAGCGCGACGAGGCGCGCGCGGAACTGGTATCGCTGGAGCAGAGCCGGGTCCACCTGCTCGCCGAGCTGCGTGGCATCCACGACGCGCTTGGCGGCGTCGCCGGGCTCGGCCAGGACGAGCCGACGGCCGTCCTGCCGCCGGCGCCGACCGAGGAGCAGCCCGTAGTGCAGGAGCTCGACGAGAGCCCCTCAGAGCCGAACGACGAGGACCCCCCGGAGCCGAGCACCGCCTGAGGTCCGCGACCGGGCAGGTGATGGGATCGACTGCTTGGTCGTGGGCCCTCAAGCTCGCGGGGCGGGCGGTCGATCAGAGCCCAGCACCGTTCGCCGATGACCGCAGCGCTCCCAACCGACCCAAGCAGCGACGCCGAGCCGGCGCTGGCGAGGCTCGACGCCGCGCGCCGCACGTACATGGAGGATGCCGGCAACGCCCTCGCCGAGGCGACCGACTGCCTCGAGATCGGACGCGCGCTGGGCGATCAGCGACTGTGCGCGCGCGCACGAGCGCTGCAGGCCGCAGCCGAACTGCAACGAGGCGACCTGCCGGGTGCGCTTGAGCTGGTGGTCGACGCCGAGCGCCATTGCGAGCGCTCCGACGACGTCGTCGCGCGGTGCGAGATCGCCGCGGTCAAGTCCCAGGTCGCGTTCCTCACCGGCGCCTACGCCGAGGCGCTTCGCCAGGCCGATCGGGCAGTCGCGATCGCCGACGGCGCAGGCGCGCTGGCCCTGCGGATCCACGCGCGCCGTACCACATGCGTCGTGTTCGGCAACCTCGGCGTGCCTGACCTGCGCGAGCGCATCGAGCAGTTGCTGGCGCTGACGATCGAGGCCGGCGGCCGTTGGGAGGAGGCGATCTCCCGCAACGATCTCGCCACCTGGATGCAGGAGCAGGGCGACCTCGCCGGTGCGGAGCGTGAGCTCGAGCGCGCGCTGGCGCTCGTCGGCGGCGCTGCTGGGAACACAGACGGTGGGGGCGCCGGCGGCCGGGGCGAGGTTGGCGAGAGCCGGTTCGCACTGGCGCTGGTACACGCGACGCGCGCCGAGAACCGGATCCTGGCGGGCCGGCTCGAGGACGCGCTCGCGGACGCCGAGCTGTCGCTCGAGCTGCTGACCGCGACCGAGCTCCCCAACCCCTACCTGCTGGCGGCCACGGTTCGCGCGGCCGTTCAGGCGCGAGTCGGCCTCGGCCAGCTCGACGATGCCCAGCGGTCGGGCGAGGGAGCGCTCGAGTGGCTCGGCGAGCGTCTGCCTCAGACCCGTAGCCTGATCCTGTCCACGCTCGCGACGGCGCTGCGTGAGGCGGACAGGGTCGACGAGGCATTCGATGCGCTGCAGCGCTCGGCCGAGCTGGAGCGCCAGGCGGTGCGCGAGCTCTCGGAGCTGCAGCGCCGTCTCGAGCGCGCGACGCTCGAAGCCGAGGCGGCGCGGCGCGAGAGCGACCAACTGGCGCAGAGCAACCGACGGCTGGCGGAGGCGCACGCGGAGCTGGCCCGGCGAGCCGACCAGCTCGAGGAGCTGCACGGGCAGCTGCGCGAGCAGGCCGATCGAGACCCGCTCACGGGGCTGCACAACCGCCGCTACCTGGCCCGCGAGCTGAACCGTCTTGCGACCGACAGGCTGGCGCTGCCGCTCAGTCTGGCGGTGCTCGACCTCGACTACTTCAAGTCGGTCAACGATCGCTTCGGCCATGCGGTCGGCGACCAGGTGCTGATTCGCGCGGCGGCGTTGCTGTGTGACGCGCTGCGCGGTGCCGACACCGTCGTGCGCAGCGGCGGCGAGGAGTTCGTGCTGGTGATGCCCGCCACCGGCGAACGCGCCGCCGCGGCCTGCTGCGAGCGGATCCGGGCTGCGGTGCGCGGCGCGGACTGGGAGCAGGTCGCGCCCGGGTTGGCACTCACGACCAGCGTCGGCCTGGCCACGACGCAGGACCAGCACGATCTCGAGACGGCGCTGCGGATCGCCGACCAGCGGCTCTACTGCGCCAAGCGATCGGGTCGCGACCGCGTCGTCGACGCGTCGAACGCGCAGGTCGACTGAATCGTCAGGCCGGACCGTGCCGGCTGACCGAGAGCACGGGCGCGGCCGTGCCACCAGGGGGCTCTGACGACAGCGCGCTCAGCCGGGCGGCGAACGCCGCCGCGACGCGCTCGGCGTGGGCCTTGGCGAGCTCGGCGCACGGCCCGCTGAACAGCTCGTCCACGGTCGTCCGCCACAGCCACAGCCAGCGCTCGAAGTGGCCGCTGCGCAGTCGCGCTCGCCGGTGCAGCGCAAGATGGGGCGCGAACGCGCCGCCACCGTAGGAGCGGGCGCCGAGCAGCACCGTCTCCCAGAAGGCGGCGATCCTCGGCACGTGCGCCTCGAGGTCGAGCTGGGCGACGTCCGTGAACAGCCAGCCGATGATCTCGTCATCGAGCGCGCGGCCGTAGAACGCGCGCACCAGCGTTTCGCAGTCGGCGCGGGTGGAGATGTCCGAGAGGGCGGGCACGAGCGTTACCTGGTGCAAGGATATGGGCGAGCCATCGGGAGTTCGACACGCAATACGATATCGTGACACGATATGGTCGATCGTCCGCCAAGGGCCAGGTCCAAGCGCGCCGCGAGCGGGGAGCTGTCCGACGACGACTATGAGCGCCTGGCGCAGTTGCGCCATGGCCTGCACAGCTTCCTGCACTGGAGCGCCGAGCAGGCCAAGCTTGCCGGCCTGACCCCCGCCCAGCATCAGCTGCTGCTCGCGGTCAGGGCCAGCCGAGAGCCACGCGGTCCGACCGTCTCAGACCTCTCCTCGACGCTGCTGATCCGCCATCACAGCGCGGTCGAGCTCCTCGATCGAGCCCAGGAGGCCGGCTTGGTGGCGCGCGAGCGCGACCCGGAGCAGCAATCGCTCGTCCGCGTGGCGCTGACCAAGCTCGGCGCGGCAAAGCTGCGGTCGCTGTCCGAGCTGCACCTCTCAGAGCTGGCGCAGCTCGCGCCGACGATGCGCGCGCTGTGGGCGACGATCCCCGACGGCGGACCTGACGGTGGCGCTGTGAGGGGCTCGTGAGCGACCGTCCGCAGACGATCGAGGATCTGGAGCGATGGCGCCTGTTCGGCGCCGGCTGGCGGATCCTCGAGTGCAGCGAGGACCGCGCCGTCTACGAGTTGTGTGCCTGCACCGGCGAGACGGTCGAGCGCCGTGAGTCCACCGACCGTGAGCTGATCGCTTACCTGCGAGCGGCCGAGGCGCCCGCCGAGGACTGACGCGGGCTGGCCGCTGCTTGCTGCGCCCGGCGAAGGCGGACGCTACTTGCGGCGCCCGGCGACGGCGTTCTTGAACGTCGCGCCGGCGCTGAACTTCGGGCTCTTGGAAGCCTTGATCTTGACCGGCTCGCCGGTCTGAGGGTTGCGCCCGGTGCGCGCGCCGCGCTTGGCCACCGAGAACTTGCCAAAGCCGGTGATCGCGACCTCGTCGCCCTTCTTCAGCGTCTTGGTCACCGTGTTGATCACGGACTCCAGCGCGCGCGCCGAGTCGGCCTTGGACAGCCCGCTGTCCTTGGCGACCGCCTCGAGCAGTTCCGTCTTGTTCATCGTTTCTCCCGCCTGATGTTGGTTTGCGCAGCGCAGCCTAGTACGAACGAGCTGTGTCGGCCGCTTCTGCGCGGTCCTGACAGACTGGCGGCGTGACCCGCGTGGCAGTCCTCGACGACTATCAGGGCCTCGCGTCGCAGTGGGCCGACTGGGACTCGCTCGGCTCGGATGTGCAGGTGCGCTTCTTTGGATCGCCGGTCTCCGCGCCAGAGCTGCCCGCCGCACTGGCCCGGTTCGACGTGGTGGTGGCGATGCGCGAGCGGACTCGCTTTGACCGTGCGCTGCTCGAGCGCCTGCCGGGGCTCGAGCTGATGGTGACCACCGGGATGCGCAACGCGGCGCTCGATCTGGGCTGCCTGCGCGAGCGGCGCGTGACCGTGTCCGGGACCGAGGGCACCGGGCCGCCGTTGGCGGCCGGGGTGCCGAGCACGGTGGAGGTCGCGTGGGCGCTGATCTTCGCGGTCGCCAAGCGGGTCGTGATCGAGGACCGCGCACTGCGCGCGGGCGACTGGCAGCTCGGCCTGCCGACCAACCTCGCGGGAACGACGCTGGCGCTCGCGGGCCTCGGCCGGTTGGGGAGCGCGATGGTCGCCCCGGCGCGCGCGTTCGGGATGGACGTGATCGCCTGGAGCCCGAACCTGACCGACGAGCGCGCCTTCCAGGCAGGCGCGCGCCGGGCGCAGTCGCTGGACGAGCTGCTCGCCGCCGCGGACTTCCTGTCGATCCATCTGGTTCTCGGCGAGCGCAGCCGCGGCCTGATCGGCGCCGCCCAACTGGCGGCGATGAAGTCCACGGCGGCGCTGATCAACACCTCGCGCGGCCCGATCGTCGACGAACCGGCGCTCGTGACGGCGCTGCGCTCACACACGATCGCGGCCGCCGGCCTGGACGTCTATGACCGCGAGCCGCTGCCGGCCGGCCATCCGCTGACCGAGATCGACAACGTCGTGCTGCTCCCACACCTCGGCTACGTGTCGGAGCAGGCGATGCGGCACATGTACGGGCAGGTGGTGCAGGACATCGCGGCCTGGCGGGCGGGCACCCCGATCAGACAACTCCCGTGACCGGACCTGCCGGCGCGACCGGCGCTGCGGTGCTGACGCCGGACGCGTCGATCGTGCGGCTGTTCTGCGAGCTGGTGTCGATCCCGTCGCCGAGCGGGCGCGAGCTGGCGCTGGCCCGCGAGATCGAAGGCTGGTTGGCGACCCATGGGGTCGGCGCGCAGCGCGATCGTGCAGGGGAGGTCAACGAGTCGGACGCCGGCAACCTGATCGCGACCGTCACCGGCACGCCGGGTGCGCCAACGCTGCTGTTCGTGGCGCACATGGACACGGTCGAGTCGGGAAACCCGGCGGTGTCGCCTCAGGTCGGCGAGGACGGCGTGATCCGCTCGGATGGCGAGACGATCCTGGGAGCCGACAACAAGGCGGCGGTGGCGGCCGTGATGCGGCTCTGCGCGCGAGCCGCGCGCGGCGACGCGGGCGGCACGGGCGGCGACGGCGCAGGCGACGACGGCGCAGGCGACGACGGCGCAGGCGGCGGGAGCGCAGGCGGCGGGCGCGCCACATCGACGGGCACGCGGCCCACGATCGTCGCCGCCTTCACGTGCCGCGAGGAGAGCGGGCCGATGGGCGTCGCCCTGCTCGATCAAAAGCTGCTGGCGGTCGTCGACTGCGCCTTCTGCGTCGACGGGGCCCGCCCGATCGGCACCGTGATCACGCGGGCGCTCGGGCAGAGCTCGTTCGGCTTCGCCGTCCGCGGCCGTGCGGCCCACGCGGCCGCCAACCCCGAGGCCGGCGTGAACGCGATCCGCGTCGCGGCCGAGATCGTCGCGGCGCTGGAGCTCGGTCGCCTGCCGGGGGGCGGCTCGACGAGCGTGGCGGCGATCGCCGGCGGCGGAGTGATCGACCGGCTCGGGCCCGCCACCCAACCGGGACTCGGGACCGCGCAGGATGCCAGCGGTGAAACGGCGGTCCGCGCCGCGCTCGCCGCCACCGCGACCAACTCGATCCCAGACCTGGCGCTGGTGCGGGGCGAGGTACGTGCATTCACGCGCGACGATCTGGAGGCCGCGATGGCCGCGATCGAGGCGACCGGCGCGCGCATCTGCCAGGCCCACGGCGCGGGCTGGGAGTGGGCACGAGACCCCGGCCGGGTCGTGCCTCCGTTCCCGGAGATCCCCGGCTCGCGCGCGCTGGCCCTGGTGCGCGACGCGGTGGCTCGCGTTGATGGGATCGAGCTGGCCTGCGAGCAGCGCCACGCGACGCTCGAGGCAAACCACCTGGCCGGACACGTCGACGTCGTCGCGGTCGCCAGCGGCGGGCGTGACCCACACCAGCGGTCCGAGTCGATCCCGGTGGTCGAGCTCGAGCGCCTGGAGGCACTGCTGGCCGCGATCGTGCAAGCCGCCGCCTGAACTGGCCCGCGAGCCGGAGGAAGCGAGCGCGCAGGGTCAGGGCTCGCCGGCGCGCCTGGCGACCACGCCGCCGGTCGCGTAGATGTGCGCGAACGCGCGCGCGTCCTCGCCGGTCCACAGCGACGAGCCGTGGCCGTAGGTGGAGCCCAGCGCACGCCCCGCGTCGAGCAGGCTGTGCGCGCTGCGGGCTCCGAGCGCGACGATGTTGCCCTTGTGCAGGCGCAGGCGAACGTCGCCGGTGACGCGCTCCTGCGAGCTGTCCAGGAAGGCGCGGATGTCGTCCAGCAGCGTGTCGTAGTAGCGGCCCTCGTGCAGCATGTCGCCGAACGTCTGTCCGAGCGTCGCCTTGGCCGCCTGCTGCGCGTTTGTCAGCACGAGCCGCTCGAGCTCGCGGTGGGCGGCGATCAGCGTCAGCATCCCCGGCGCTTCGAAGCCGAGCCGGCCCGCGATTCCCATGATCGTCTGGCCGGTATGAATCCCGCGCCCGACACCGTGCATGGCGCCGATCCGGTTCAGTAGCGCGAGCGCGTCGTAACCGGCGACGCCGATCGGCGCATCGGCCCCCGCATCGGCCCCCGCATCGGCCCCCGTTTCGGCCTCCGCGTCGCCGGCAGGCCCGCTGGTGACGGCCACGCCCGTCGGCTGACCGCGCTCGAACGCGATCTCAAGCTCGACGGCCTCGTCGGGCGCGTCGGTCACCGAGCGGGTCGTCGGCCACGCCTGCTCGGGCAGATACTCCCACGAGCCGTAGGTCTCCTCCCCCCCGATCGTCGTGCCGAGGATCCCGAAGTTGAACGAGTAGGAGGCGGTGATGTCCGAGACCTGGTGGCCGTGCGCGCGCAGGAAGTCCCGCTCCTCCTCGCGCGTGTGGCGCTCGTCCCGGATCAGGCCGACGATCTCCAGCTCGGGCGCCAGCGCACGCGTGACGGCATCGAACCGCACGTGATCGTTGCCGGCACCGGTCGACCCGTGCGCGATCGCGTCGGCGCCACGCTCGACCGCCACCCTCGTGACCTCCTCGGCCTGCAGCATCCGCTCGACCCCGACGCACGACGGATACACGCCGTTGCGCAGGTAGTTCGCCTTGAGGATGTCGGACACGAACTCCTGATACAGCCGCGCGCGGCCGTCGACCACGATGTGCTCGACGGCGCCCAGCTCGCGGGCCCGGCGCTCGATCGCCGCCAGCTCGTCGGGCGGGAAGCCGCCGGTGTTGACGGTCACGGTCGTGACCCGCTCGCCGCGCTGCACGAGCACCGCCAGGCAGTAGGAGGTGTCCAGCCCGCCCGAGAAGGCGAGCACGAAGTTGCGGTCGGGCATCAGCGCTCCAGGATCGGGACCCGGTCGTCGACCAGGCCGGGGGACAGGATGAAGCAGCGACGGCCGGCGTCGAGTCGGACCTGCAGCTCGCGCTGGGCCTCCAGATCGCCGCCGCGCAGCCAGCCAGTTGGGGCGGGCTGATCGTCGTCCTCCTCGAACACATCGCTGCGGTACACGAGCGTGTGGGGAACCGGGTGCAGGTCGAGCACCGCGCGCAGTACCTCCATGCGCCCGAACTTGCGGTGCACCCGCAGAGCCGGGTCATAGAACTGGGCCACTCCGGTCAGCGTACGGGCGCCGTAGACGAGCAGCGCCAGGCCCTTGGCGACCGTTCCCAGACCGGGGACCGCCGAGCACAGCGACCAGCCGACCCAGCCCCCGGGAATCGGCGTCGGCGCGGCGCAGTAGCCGGCGACCGGGATCGGCCCGTGGTGGCCGAGCCGCCGCGCCTGCGCGAGCGCGGCGTCGAGGGCCCGGGCTTGCGATGGCAGCGCCTGATCGCGCGCGGCAGCCACGCGAGTCGCCGACAGCGTGATCAGCATGAACGCTGATGGCAGCAGCCCGAGGTCGAGCATCACCCAGTCCTGGAGCGGAATCCCCTTGTCGCCGAAGACCGTCTGATTGAGCACGTTGTAGACGCGCATCAGATCGGCGACCGACCAGTCGCCCGCCGACGCGGCCAGGAAGTCGTGCGCGACCACCGGCACGCCGAGCGAGTCGAGCGACTCGAGCTCCAGGCGCTCCAGCACGGTCCGGTTGGAGGCCAGGTGGATCTCGTAGCCGCCCGCCAGCAGCTCGCGCGCCCGGACGGCGACGTCGGCTTGTGTCAGCGCCATCGCGGGCGCCGACTCTATCCGCCCGCGCCCGTGGCAGCGGCTCCGCGTCCATGCTGCGGTTCACGCTGCCCCTCAAGAGAGCCCAGGGCGCGCCGATCAATCAGAGCGTATGAGCTTTGCGGCGGCTGTCGGCCGCATCGACCAGATCCTGTCGCTACAGCAGCAGGTCTCCAACCCGGCGCTCGCCGGCGGGATGCCGCAGGCTGCGGCCACAGCCGCGCAGGTGGGCGGCTCGAGCGACTTCGCGAGCGCGCTCGCCAGTGCCCAGGCCGCGCCCGGCGCCAGCGCGTCCGCGGCGCCGGGTGCGACCGCATCCGCGGCCCTGGGCGGCGCAGCCGCATCCGCCGCCCTCGGCGGCTCGACCGCATCCGCCGCCCTGGGCGACCCGACCGCATCCGCGGCCCTCGGCGACCCGACCCCCTCCGCGGCCGCCATAGACCCCTCCGCCCAGTCGCCGCTCTCGATCGACCCCACCGCGCTACAGTCACCGGCGCTGCCGGCGTCGATGCTCGGCCTGCCGGCCGCCAGCGGCGCCGCGGACCCCCGCGTGTCCCAGATGCTCGCCGAAGCCAACTCGCTCGTCGGCCAGCCCTACATCGTCGGCGGCGGCCATTCAGGCTGGGGACCGCAACAGGGCTATGACTGCTCCGGCTTCGTCTCGACCGTTCTGCACGCCGGCGGCTACCTGAGCTCGCCGGTCGACACGACGGCGCTGCCCAGCCAGCCGGGGATGGAGCCCGGCCCGGGGCAGTACGTGACCGTGTACGACCGCGCCCTGCCTGGCCAGAGCGGCCACGTGATCATCGACATCGCGGGACAGTTCTACGAGTCGGGGGGAATGCACGGCGCGTGGGGCGGAGGCGGGGGCGTGGAGCGGATCGCCACGCCATCGGCGGCCTACCTTCAGACCTTCCCGACGATCCTGCACCCGGCAGGCCTCTGACCTGGGCCGTTCGACGGGCCCGCGGGACTCTACGTGCAGTCGAGCTCGGGCACCGGTTCGCGCAGTTCAGTGGGCGAGAGAGCCCGGCTAACCGCTCGGCGCCCAGCCGGAGATCTGGAGCGCGTGGATCTGGACGGCCGGGCCGAGGTGGGGTCGATCGTCGCCGACGCGGAATGCGCGGCGGGCGGTCCGCCGTCCTAGTCGTGCTCGGCCACGACGAAGATCTCGGCCGCATGCCGCGGGAAGTGGCGGGCGGCCGCGGCGAAGCCGTCCATGATGCGCTCATCGAACCATCGATCGATCTGGCCGTTGCTGAGCGGCTTCAGGAATACTCCCCCGGAGTTCACGATCCGCCACCCGGCGGCGGAGATGTGGTCGTGCAGTATGTCGGGGTCGTAGACGCGGCGGTGTCCGAGCCGCTGGTCGAGCGCGTTGAGAGAGTCGGGCGACTCCAAGAGGCCCATCTCGACGGCGACGAGTCGGTGGATGCTGAGTGCGTTGGGCACCAACATGACGAGCCGGCTGCCCCACTCCCGAGCGTGGGCGAGGACGCCGATTGGCTGGTCCACGTGCTCGAGGATGTGGGTTCCCAGGATCGTGTCGAACTTGCGCTTGGGCTCGTAGTCCTCGAACAGCGAACAAACGATCGCAAGCCCCGGTTCCTCGGCGAAGTGCTCGCGGAGCCGCTCGCAGTAGGTGCTTGAACCTTCGACGCTGACCACATCATCGAAGTGCTCGAGCAGCATGCCGGTCATCTGTCCGTCGGCCGGCCCGAGCTCGCAACAGCTCGTCCCGCGGAAGTGAGGCCGTAGCGCGTCGAAGCCGTAACGCACGAGCCGTGCGTAGAAGCCCTCACGGCCCGTATACCACTCCGCCACACGGTCCAATCGCTCGTGTTCCAGGGTCATCGCACTCCTCCCTAGTCCTAGTAATGCATGACCGACCAGCGGTCGGCGTTTGCGCGCAGCCACTCCATCTCCGCCATCATCCCGGCCGGTAGCTCCGTTGTCGGCCTCCACCCGACAACCTCACGGGCGGCGCCGGGGTCCAGCACCATCCGCTGGAGCTCGGCGGGGAGGCGCATCCTGCCCGCGACGAGGTTCGAGACCTCTCCTTCGGCGATGTCCTCGACGATCGGCTCACCCAAGCCGAACGTCCGGCTGACCATCTCGGCAAGCTCACGGATGGATGTGGCGCGTCCGGTGGATACGTTGAACACCTGGTTGCGGAGCGACGTCTCGGCGGCGAGGCAGGCCACGTTCATGCGCACCACGTCTTCGACGTACACGAAGTCGCGCTGCTGCGTTCCGCCCCAGATCACGGGTGACCCACCGTCCAGCGCCCGCCGCAGGTAAGCGGTCATGACTCGCCCATACCACTCGCGCGGGCCGTACACGATGGAGTATCGCAAGCCCACGGTATCGAAACCGTAGTAGTCGTAATACAGGCGAGCGTAGTGCTCAGCCGCCAGCTTGCTGATCCCGTAGGGCCAGTTCGGCGCTCGCGGATGGGTCTCCGCCTCAGGCACCGTCTGGGCCTGTCCGTAGACGCAGGCGCTGGATGCCCAGACCACTCGGCGCACATCGTTACGACGCGCGGCCTCTAGCACGTTCAGCGTCCCCTCGGCGTTGGAGCGCAGGTCCTCTACCGGAGTCTCAATGCACTTCATGATCTCCAGCTGGGCCGCCTGGTGAGCGATCGCGTCCGCGCCCCTCACGACACGGTTGAGCGCTTCGGGGTCGAGGATGTCGCCGCGGACAACCTCGACGTCGTGTGCGACGTCAGCAATGTTGTCTTCGAACCCGGAGCTGAAATTGTCATACACCGCCACCCGAGCGCCAGCTCGCACCAGCGCCTCGACAAGATGTGATCCGATGAATCCGGCACCGCCGGTGACAACAATACGCTGGCCCGAAAGAGACATATGCATCCTCATCCAGTTGTGCCACCGGATCGAGAGCCGGCAAGTAACTCATCTAGTGCCTGCTCGACCTCGGTGATCTCGAGGTGGTAGTTAGCGTGGTGAAGCTCGCGTGTGGAACGCGCATCGACGGGATACGTCAGGTACCGCAGGTCAACGCCAACGATGCTGGCGATGGTCGAGAAGCTCGAGAAGCCCATCGATTGCTCTGCCGTCCAGCAGAGAGCAGTAGTGCCGGGCGAGCTGAAGATCAGGTTCGTCCAGGCCGCGCCGGTGGGACCAGCGAGGAACTCAGCCGAGCTAATCGCGTCGATCTGCTCGCGCAAGCTCATGCCGTCGAGGTAGACGGGTTCGAAGCCCGCCGCGACGAAGACTCCGAGGACGTCGGCCTGGTTGTAAGAGCGTCGATCGCCTCGGCGGGCCAGGAACAGGCGTCGGCCGGCCGCGTGCGTTCGAGCGGAGCCGAGACCGACGCGTGCGCGCCAGTCGTGAATCGTGTCCGGTCGGATGAGAGAGTCCGTAACCCGGGCTTGCTCGTCGTTGCGGAGGTTCACAGGCGTTGCATTCGGCGCGTTGATGTGGAGGAGATGGTCGACCTGGTAGACGTGGTTCTCCTTCAGGATTAGGATCTCGGCTTCGTCGATGAAGATACGGAGGGCTTCCAGGAGCGACGGGTACCAGCCCGTCCGTTCACCGACCATAAGGGGGTAGGCCCGCAACTCGGGAGTCAGCGACCGCCAATACCGGAGCTTGGGCAGCAGCTCGAGCATCCAGTGGTAGTAGTTCCAATAACCGAAACCGGCGAGGAAGAACCCGCGCTCCGAGGAGGCCACCTTGACGGGGCGGATTGCGGTCGCAAAGCGGTGCCCGTGGCTTATCAGATTCGCCTCTTCGAACTCGCACCGTCGATCGTCGGCGCCGGGAACTCGTTCGATGATGACGCTGCTGTCGGATACAAAGGCTGAGGACCGCGCGAAGACCGTCACATCGTGGAGTGAGTAGAGGCGAACGTGCGGGAGCGTCACTCGCGCGCTGACGGAGCGGCCGCCCATGTTGGGGCCGATTACGACTCCGGGGTCCTCGGCGGCGAACTCCACGATCGGCGAGCGCTCGTCGAGCCAGCTGATGGGCAAGAAGTGGGTGAAGGCCGACAGGGCGGCTGATGACGGCGGCGCGTCGGTATCGAACGGGGGCAGGTCGCCGAAGGCGCCCGGGTGCGGGCGGAGGTTAAGGATCATGTGGACTCGCCGCGCGAGCTCCCGCTCGAGCTCGGCGCTGCGCGGGACCACTACGGCAAGCATGTCCGGACATGATTCATCGCCGATCCGCGCGGCCGAGAGCGCCAAACGTAGATCGGACTCGACCGTGGTCAGGTTCGCTTCCTTCGCGTAGATAACCAGCGTCGCGTCGTCCTCGGGTCCGACTTTGCTCGCGTAGTAGGCGAGGAGCTGGGGTGCGACGGTGACCTCTTCGGCGAACGCCAGTGTCAGCCGTGCGCGTGCGCTCGAGAGCAGATCGTCCGCCTGCGCGATCGCAGATCGCCTAGCCGCATGAACATCGGCAAAGGACTCAAACGCCTCCTGGACGGCCGGGTTCGTCGGATCACATGCAAGCGCACGGAACGCCGTGCGTACGCCTTCCTCGGGGTCGCGGTCTCCGGCGGCGAATACCTCCGGGATGAGGCGGCTCGCCCGGGCGCGTTCCTCGTCGCTGACATCGTATATCGCGGCGAGCGGCTGACCGGCGTCGGCGGCCGCCGCCTCGGCGCATTGGCGCAGCCGTCCGATGGCGGCTGACATGGCCGCGACGTCCAGGATCGACGGATCGACCGTGCGCAGATGAGCGCGCTCGAGGGCCAGCGCGCCGCGGGCCGAACCGACGGACATGAGGCCGTCGCAGCCAAGACGATGCGGGTTACCGGACATCGGCGAGCACCTCCGAAAGCAGGGCATCCACCGCTCCGCCCACCGCGGGAAACACGCGTTCGATTCCGCGTGCACGCAGGAACGATCGGTTTCGCTGGCCCGAGGCCGCGGCTGCGAACGGCACGTGCGCCGCCGCGGCGGCAGCGGCATCGGCTTCCGTGTCACCCACGTAGGCAAGGATCGACGGGCGGCGGAGAACCGCTGCCTTCTCGGTCGTGATCCGATCGGGACAGACAACGTGAACCTGATCGAGCAGGTGGTGGAGTCCGAGCGTCCGAAGCTGGTTCTGGAGCGCATCCGAGTCGCGTCTGGCAGTGAGCAGGACGGGCGCGAAGCCCGAGTCGATGACACGCTCGAGTACCCGTGGCACGCCGGGCAGAGGGCGATCAAGCGCCAGCCAGCGCGGGTGCTCGATCTGCGCCTGCCATCCGTTCCCGATCCGCTCGGCCAGCGCAAGGGCCGCTCCCATCCGAAGGAGTGCCTGGACGGTCGTGGCCCCCCGCCGCTTGGCCGACCAGAACCGGCGACCGTCGAATTCCGTCCAGCGGCATCGCCGGGAGATCGCCATCGCCAACCCAACCTGACGCTCGCGCGCATCGAGCAACGTCCCGTCCAGGTCGAACGCGATGCGCGGGCGATCAGAGCACATAGTCCGCGTACTGGCGTGCGACGTACCGATCTTCGGCAGGGACCTCGAGCTGGGGCGCCTCGGGGAGACCCCAGGCATCGGCCAGCGTGGCAGTCAAGACGTCGAAGCCGACGGCGGCCGACATCGTCGTGCCTGCTCCGGGCCGAGGATTGACGTCGGTGATCATCCAACTCTCTGTGTCCTTGGAGCGCATCACCTGAAAGCAGAACGCGCCGGTGAGCTCCAGTCGCGCCCCCAGTGCCATCGCCAGCGTTTCCAGCTCGCGGTCGTAGAACACGCGGGCTTTGGTCGACACGCCTGCCTTGACCTCGATGCGCTGCCGGCATACTGCCCGTCCCGTCCCGGTGCCCCGGGTCCGGAAGGCATCGATCGTGAGTTCCGGGCTGGCACACCGCTCCTGCACGACGACGCTTTCATCGTCGCGCAGCAGGGCAAGCTCGGACGGTGTGGTTAGAACGCGGACACCCACGCTCCCGACGCCGCACCGCGGTTTGACCACGAGTCCTTCAGAAGACCACTCGGCGTGCGCTGGAAGCCTCGTCTCCGGTGAAGGAAAGCCCTCCGCGTCGAGCCACCGCGCCATCTCGAGCTTGTCGAGACACCGAACGGTCACCTCGGCACTCGGAGCCAGGGTCAGGACCTCGCGGGGCAGCCGACCGGCGGCGCGCAGCGCGGCCGCGACGACGATCTCGGAGTCTATGATCGGAATGTAGGTGTCGACCTCGTGCCGCGTAAGCGCGTCGACAAGAAAGTCAGGAAACGCCTCGTCGTCGGCTCGGGGGACCTGAACGTAGGCGTCGGCGATCGTGGAGGCCGGGATCAGCCAGCGCGGGTTGATGTCGGCGGCGACGATGTACACGTCTGACCCCCACGTTCGGCGGATCGTGGTCAACAGCCCGAAGGCCGTCTGGGTCCCGGCTGCGCCGAGCCACACGACCCGCGGGCGTGGGAGGGCAGCCGAAGGTGAGGATGCGTAAGCCATGACGAGGGAACCGACGTGCGGATGAGTCTCCGCATGCTCGTTATCGGCATGCCCACGGGCGGATTGAGTCTCAAGCAATCGACCCCCCGGCCGATCACAGGAGAGCATGTCCCTCGAGAATCCCGCGTCGGAACGACCCACGGACGCGAGTTCGCTGGAAAGGCGTCGGCATCCTGCCGGTCGGCGCCTGTCGGATCGGCGCAACTACGTCCCTCTCGGGCGGACCGGCTGCAAACTGATCGACCTGCCGCGGGTCAACGACCCGCGTGGCAATCTCACGTTTCTCGAAGCCGGTCAGACGGTTCCGTTCGACATCTCCCGCGTCTATTACCTCTACGACGTCCCGGGCGGCGAGTCGCGCGGCGGCCATGCCCACCGTCAACTCGAGCAGGTAGTGATCGCCGCTTCTGGCAGCTTCGAGGTGCTAGTCGACGACGGACAGCACTCCGAGCGCTACGAGCTGCGCCGCTCTTACTGCGGCCTCTACATCCCGCGCATGGTATGGCGCGAGATCGACGAGTTCTCGTCCGGGAGCGTGTGCCTGGTGATCGCCTCACAGCATTACGACGAGAACGACTACTACCGCGACTACGATGAATTTCTCGCCGACGCTCCCTCCTCCCGCCGCGACGCCGCCTAGAGTCCGCTTCCTCGACCTGGTCGCAACTCACGCTGGCCTGAGAGGCGAACTGGAGCGAGCGGCGGCGCGCGTCGTTTCCGCCGGCGCCTACGTACTTGGCCCCGAGCTCGAACGCTTCGAGTCCCTCTTTGCCCAGGAGGTCGGCGCCGCGCACTGCGTCGGCGTCGGGAGCGGGCTCGACGCGCTGACCCTGGCTCTGGCCGCCCGCGGCGTCGGTGCCGGGGACGAGGTCATCGTGCCCGGTCATACCTTCATCGCCACGTGGCTCGCGGTGACGCGCGTCGGAGCGGTGCCGGTTCCGGTGGACCCGATCGCGGAGGGGTTCAATCTCGATCCCGACGCCGTGGCGGCGGCGATCGGACCGCGCACGGCGGCGATCGTGCCCGTTCACCTTTACGGCGAGCCGGCTGCGGTCGGAGCCTTGCGCACGATTGCCTGCCGGCATGGACTGGCGCTGGTCGATGATGCCGCGCAGGCCCACGGCGCATCGGTGGAGGAGCGCGCGGTCGGCGCGCTGTGCGACGCCACCGCATGGAGTTTCTATCCCGGCAAGAACCTGGGGGCGCTGGGCGACGGTGGCGCCATAACCACGGACGATGTGCAGCTCGCAACTCGTCTGCGACGTCTTCGCAACTATGGCTCCGAGCGGAAGTACGTCCACGTCGAAATGGGCGTCAACAGCCGCCTGGACGACCTTCAGGCAGCGCTCCTGAGCTGCAAGCTTCCGTACCTGCAAGGCTGGAACGCGCGCCGTAGGGCGGTGGCGGCGCGCTACAGCACGGGACTGGCGAGCCTGCCTGTGGTGGTCCCGAATCTCGACCAGGCTGCCGGGCACGTCTTCCACCTCTATGTCATCCGCTCACCCGAACGCGATGCCCTCCGCTCGGCGCTGGTCGAGTGGGGAGTGGAAACCGGTATCCACTACCCGATCGCCTGCCACCGTCAACGCGTATTCGCGGGAAGCGCCGCGGCGTGCGCCGAACTTCCGGCCTCTGAGCGGCTAGCTGCCGAGGTGTTGAGCCTCCCCATGGGCCCGCACCTGTCCGACGACGACGTCGATCACGTGATCGACGCCTTCTGCGCGTTCTACGCTGACGCTCGCGGCGAGTAAAGGGGCGCGCCTAACCGGCGTCGCCGTTGCTGTCCTGCGCTTCGGTGCAGTAGCCGCGCCACACGACCGCGGCGAGTTCGCGCAGACCACGCTCGTCGCCGACCGTCGCGCGAGGACGGGGTGGCTCGCGCCGCGTGAGGGTCGCATAAGCTTCGTCGCGCAGACGTTCCCAGGACCACTCGTCGCGCGCCGTCAGCAGAAGGAGATCGGGTGTGTCTTCGATGTCGATGCCAATCCGGTCGAGCAGGACCTGAACCGCCTCGCGCGACGCCGGCTCGTCGCGGGCGGAGTGGATGGCCAGAGTTGCGTCCGCGTCGTCATCGAAGGCTTGACAGAACGCGCGCATCAGCGATGGATCGTCGGTCAGCTCCTCAAGCCGAGCCGCGACCAGGAACCGTCGCGCCTCGTAGATCACCGATGCGCCGCTGACGGGTGCCAGACGATTCCGCGTCTCCTGCGCAGCGGCGAGCACCGGGGCACCGTCGTCTGATTGCGGATCAATCGCGTAGGCCCGGAGCCAGAGCAGCGTCGCCGCATCCCAGGCGCCGGCTCCGAGCGCGGTGCGCGCGGCATCACGAAGGTCACTGGCGCGCCGCCGAACTGCATCCGTGGGCGGCGGGACGATGTCAGCGAGCGTCTTGCCCAGCCGGCTCGAGATGTACGCCAGACGGTGCTCAAGCGATCCCCTGGCGGCGATCATCTCATCCACCGACACCTGGCCGCGGGGCGTGTTGGCGATCATCCACAGCCGGCAGCTAACTTCCTCGACCATCAACTGGGCCAACTTGCGATCGTCTGCACCCAGGAGCAAATTGCTGTCGTGCTGCCGATACCGGTACTCGGCTCCGGGCATCAGCAGTACCTCGCCGGCCAGGGACGCACGGTAGGCGAACCACCAGTCATCCCACGGCGCGTAATGCGGGATCGGCCAGACCAGCGACTTCAGGCCGCCGCGAAGGACGGCTGGACCGCCATTGATGAAGTTGCCCTGAATCAGCCGTCCGGTGATCCGACCCTCCGCTGGGATGATCTGCTGCTGGACGAAGAACGACGGTGCGATCACCTGATCGTGCTCGTCGATCACCTCGAGGTCCGAGTACGCCAGGCTGGCCTCGGGATGTTCCTGCATGAACCGCACCTGCCGGGCGATCCGGCCTGCCGGCCACATGTCGTCACCCGATGCCGCCATGATCAAATCGCCGGTCAGCGGCTCGAACGCCCGATTCACGGCCGCGATCAGGCCCTGGTTCTCCTGGCGGATGAAGGTGAGGTGCTCGACGTAACGCTCGACGATCTCGGCAGATCGATCGCTCGAGCCGTCGTCCACAACCACGTACTGGAGTCGCTCGCGCGGCCAGTCCTGGCTCAACACGCTCTCGATCGCCCTGGCCACGAAACGCTCGTGGTTGTAGACGGTCGACCACACGCTGACCAGGGGCACGTCGGGAAGCGGCGTGAGCACCGGCCCGTCGATCATCCGACCGGCAACGCTACCAGCCGGTCGGCCACCAACTCCGCCAGCGCTTCGGACAGCGCGCCGGTCAACCCGGCTCGGTCGGCTAACTCGACCAGCAGCGCAGCGCCAGCCTGCGGCACTAACCCCCCGCATCGTCCGCCGTGGCTTCTACCGTTCCAACACGAATCGTAGGCATCACCTGCAAGGTGTCCTCCCCGGGGTCGGGATTGTTAGCAGCGTCCCGGCCAAGGAGGACGCCAAGCCCAGCCCGACTCAGCGCGCTATTGGCACTTCGCGGCTAGCGCTGCGCGACCGTGAAGGTGCGGTTGCTCGCGGCCATCTCGGCGTCGCTGGCCATCTCGCGGCCCAGCTCGGTCCACTTGCTCCGCAGCATGGCGTCCGCGCGCCAGAAATCATCTCCGACTCCGATCCCGCCGCGCGTGTGATGGAACACGTCCAGCTCGTCCACCACGACCCGGCGCCCGGCGGACAGCGCCTGCAGACAGAGGTCGACGTCATAGCCGTGGAAGCCGTGGAAGCGCTCGTCGTCGAAGCGCAGATTGCGCACCGCCCACGGCGACAGCACCATCAGCAGTCCGTCGATCACCTCGACGTCGGCGCAGCCGCGGCCGCTGCCGATCACGCCACGCGTCTCGTGCACGCGACCGCGCATCTCACCCTCCCACCAGCACAGGCTGCGAACGCCGGTCGCCCCGATCGCGCCCACGACCGCGATCGACGGATCGGCGAGCCGGGCGCGAAGCTTGGCGCAGAATGCCGGGTTCTCGATCGTGACGTCTTCGTGCAGCAGCACCAGGGCCTCGAGGTCACCGCAATCTCCGAACGCGTCCAGGGCCTCGTTGTAGCCCGCGAAGATCGAGTCGGTGTCGATCTCCGCCAGCGGCGACTCAGGCTCGGCGTGCGCGGCCAGCCCGGGACGCCCGTATCGCTCGAAAGTGTCGGGGTCCCCGATGCAGACCGCGAACGCGATCATGCCGCGAGCTTCAGCGGCCGCAGGACCGCGCCGGGATGCTTGCGCAGGAACTGCTGCCGGTCGCGCTGCACCTGGGCGTCGATCCAGGCGCGCAGCCGCGGCTCGTCGCTGCCCACCGTCTGCGAGAGGCCGTGGCGGATCTGGGAGGTCTCGACGAGGACCGGCGGCCTGCCTGCCTCGCACAACCGCTTGTGCAGGTCGGTGTCCTGGTACCAGACGACCATCGAGGGGTCGAAGAACTCCCCCGGGGCGTGAGCCAGTTCGGCGATGCCGGCGCCGCTGAGCGCGAAGCACCAGGCCGCGAAGTCGTGGCGCGCCACGCCGCCGACCGTCAGCGGGAACGCGATCGCGGCCCCGTGGTCAAGCGCCTCGCGCAGCGGCGCCCACCAGCCCGGCAGCGGCTCCACGTCGTCGTTCATCACGACCGCATAGGGGGTGCCGACCGCGCGCAGCCCGGCGTTGACGGGCGCGGTGAAGCCCTGAGGGGGCGAGCCGTTGTCGACCACGACCAGCTCGTGCGGGACGTCTGTGGCCGACCGGATCGCGCTCACGCAGCGACGGATCCGCTCCGAGGTCACGTCGAGCGTCGGGATCACGATCGTCAGCTCGGCGCTCCGTCCCGGCTCGTGTCCGGCGGCGGGGGCGGCGGTTTGGAAGGGCGCGATCGAGCTCTCGGAGACCTCGCACACGCCACGGCCGCGCTGGGCCAGCGCAAGCGCGAGGGCGCCGATCAGGTGCTCGTCGTCGGCCCGGATCAGATCGACGCTGCGCAGGTCAGCGGCCCGCAGCGCAGCGGACAGCGCGCCGAGGACCGGCGTCGATCGCGCGTCGCCGCCCGATGTGCTGACCGCCAAGGCGGTGCCCGGGTCATCAAGCGCGGCCACCAGCGGCGCCAGCCAGTCGCGATTCGGGACGGCAGCGCCCCGGATCAGCACCACGATCTGACCGCCGGCCCGCTGCGCCCCGAGCGCGACGGCCGCCGCAAAGCTCAGACCGGCGTCGCCGTCGACGACCTCGACATCGCCGTCGAGCAGGGCCAGCACCGGCCCGACGGCGCTCGCCGGGTCGGCGACCACCACCACGTCATAGTCCAGCTCGGGCGGCTGGGCGGCGATGCCCTGCAGGCATGCGAGCGCCCGGTCTGGGTCGTCGCCGAGCGGCACCACGATCGACACGCGGGGCT
>JBOGYE010000157.1:0-3930 GCA_050696635.1 Solirubrobacteraceae bacterium | reverse complement strand
GCGCTGCGCGGCGGCGGCACCCACGCGGGTGGTGCCCGCGGCGGCACCCGCGCAGGACTCCCGTAGCATGAAGCGGCCCCACGGGGCCGTCCCATGAGTGTGCTCAGCCGCCTGGAGAGCAAGATCGCCGGCCTCGTCGAGGGGACGTTCAGCCGTGCCTTTCGCTCCGAGGTGCGACCGGTCGAGATCGCGCGCAAGCTCGTGCGCGAGATGGAGGAGCATCGCACCGTATCGCTGCACAGGACCTACGTGCCGAATGAGTATCGGGTGTACCTCTCGGCCCGCGACCGCGATCGTCTGTCCGACTACGAGGACGCGCTCGTCGGCGAGCTGGTCGGCTTCCTGCTCGAACACGCCCGCAACGAGCGCCTGGTGCTACTCGCACGGCCGACGGTGGCGTTCGAGACCGACGAGCGACTGGGCCTCGGGGAGTTCGGGATCGAGACCCGAGCGGTGTCGCCGCGGCCGGCGCCCGCCGGCGACAACGACGACCACTTCGACAACCGGTACGAGGACCGCTACGACGACGAGGCGGGACCGCAGCCGGGACCGGGGGCGACGGTCGTCCAGGGCGCGCCGGCGCGCGGCGCACCGTCGTCGCCCGGGACCGCGCTGCTGGTTCTCGGCGGACGGCGCCTGGTGGTCGGCCCGGCGGGTGCGACGATCGGACGCAGCCGCGACTGCGACATCGTTGTCGACGACCCCAACATCTCCCGCGCTCACGCCGAGTGCAGGCCTGCCGGCGGCTCATGGGAGCTGGCCGATCTCGGCTCGACCAACGGGACGCGGCTCAACGGCCACCGCGTGCGCGGCACGGAGCCGCTGGCGCCGGGCGACGAGATCGAGGTCGGCACCACCCGACTGCGGTTCGAGCTGGAGTAGGCGGCGCAGCGGTGTTGCAGCCCGTGTCGGTCGCCCTGAAGTTCGGCTTCCTGGTGGTCCTGTACCTGTTCCTGGTCTGGGTCGCATGGAGTGCCACGCGTGATCTGCGTCGCGGTCGCGGCTCGCGCGCGATGCCCGGATCGGGCCAGGCGAGCACGCAGGGCCCGGCGCCCGGCGAGACCGGTGCCTACGCCGCGGTCGACGGACTCGGCGACGGCGCCGGAGATGGCGCCGGCTTCGAGCCACGGCTCCTGGTCGAGCGAGCGCAGGGGCACGAGAGCGGCGTCGCGTACGACCTGGCGCACGGCGCCACGCTCGGTCGCGGAGACGTCGAGATCCGGCTCGAGGACCCGTTCGCCTCCACGCGCCACGCGCGGATCTCGCGCGAGGGCCACGTTCTGGTGATCGAGGACCTCGACTCGACCAATGGCACCTACCTGAACGAGGAGCAGCTGTCGGGTCCCCAGCCGCTGTACGACGGCGACCGGATCCGGATCGGCGAGAGCGAGTTCTCCTACCTTCAGTGAGGGCAGACTGAGACGATGCTGCGCGCCGCCGACACGATCCTGAAGACCGACACCGGTCGCCAACGCCGCGACAACGAGGACAGCGCGTTCATGCGCGTGCCGCTGTTCGTGGTGGCCGACGGGATGGGCGGTGCCCAGGCCGGCGAGGTCGCCTCTTGGCTGGCGGTGCAGGAGTTCGAGCAGCACGAGCTGCCCGACGACGGCAGCTTCCAGGAGCGACTGGCGACGCTGATCCGCTCGGCCAACCTGCGGATCTACGAGCTGGCGCGGGCCGAGCGGGAGTACGCCGGGATGGGGACCACGCTGACCGCCGTGTACGTGGAGGACGACGCCCTGGCGGTGGCCCACGTCGGCGACAGCCGCGCCTACATCTTCCGCGAGTCAGAGCTCGTGCGCCTGACCGAGGACCACTCCCTGGTCGAGGAGTTGGTCCGCCAGGGCAAGCTGACCGAGCAGCAGGCGGCCGAGCACCCACAGCGGTCGATCGTCACCCGCGTGCTGGGGATCGAGCCGGACGTGCGGGTCGACACCTGGAGCTATCCGGTCCACGCGGGCGACGTCGTGCTGCTGTGCAGCGACGGACTCACCTCGATGATCGACGAGGGCCGCGTGTCGGCGATCCTGACCGACGAGCCGGCACTGGAGCGTGCCGCCGAGCTGTTGATCGCGGCCGCCAACGAGGCCGGCGGCCGGGACAACATCACCGTTCTGCTGTTCCGGTTGGAGGAGGCCGACGGCCACTACGACGCCATCGATCGGCCGACTGAGGTGCGGACGCCGGCGGCCGCGACGGCGACGATCGTCGCGCCGGCGCAGCGGGTCCAGTCGCGAGCCCCGCGCCCGCAGGTGCAGTCCGGCCCGCGCCTGGCTAAAACCCAGGGCCGGCGCTTGCAGGAGCCCGTACGCCGACGCCGTTCGGAGCGCTACATCAAGCTCGGAGCGGCGCTGATCGCGGTGGTCGTCGTGCTGTTCCTGGTCGGAGGTGGCGCCTATCTGGCAAGTCGGGAGTACTTCTTCATCTCCACCAACTCGGCCGGGATCGTGACCGTGTACCGCGGCTTCCCCTACGACTTGCCGCTGGGGATCCATATGTACGAGCAGTACTACGTCTCCGGCGTGCCGATCGGCGCGATCCCCTCAGACCGCCGCGCTGCGCTGCTGAACCACCAGCTCCGCTCCGAGTCGGGGGCCATCGGTCTGGTGCGCTCGGCCGAGCTTGGACAGTTGAGTCGATGAGCAGCCGGATGACGCGCGCCGAGGCTCGATTGCGAGCCTGGATGGCGAGCGAGGCTCGATGAGCGCGCGCAACCGGGAGCTGGCCGCGCTGATCCCGGCAGCGCTGTTGGTCACCGCGGGGTTCGCGGGCGTCTTCATCCAGCGCCAGAACGTGCTCTCCAACGTGTCGCTGACCTACGGCGCGATCTTTTTGGCGCTGTGCCTCAGCGGCCACATCTTCCTTCGTCTGACGCTGCCCAACGCCGACCCGTACCTGTTCCCGCTGGTCGCCGCACTGGCCAGCATCGGGATCGTCGAGATCTACCGAATCAACGCCACCGACGCCCGCCAGCAGGCGCAGTGGTTCGTGCTGGGCCTGATCCTGTTCGCCGTCACGATCGTCGTGTTCCGCGACTATCGCAAGCTCGAGCGCTACCGCTACGTGATCGTGCTGGTCTCGCTGGGTTTGCTGATCCTGCCGCGGTTGCCGGGCCTCGGCGACCAGGTCAACGGCGCCTACCTCGCGATCCGGCTGCCCGGCGGGATCGCCTTCCAGCCGACCGAGCTGGCGAAGATCGGCCTCGTGCTGTTCCTGGCCAGCTACCTGCGCGATACCCGCCAGGTGATGGTGCTCGGCGCGCGGCGCATCTTCGGCGTCACGCTGCCGCCGCTGAAGCACTTCGGTCCGGTGCTGGTGATCTGGGGCGTGGCGATGTTCATCCTGTTTCTGCTGCACGACATCGGCTCCTCGCTGATGTTCTACGGAGCGCTCTTGGCGATGCTGTACGTCGCCACCGGTCGGCTGTCGTTCGTCGTCATCGGACTGCTCGCGTTCGGGATCGGAGCCTGGTATCTGAGCACCCACATCAGCCACATCGACGGCCGCGTCGAGTCGTGGCTGCATCCGTTTCGACCCCGGCTGTACAACGCGCCGCTGGGCAGCTACCAGCTCGCCAACGGCGTGTTTGCACAGGCGGCAGGGGGGCTGTTCGGGCAGGGGTTCGGGCGCGCGACCCTGACCACGCTCGGCGGCGGGCCGCTGATCCCCGAGCCTGACACCGACATGATCTACGCGATCATCACCAACGAGCTCGGCCTGTTCGGCGCGGTCGCCGTGCTGGTCGCCTACCTGATGTTCGTCTACCGCGGCATGCGGGCCGCGGTCTTGTCGCGCGACTCGTTTTCGACCCTGCTGGCGGTCGGCCTGTCGGCGGTGTTCGCGCTGCAGGTGTTCGTGATCGTCGGCGGTGTCACGCGCGTGATCCCGCTGACAGGGGTGACGCTGCCGTTCATCGCATACGGCGGC
>JBOGYE010000156.1:0-8001 GCA_050696635.1 Solirubrobacteraceae bacterium | reverse complement strand
CGTTCGCGCCGCGCGCGGCCTGACGACGCGAGAACAGCGCGCCGCGCGCCCGGCCGGGGGGAGGCTGAGGGCTGAGCCCCCGCTCGGGCCGGGCGACAGCCGCGCGGCGCTTTAGAGCGCGGTCAGCCGGTGCTGGGCGTCGGACACGAGCTTCTCGACGCGCGCGCCGATCACGCCCGGCTGGCGAGAGACGTCGCGGCCCGCTCGCTCCAAGCGAGTCCGGGCGCCCCGAGCCTGACGCTCGAGACCCTTGCGTGCGCGGACGCCGCGGCGCTCGCAGCGGACCAGCTCGCGCTCCAGCTTCGCCCGCGTGCCGTAGCGACCCCGCACGTCGCGGATCGTTCCGATCAGGTTCTCGCGAGCGAGCAGGCTCGCGCCGACCTGGACATGAACCGCGCGCTGCGCCAGGGCCTGCGCCTGACCGGCAACGGTCCGCGGCTGCGCCGGCGTGCTCGAACGGCGGGTGGTCGCGGCGCTCGCGCGCGGCTTGCGCGTGGCGGCCGTCTTGGTCGCCCGCGGCTTGCGGGCGGTGGCTGTCTTGGTGGTGCGCGGCTTGCGCGCGGTGGATGTGCTGGTGGCCATCGGTTGCCTCACTTCGCAGTTGCCATCATCGAACACATGTTTGTAACCCGCCCGCCGCGCGGGGTTACAGCGCGGCCAGCTGCACGCGCGCCAGCCAGGCGCCCGGGTCGGCCAGCTCGGCCAGGCTCGGCAACGCGTCGGGCGCCTGAAACACCCGCACCAGCGCCTCGCGCCCGGCCGCGCGCACGATCGCGTCGAAGAAGAACTTGCCCTGCTCGTACTGGCGCAGCTTCAGCTCCAGACCGAGCAGCTTGCCGACCAGCCGCGAGACGGTCGACTGGGAGCGGCGCCGCTGATCGAGCGCCGTGCGCAGCTTCGGCAGTGACGGCAACAGGTCTGGCGCGACCGCGTCCATCACGTGCTCGGCGTGCCCTTCGATCACCGCCATCGTGGCCTGCAGGCGGTCGATCGTCGCCCGCTCGGCCGGGCTCGCGACGATCGCGATCAGGTCCCCGCTGCGGACGGCGCGGCCGGCCCGCCGCAGCTCGTCAGCCGACGGGATCCGCAGGCCACGGCGCGTGTCGATCCGCAGCTCGGCGCTGCGCAGCAGCTCGCGCATCAGGCCCGCGAGATGGTCGTGCAGCCACGGTACGCCGGCGAACTGGACCGCGTGGGTGACCTCGTGCAGCGCCACCCAGGTGACGAACTCGTCCTCCTCGGCGCCGAAGGACTGGACCGCCTGGCCGAGGTTGGGGAGCACGAACAGCAGCCGGGGCGGCCGGGGCTCGGCCGCCTCATCGAGCAGCACCAGCTCGTACTGGCCCATCACCCGCTGCGCCAGGTAGCCCACCACCACTCCGACCTCGGCCGACACCAGCCCTCCGACCGCGAGCTTGGCGACCGGGCGAAGCTTCCCCAGGCCGCCGGAGGTCCGCTCCAGCACCGGATCCAGCAGGCTGCGCATCGAGCGCACGTTGGCGGCGACCCACTCGCTGCGGTCGACACCCTCAGGGTGCGGTAGCGGCGCGACCGGCTCAAGGCCGGTGTACGCGGTCACCCGCCGCTCGGACTCCACCGCCAGCGCCGCCAGATCTGAGCGCGGCAGCGCCGCGTCGGTCGAGCCGGCGATCCAGCCCGCGAGCTTCTCGGCCAGGATCCAGTCGATCACGGGGCGATCCGGATCAGATCCGCCAGCGTGCGCTCCGAGCGGGCGGCGACCAGGCGCGAGCGCGACACGGCATCCAGGGGCGCCGCGAGCGGTTGCTCGCACCCGGGGAAGGCGACCATCCCGCCGGCCTCGCGGACGATCAGCTGCCCTGCCGCGGCATCGACACCGCGGCAGCGGGCCAGGGTCAGCATCGCGTCAAAGCGCGCCGCGGCCACCTGGCACAGCGTCGAGGCGATCGTCCCCAGGGCGCGCAGCCGGTGCGTGCCGGCCGCCAGCGCGTCAACTGCGTCGCGCATCAGGCGCGGGTCCGCCGACTCGATCCCGAGCAGCTCCAGGCGGCCGTCGGCGGTGCGCCGTTCGGGCGCCGCCGGGTCCAGGCGCCGCCCGTCGAGGAAGGCGCCCTCGCCGCGGACCGCCCACCACTGCTCGCGGGACCCGAAGTCGTGCACGAACGCGAACGCCACGTCGCCCATCGTCTCGCCGTCCGCGACCGCCACCGACAGGGCGTAGTGACAGGCGTCGCGCTTGGCGTTCAGCGAGCCGTCGATCGGGTCGATGATCACGCGCACCTGGTCGCCGCCGAAGTCGATCGCGCCGCGCTCCTCAGACAGCGCCTGGAAGCGAAAGCCGCCCTCGTGCAGCCCCTCCAGCTGCTCGAGCACGGCGCTCTCGGCGCCGCTGTCGATCTCCAGCGTACGGTCGCCGCCCTCCCCGCGGGCGCCCGTGTAGCGGGCGCGCTGCTCGGTGCTCGGCGCCGCCTCCAGCACGCGGCCGACGCCGGCCGCCGCACGGCGGCAGACACCGAGCCAGTCGGCGCTCAAAGCGGTGTCTGTCGCTGCCATTCCACGCCTATGCTGTCAGACGGTGGAGTTCGATCTGCTCTCAGACGGGGCGGCGCCGGACCGCTCGCTCGACGGGCTCACCCCAAGCCAGCGCGAGGTCGCGGAGCACAACGAGCCGCTGCTGGTGGTGCTGGGAGCCGCGGGCACCGGCAAGACGCGGGCGATCGAGGCGCGTCTGCTGGCACTGGTCGGCCAGGGCTGCGCCGTCGAGCGGATCGCGATCCTGGTCCCCACGCCGGCGCGCGCAACCGCGCTGCGGGCGCGGCTCGAGACCGCCCTGCAGGTCGCCTACCAGCAGCTGTACGTGCTCGATCCGGCCGGGCTGGCGGAGCTCGTGCTGACGGGTGCGGGCGCGGGCGCGCGGCTCGCGGCCGCCTCGCCGCCCGTGCTGTCGGCGGGCGACCGGCTGGCGATGCTGGTGGCGCACATCGACGAGCTGACGCTCTCGAGCCACGACTTCGGTGGACGTCCGACCGCGCTGCTCGGCGGCCTGGTGCGCAGGATCGATCGCCTGAAGTCGGAGCTGATCGGCGTGCAGCAGTTCGCTGCCTGGGCCGGGTCGTTGCCGCAGGACGACCCGTTCGCGGCCCAGGAGCGTGAGTTCGCCGCCGTGTGGGACAGACATGAGCGCCTGCTGCGCGAGGCGGGGGCGCGCGATCACGGCGGGACGATGGTCGACGCGATCGCTCGCGCCCGCGGCCGGTCGCCGAGGGCGCGCCCGTTCGAGCACCTGCTGCTCGACGACGCCCAGGAGCTCGATCCCGCCGCCGCGACGCTGGCGCTGGCGGTGGGTGCCGCACGGTCGCTGACGGTCGCCGGGGATCAGCACGCTGCGCCGGCACGCCACCCCGGCGCCGGCGCGGTGGCGATGCGCGCGTTCGCGGCCCCGGACGCGCGCGTGGTGACGCTCGAGCACACGCACCGCTGTCCCGAGGTCGTCTGGAACGCGGCGCTCGCTGCGCTCGCTGGCCCGGGCGGGTTGGCGCGGCCCGATGCACGGGCGGCGCCCGGCGGCGACGTCGAGTTCTGGCGCTGCCCCTCGGAGCGGTCCCAGGCGCAGGCCGTGGCCGCCGAGATCGAGCGGCTGCTGGGGCGCGAGCGGGTCGCGCCCGGCAGGGTGGCGGTACTGGTGTCCGAGATCGCCCACACCGGGCAGGCGATCGCCGTGGCGCTCGAGGAGCGCGCGATCGAGCACCGGCTGGTGGGCGAGGCGGCGCTATTTCAGCGAGCCGAGATCCGCGATGTGCTGTCCTGGCTGCGACTGCTGGTCGATCCGGCGGACGCCGGCGCCGTGGTGCGCGCGCTGGCGCGACCGCCGATCGAGCTGCGCTCTGTCGACATCGCGCGCTGCACGCAGATCGCGCGCCGGCGCAAGCTCGACATGGTCTCGGCGCTGGCGGCCGCGATCGAGGCGCCCCAGGTCCCGCCCGAGGCACGCGAGCGGATCCGCGTGTTCCTGAAGCTGTTCAAGGCCGGCTCGGGGTCGCTGGATACCAGCCGGCCTGACCTGCACGTGCACCGACTGATCGAACGGCTGGGGCTGCGCCGCCAACAGCTGTTCGCGGCGCAGCCCGACGTGGTGGCGCGGCTGCGCGCGCTGGCCAGCTTCAGCGAGCTGGCCGCCGCGCATGTCGCTCGCTCGCCGCAGGCGACGGCACGGGACTTCGCGCGGACCGTGACCGCGGTGGCGGACTTCGGCCTGCGCGAGCCCGAGCAGCCTGACCTGGGCCACCCGGCGGTCGTGCAGGTGCTGCCGCTGTCGGCGGCCGGCGGGCTGGAGGCCGACCACGTCTACGTCGTCGGCCTGCACGCCGGCCTGCGCTGCGACGCCGGCGAGTCGATCCCCGACGCGCTGCTGGCCGAGGCGCTGCCGGCGGCCGACTCGGAGCAGACGGAGGCGCTACCGACGGCCCACCCGGAGCAGATCGAGTCGCTGCCGGCGGCCGACCCGGAGCAGACCCGGGCGACGATGCTCGCCGAGCTGCTGTACGTCGCGTGCAGCCGCGCCGCGCGCCGGCTGGTGCTCGCCTACCCGCATGCCGACGATCGCGGGGCGCCGCTGGCGCCGTCGCCCGCGGTCGAGGGTGTGCGCGCGCGACTTGGCGCTGCCTGGAGCGACCGCGAGGAGGAGCTGTTCGGGCCGGCTGAGGCGTTGCACTCGACCTACCGGCTGCTGCGCGACGAGCTGCTGGAGGGAACGATGCGCGCCGGCGGCAGGCTTGGCGAGCTGCGCTTCGACACCGACCTGGACGTCTCGCACGCCGTCGTCCGCTACCTGGAGCTGCTCAAGCTGGCGGCGCTGATCGCGCGACCCGAGGGGCAGAGCGTGGCCGAGTCGCTGCGTGACGTCAACCAGCGCATCCTCCAGGCGGCGACCGCTGAGCAGCGGGAGATCTTCGAGTCCTCGTCGCTCGACGAATACCTGCTGGACTCCGAGCGCGACGCGCGCCGTCGGGCACAGGCTGTGGCGGCCCGCGACGAGCCGTCGCTGGAGCCGTTCCTGCCCCGCCGCGGCGACGGCGTCGTCCTATCGGCGACCGACATCGACACCTACCGCACCTGCCCGCTGAAGTACAAATTTGCCCGCGTGTTCCGGATCCCCCAGGAGCCGACCCTGCACCAGCGCTTCGGGATCCTCGTGCACCAGGTGCTGGAGCGCTATCACGCGGCCGACGGCGGCTCGCTGCCAGAGCTGCTGGGCCTGCTCGGAGACGGCTGGCGGCGCGGCGGCTTTGGGGACTCCGAGGAGGAGCGCCAGCTGCGCGGCAAGGCGGCCTCGGCGCTGACCCGCTACCACGCGCGGTTCGAGTCCGAGGAGTCGCAGCCGGTCTGGTTCGAGCGCCAGTTCACGTTCCGGATCGGGCCACACCTGCTGCGCGGGCGCGTGGATCGGGTCGACCGGCTGCCCGGAGGCGAGTACGAGTTGATCGATTACAAGACCGGCCGCCCAAAGACCGCCGCCCAGCTGGCGGAGGACGTGCAGCTGTCGCTGTACGCGGTCGGCGCTCGCGAGGCGTGGCGGCTCGACGCCTCGCGCCAGGCCTACTACTACCTGCTCGACGATCAGAAGGTGGCGGTCGCATCCGACGGGCGCGATCGCGGCGAGTGGGTGCGCGAGGTCGCCACCGAGGTCGCCGAGGGGATCCTCTCGCAGGGCTTCGAGCCGACGCCGTCGTTCTCCGCCTGCTCGATCTGCGACTACCGGCTCGCGTGTCCGGCGGCCGAGCGCTGACGTGGGCGGCGCCTGCCCGCTAGCCCCCGGGAAGCCCGCCCGCTAGCCCCGGGACGCCGGCCTGCTAGCCCCCGGGACGCCGGCCTGCCAGCCCTGGGACCGCTAGCCCCCGCCCACGCCGCCGTCGCCGCGCTGGCGCAGGAAGCGCTGCAGGTCACGGGCGATGGTGTCGCCCGACGGCAGCGCGTCCGGGGCGGAGTCGTCCGGCTCCGCCGACTGCTCCAGGCGCTCGACGAACGCCTGCACGTCTGGGTCTGACTGAACCGCCAGGTTGACCTGGCGCTCGTAGTCGACCGCCGCGGACTCCAGCTCCGACGCCTCGACCGCGACCCCGACCAGCCCCTCGAGCTTGCGCACCAGCGCCAGCGCTGCCTTCGGGTTGGGCGATGCGGCGACGTAGTGCGGAACGGCCGCCCACAGGCTCGCGGACGGCAGCCCGGCCCGCTGGCAGGCGGCGTGCAAGATCCCGACGATCCCCGTCGGCCCCTCGTACGCCGAGGGGGCCAGCCCGAGGCGCGCCACCAGCGCGTCGTCGGAGCTCAGGCCGGTGACCGACACGGGGCGCGTATGCGGCACGTCCGCCAGCAGCGCGCCCACGGTCACCACCAACTGCGTGCCGAGCGCCTCGGCCAGCTCGATCACCAGCCCGCAGAAGGTCCGCCAGCGAAACGACGGCTCGGACCCCGTCAGCAGGATCAGGTCGCGCGGCGCGCGCGGCACCCGCGCTTCGTACAGCTCCACCGCCGGCCAGACTATTTCTCTCGTGTGCCCGTCGGACATCTTGACGCGCGGCCGCGTGGCCTGGAAGTCATAGAACTCCTCCGGGTCGATACTCGCAAAGCGCCGCGCTCCGAGCGAGGTGCCGACGAAGGAGATCGCGCTGGAGGCCGCGTCCGCGGCGTCGTTCCAGCCCTTGAACGCGCACACCAGCGCCGGGGCCCGAAGCCCGTCGGGACGGTGCTCCCACTGCAGCGGCTGCATCCGACTCACCGTACATCATGGGCTGATGGCGCCAGACGACTTGACGACCGCATCGATCAGCGCGCTGCGCCCCGGGGACGACTGCGACGCGGTGCTCGCCTGCACACGCAAGGACCGCCTGATCACCCGCGGCGGCTCTCCATACCTGGCGCTCGAGCTGCGCGATCGCGGTGGCGTCCTGCCCGCGCGAGCGTTCAAGGACGCCGACGCGCTGGCCGGGCGCTTCGATCGCGGCGACCTGGTCAGGGTTCGCGGGCGCGTCGAGCGATTCCGCGACGAGCTCGTGCTGGAGGTGACCGACATCCGTCGCGCGCCGGACGCCGACCCGACGCTGTTCCTGCCGACCGCGTACCGGGACCTGGACGAGCTGGACGGCTTCCTTGAGCACCTCGCCTCCGAGGTCTACGATCGCGGCTACGCGACCCTGCTTGAGTCGCTGCTGTCCGACTCCGTTTTGCGGGCCGCCTGGCGCCGGGCACCGTGTACGCGGGCAAGCCATCACGCCTACCTGGGCGGGCTGCTGGAGCACACGGTCGCGGTCGCCACGCTCGCCCGCGAGGCCTGCCAGCTGCACCCGGGGCTGAACGCGGATCTGCTGCTGTGCGCCGCGCTGACCCACGACCTTGGACGCACCGCTGAGTTCACCTACGGAGCGGAGATCGGGCTGACCGAGGAAGGGCGGCTGCTGGGACATCTGGTGATCGGCGAGCGGATCCTGGCATCGCACGGCATCGACGCGCTCGACGAGGGGCGTCGTCTGGCGCTGCTGCACTGCGTGCTCTGCCACCACGGCGCCGCAGCGGCGCCGGGCGGACGCTTCCAGTCGGTGGAGGCGGTGGCGCTGTACCGGTGCAACGCGGTCGACGCTGCCGTCAAGGGCGCGCTCGAGCACGGGTTAGGCGCCGGCGACTGAGGGGGCGCCCGCTCCGCGCCCTCCCACGCGCTCCCGCGCTCTCCCAAGCGCTCCGCGCCCTCCCACGCGGTCCGCGCTCTCCCACGTCCTCCGCGTGATCCCACGCCCCGGCCCCCGGCTCTCCCACGCCCCTCCACGCCCCGGCCCCCGCCTCCTGCGGGCATTCTCAGCCACGCACTGCGCCTGGTCAGAGAGTGTGTCCGATAGTGCCCGGATGGCGCACGCAGCCAGGCACGCCCCTCGCCGGATGGACGCGCGTGTCCGAAAGTGCCCGCGCCTGCGGCGCGGGGCGCGGGGCGCGGTGCGCGGCGCGCGGCGCGCTAGCATTGGTTGCGTCCGCAAG
>JBOGYE010000155.1:0-4424 GCA_050696635.1 Solirubrobacteraceae bacterium | reverse complement strand
CCGAGGCCGCGACCGCAGAGGCCGCGACCGCCGACCTCGCGACTCCAGACCGCGCGACCCGCGACCGCGCGACCCCCGATGCCGCCCGCGCCCGCGGCGCAGCCTGAGCGCGCCGGTCTCCGTGCGCTGCCTGTACGCCGACCTGGACGGAACCCTGCTCGGCCCCGACGGATCGCTGCTGACCGGCGCCGACGGGCGCTTCAGCTCGATCGGAGTGCGCGCGCTCGAGGCGTGCGCACGTGCCGGCGTCGAGGTCGTGCTGTACTCGGGCCGCCGACAGCAGAGCGTGTTCGACGCGGCGCGGCTGATCGGCTGCTCCGCCTACATCTTCGAGCTCGGTTGCGGCCTGGTGCTCGACGGCGAGCTCGAGTGGCTGACCGACGGCATGGTGCCGACCCCTGAAGCGGGCACGATCTATGAGCAGATCGAGCAGTCCGGGGCGCCGCGGCTGCTCCTGGAGCGATACGCCGGCCGGCTCGAGTACCACACGCCGTGGTCGATCGGGCGCGAGGTATCGCACCTGTTCAGGGGCCGGGTCGATCTAACCGAGGTCGCCGAGACGCTCGAGCGGAGCGATTGCGACTGGCTGCGGCTGGTCGACAACGGCGTGATCCGTGCAACTGACGAGCAGCCCCCGGGCGCGCCCGCAATCCACGCCTATCACCTGATTCCCGCCGGCGCGTCGAAGGCGCGCGGCGTGGCCCGGCACATGCAGGCCCGCGGATACGCCGCCGGCGACTGCATCGCCGCCGGGGACTCCCGCGAGGACCTGGACGCGGCGTCGGTGGTCGGCGCGTTCTGGCTGGTGGCCAACGCGCTGACCCGCGACCCGACGCTCGCCCAAGACCTCGCCGGCCGCCCCGGCGTTCAAATCGCATCCGACGGCTATGGAGCCGGCGTCTACGAGGCGGTCGTCACGACGCTCGCCCAGCGCGGCGGCGACGGCGTACGGTGAATCGTGCCTGCGGCCACTGACGCCGCAGAGCCCTGGGCGCAGCTGCTTCAAACCGGCCGCGACGAGCAGCGCCTCGTGCACGACGACGTCTACGACGCCTCGCCGGCGCGCGTCGTCGAGATCCCCGAGCAGCTGAGCCCGGGTGTCGCCCGGGCGCTGCACGCGGCGGGAATCGAGCACCTCTATGACCACCAGGAGCAGGCGCTGCTCGCTGCCTTCGACGGCCCGACGATCGTCACCACTGGCACCGCCTCAGGCAAGTCGCTGTGCTTCCAGCTGCCGACTCTGGAGACGCTGAGCACCGACCGCACCGCCCGCGCGCTGTACCTGTATCCGACCAAGGCGCTGGCCCAGGACCAGGCTCGCAGCCTGCACCGTTTCGGCATGAACACCTCGTTGCGTCCGGCGATCTACGACGGTGACACGCCCCGCCAGGAGCGCTCCGCGATCCGCAAGCGCTCAAACCTCGTGATCACCAACCCGGACATGCTCCACGTCGGGATCCTGCCCCACCATCACGCCTGGGCCGACCTGTTCGCCAACCTCGCGTTCGTGGTCGTCGACGAGGCGCACGTGTATCGCGGCGTGTTCGGCTCGCACGTCGCCAACGTGCTGCGCCGGCTGCGCCGCGTGGCCGCGATCCACGGCACCGAGCCGCGCTTCCTGCTGGCCAGCGCGACGATCGCCAACCCGGTCGCGCTGGCGCAGGAGCTGACGGGCCTGGACCCGTTCAACCACGTGGCGCGCGACGGCGCGCCCCGCGCCCGGCGCCGGGTCGCGATCTGGAACCCGCCGCTGCTCGACGAGCTGCTGGGTACGCGCGCGTCGGCTCTGTACGAGGCCGCCGAGGTGCTGTCCGAGCTGGTCAGCGTCGGCGCGCGCACGATCTGCTTCATGAAGTCGCGCAAGGGCGTCGAGCTGATCCTGCGCCACGCGCGTGACCGGCTCCCCCCCGAGCTGGCCGAGCGGATCGCTCCCTACCGCGCCGGCTACACGCCCGCGCAGCGCCACGAGATCGAGCGGGCGCTGACCGAGGGCGAGCTGCTCGGCGTGGTCGCGACCGATGCGCTGGAGCTGGGGATCGACATCGGCGAGTTGGACGCCGCAATCTGCGTCACCTTCCCCGGCACGGTCGCGAGTCTGCGCCAGATGTGGGGCCGGGCTGGACGCCGCGGGCGGGGGCTGGCCGTCTACATCGCGGGCGAGGACGCTCTGGACCAGTTCTTCTGTCGCCATCCGGATGAGTTTCTCGGCCGGCCCGTCGAGGCGGCCATCCTCGACCCCGAGAGCCCCGAGATCTACGCCGAGCACCTGCTGTGCGCCGCCCACGAGGCCCCACTCACCGACGAGGACGCGCCGATCCTGGGCGGTCGATGGCGCGAGCACGCCGAACGGCTCGCCGCCGACGGGCTCCTGCGAGAGCGCGCGACTGGCTTCGTCCCGGCGCGCGCCGACGATTACCCTGCCGCGCGCGTGGCGCTGCGCTCCGCCTCGCACGACAGCTTCGTGCTGCTCGACGCCGCCTCGGGCGAGGTGCTCGGCACGATCGAGGCCGGGCGCGCTTACTCGACGGTCCACGAGGGCGCCGTCTACCTGCACCTCGGACGCTCCTACCGGGTCCTGGAGCTCGACCTGCCATCCAGGCGCGCCGTGATGGAGCCGTTCAACGGCGACTACTTCACGCAGGCCAAACGCGAGAGCATGACCTACATCCAGCGCCTCCAGGACCGCCGCGACACCCATGGCGTAACGCTCTCCTACGGGGCGGTCGTCTACTCGGAGACCGTGCTCGGCTACCAGCGCAAGGCGCTGCAGGACCACTCGACGATCGACTTCCAGGCGCTTGACCTTCCGACGACCGAGTTCACGACGCGGGCGCTGTGGTACGAGCTCGATGACATTCTCGGAGCGCCGGCGGCCGATCCGTTCCCGGCCGCGCATCTACTCGGCGCGCTGCACGCCCTGGAGCACGGACAGATCGCGGTCCTGCCGCTGATCGCGATGTGCGACCGCTGGGACATCGGTGGCCTGTCGACCAACGCCCACCCCCAGACCGGTGGCCCGACGATCTTCATCTACGACGGCCACCCCGGCGGGATCGGGATCACGCGCCGGGGCTACGATCAGTTCGAGCGGCTCGCTGCCGACGCAAGCCGCCTGATCGGCGAGTGCCCGTGCGAGGCTGGCTGCCCCTCGTGCGTCCAGTCGCCCAAGTGCGGCAACCTCAACGAGCCACTGCACAAGCGCGGCGCGCTCGAGCTGCTGCGGCGCATGGCAGCCGCTAGCATCGCGCCGCCAGGGCGAGATAGCTCAGTTGGTAGAGCACACGACTGAAAATCGTGGTGTCCCCGGTTCGAGTCTGGGTCTCGCCATCGCCTGAAAGCCCTGCTAACGGGCAGCTTTCTGTCGATCTGCAGCGCTGGTTGCGCAGGCCTATCTGGGCAGGTAAATCGCGAATCCGGCGATTGCCTGCCCAGTTGAGCAGGCAACAGCGTCAAATCTGGACCGCAACGGGGCTCCACGGGCTCGTCGACGGCGCCGCCGCCGGAGGGACATCTCGATGAGCTGCCGCCGAGACTGGCTGGAGCGCTGGTGCCCCTCATGCGGGGCCGCGCCGGGTGCGCGCTGTCGGGAATGGCGCTGGGGTCGCGGCTCTGCGGGGCGCGCAGTCGCGCTCCCGCATCTCCACGTCTCGCGCGGCTGGTGGGAGCGATCCTGCCCGTCGTGCTGCGCTTGTGCGGGTGAGCCGTGCCGGACGCCGTCCGGTCGGGAGGCCTCGCGGGTTCACGCGGCGCGGCTGCGACCGGGACGTGGTGAGCTGGCGTGGTGGCTTGACGTGATCGCCGAACTCGAGCGCCGCGGCGCAGCTGTGGCGGTCGTTCCGTTCGGCGGGCGCGCGGGCCGAGGTGGGGAGACTGGTGTGATCTGTCTCTCGCGCGTCGAGGGCGATCAGCTTATCGACGTTGAGCGCTGGACATCGCGCGACGAGCTGTGCTTCGCGTTGGAGGCGCCGGTGTGGGATCGCTTCGGGAGCTTCGCCGGGCAGCCTGCGATCAGCGGTGAGGTGATCTGGACGGTCGAAGACCGGCGGGTTGTGGTCGCCGGCAGCCGCGGTGGGCGGCGGTTCGAGGAGGTCGTGAGGTGAGCGGCCCATGCCGCTGCCGCCAGGGCCTGCGCTCGTGCGCGGAGCGTGCGCGCGGTCCACCAGCCTGCTCCTGAAACGCGAAAGACCGGGGTGCCACCCGGTCTTCCAGGACATAGGCGCCGTCAGCGCCGACAAGTTCTCCTCCCTTGAGTGTACCTGGGCGCTGGACGGACTCCAACCCGGTCTTAGGGGTCTGCGCGCTCGTCTTGGATGCGAGTGCCGCCGCGAGTGCCGGTCGTCCGGCGCTGGCGATGGCCTTCGGTCCGAAGACATCCAGGGGGTTGTGCCCGTGAGCGTGAAGGCAATCTCCGCGGCGCTGCTGAT